>DATGXW010000070.1:0-7719 GCA_035298585.1 Phycisphaerales bacterium
GGGGGCCGGGGCCGGGGCCGAATTTTCGGCGGCGGGCTTTTCGAGCTGGTCGGCCATGCGCTCTAGGTCTTTGGCGAGCGTTTCCCGTTCGGCGGGCGGGAGTGCATCCAATTCCTGTGAGAGCTTCTGTGCGGCGTCGCGGGCACGCGTCAGGTCGCCTTCTCGCAGTGCACGTTGAAGATCCTGTGCGGTGGGCGAAGCGACGTCGCCCTGTTCACCGTCCTGGCGTGCGGCACGTGCAAGCTGCCGGCGCGCTTCCTGAACACGTCCGGCGTCTTCCTGGGCCGATCTGGCGACCTCGCCCGCGAGTTTCTCCAGCGTGCGCGATGACTCGACAATCGCTTCCTGGGGCGCTTTGGATCCGCCGGCGGATCCAAGCTCACGCGTGATCGAATCAAGCTCCTGGAGTTGCCGCTGCGCCAGTGCAGCGCGGGATTGATCAAGCTCGGAGTTCTGGACAAGCTCGCGTGCAGCATCGGCGGCCTGCTGGACGATCGCGCTGGCCTCGGTGCGATCGGCGATCCGGGCGAGCTGCTCCCGGTGGGCGGTGCTTGTCTGCTGCGGAAGGAACCACGCGCTGGCGGCCACCAGGGCCGCCGCGGCCGCGGTGAACCAGGTTCTGCCGAACCGGATCGGGAGTGCACGAACCAGGCCATGATCACCAGCGATTGTCGGCGCGAGTGCTTCCGCGTCCGTGATCGCCAGGAGGGCAAAGCCCGGCGAACTGGAGGCGCCGGCCAGGGCCAAGCCGCTCGAAAGACGGTCCTTGAGCAACAGTCGCTGATCGACCTCGATCGCGGCCCGCATGGGCGACCAGCGGTTCTTCCACGACCAAGCCGACGCGGCGGCGAGTGCGGCCACCGGCACGGCTCCGGCAAGAATCAGCAGTTCCTGATCTGAGAGTGTGAGGTAGCCGCGGCGAGCGAGGATGATCAAGGCGGCATCGACCGCGCCCGCGACCGTCAGCAGCAGGCCCGACGACCGGATAACCGCGGCGACGAGTGCACGCCGACGGGCCGCCGAGGCCAGACGCAGGGTTTGAACCGCTGACACTGCCATCATTCAACAGTATGACGCCGGGAAAAGATGGGAGTTCGGTCGAAAAGCCCGTACTCTCCTGCACATGGAGATCGGCGCGATCTTTGACAGGCTTTTGTCAGCCCCGCCTCTGGCGGGTGGATCACCGCACGGAGAGGTCGCCCCGGGAACCTTCTCCGCCGCGGAAGCGGAAGAGCTGTTCGGGCTGTTGCTTCAGGGAGAGCTTGCGGAGCCGCAGATCGCGGCACTCCTGGCGCTCATCCAGCGGCGGGGTCCGACGGTGCAGGAACTGATCGGTGGCGCCCGCGCCATGCGGCGGTTTGTGAGGGAGGTTCCGGCCTCTGCGGAGCATCCCGGCGTTCTGGGACCCGTGATCGACACGTGCGGCACGGGTGGAGCGCCCAAGACCTTCAACATTTCCACGGCCGCGGCGATCGTGACGGCCGCGGCGGCGGGGCCCATGCGCGTCCGTGTGGCCAAGCACGGCAACCGCTCGCGCAGCGGACGTGGATCGGCCGAGGTGCTCCAGGGCCTGGGGGTCAACGTGGACGCCCCTCCCGCGGTTCAGGCAACGTGCCTGGATGAGGTCGGCGTGTGCTTTTGCTTTGCGATTCATGCACACCCGGCGATGAAGTATGCGTCGGGAGTGCGCAGGTCGCTTGGGTTTCCGACGATCTTCAACCTGCTGGGGCCGTTGACCAATCCCGGGCGTGCTTCGCGGCAGGCCATCGGCGTGTACGGGCGGGAAGAGGCGGAGAAGGTTGCACACGCGCTTGCGGGCCTGGGGACGCTCCGCGCCATGGTGGTGCACGGGTTTGACGGGATGGATGAGATTACGACGCGCGAGAGGACGCACGTCTTTGATGTCGAGGCTGGGCGGGTTCTGGCGCGCACGGTGGATGCACAGGAGTTTGGCGTGGCGCGTGCTCCGGAAGGATCGCTCGAAGCGCGTGATCTTGCGCACAGCGTCGAGATGGTGCGAGGGGTGATCTCGGGAAGTTCAGATCCCGCCCTTGTGCATGCGCGCTCGATCGTGCTGCTGAACGCGGGCGCGGCACTGATGGTCGCGGGCGCGGCCGGTTCGATCGCAGGTGGGATGGAGATGGCGAGGGAGGCGGTCGATTCCGGGAAGGCGTCCGCGACGCTGGAGAAGCTCTCGCAAGCTTCCCGGGCTGGCTGAATGCACCGGACAATCGCGGAGCGGAGCGTCTCCGACACACAACGCCAAGTCGCAGGTCCGCCTGCGTGAGGGCGTCCGGGCGGGGGTCATTTCCCCAGCAGCTTGAGCACACCGGGACCACGCTCATAGCGCGGGATGTCGTGGTCGGCCGAGAGCGACCAGAGTTCGATGCCGCCCGCGACCGAGACGGCATGGGGGAAGCCCAGTGCACGCAGCGCAAGAGCGCCCTTGAGCGAGCGCACACCGTGGTGGCAGATCACCGCGAGCTGCTGACCCGGCGCCAGATCGATTTCATCGTGGCGTTGCTCGATCTGGTCGAGCGGGATGTGGATCGAGCCGGGGACATGGACCAGGTCCCACTCGGGCTGTGTTCGAACATCCACGAGGAGGACGCGGGAAGGGTCCGCGAGCGCTGACTTGATCTCCCGGGGCGTGACTTCAAGGCCCTGCTTGAGCTCGTAACCGGTGGGTAGCCCGCGGGAATCGAGTGGAGGGATTCCGCTCATCGTGGCCACTCCTGAGCGCCTGGAAGGGTTGGGTCGGCGGCCGGCGCGGCATCGGAGCCGTCGGCGGGCGCGGCGAACTCCGCCTTGATGATCGGATCAGAGCCCGGTGTGGGCCAGCGGTCATACGTCCGCTTGGGGCTGTAGTGGATGTTCCACTGCGGGTCGATCAGGAGGCGGAAGGGGACGATCACGCCGCTGCCGAAGACGACCAGGGGGGTCGTGAATGTCTCGACGAGCTGTTCATCCGTAAATCCGCCCGTGAGCTCGAGCGCGGAGAGTGCGGTGGGGAACTCGCCGCGCTGGCGTGCCGTTGAATTCTTCAATTCAACAGACTCGGCGTACGTCGGGCGGTGTGCAGTTCCGTCGACCGGCACCAGCACGGTCTGCTCGGTCCAGTTGGAACGGTCCATCGACTTGACCGAATGGTCGCCGGCGGGGAAGGCGGGGAATGGCTTGTCGGGGGAGACCGTGGTGGGGGCCAGGCGTTCGAAGCGGGGCTCATCGGGCGTGAAGGCCTCGAGTTCGACTTCGTGGCCCACCGTCAGGCGGTCGTTCTCGGCGACACACCCGCCCAGGATGAACGTGGTGCAAGTCGCCATCGCGACCGTGTGCACGGTCGAGACGGCCTGGCGAAGGATGCGGCAGGACCCCATGCGGTTGGGCGTGCAGGTCATGTCGGTACGGTATCAGGCCCGGGGTTGCTCGGCACAGGGGCCCGGCGGGGTTTCAGGTCAGGTCGAGGAGGAAAGCCTGGAGTTCCGAGACGGCGTGCCCGTCTCCGCTTTTGCGGGCGTGATCGGTGCCGGCCTTGAGGGTCGAGATGGCGTCGTCGATGCGGTCGAGGGCCTGCTGGCTGCGGGCCTTGTGGTAGTAGGCGTAGCAGTAGGAGGGGTCGGCTGCGAGGCACTGGTCGTAGAACTCGATGGCACGCTCGTGGTTCTTCTGGTTGGCGTATTCCTGGGCGAGCCCGTAGAGCAGGAAGGGGTCGCCCGGGTCGTTCCTGAGGAGCTTTTCGAGGGCCTCGATCGACGGCATGGAGAAAGGCTAGGCGGGGTTCTGAGATCGCGTGTCAGGAAGGCGGGGGCGTGGTTCGATCAGGCCTGGCGGGTATCATGGCAGCGTAAACGCTCTTTCGGAGAAGATCATGCAGAACATCAAGACGGTCGGGATCATCGGCGCGGGGCAGATGGGCGGGGGGATCGCGCTGGTGGCGGCGCTGCACAAGTTCAACGTGATAGTCTGCGACAAGTCGGTCGACCAGCAGCACAAGTGCGAGGCCGACCACAAGAAGCGTCTTGGCCGCGAGGTGGAGAAGCAGCGCCTGTCGCAGGCGGATTCGGACGCCGCGCAGAAGCGGATCAAGTACGTCCACATGATCGACCTCCTCAAGGATGCCGACTTTGTGATCGAGGCGGCGGTCGAGAACCTGCACGTCAAGAAGGAGATCTTCCAGCACATGGCCCGCTTGGTGCGGGAGGACGTGATCCTGGCGAGCAACACGAGCTCGATCAGCATCACGGAGATCGCGGCGGCGGCGGAGCATGCACACAAGGGCGCCGGCGCACGCGTGATCGGGATGCACTTCTTCAATCCGGTGCCCGTGATGAAACTCGTCGAGGTGATCAAGGGCATCCAGTCGTCAGACGCCACGACCGCGACGACGCTCGAACTCGCCAAGGCCCTGAACAAGACGCCGATCCCTGCCAACGACCGTGCAGGGTTCGTCTCGAACCGCGTCCTGATGCCGATGATCAACGAAGCGTTCTACGCCTGGATGGAAGGCGTCGCGGAGCCTGCACACATCGACGAGATCATGAAGCTCGGGTGCAACTTCCCGATGGGTCCCCTGCGCCTCGCGGATTTCATCGGCCTCGATACCTGCGAGCACATCATGAACGTGCTGGCCGACGGGCTGAACAACGACCGGTACCGCGCGTGCCCGCTGCTCAAGCAGCTCGTGATCGCGGGCAGGCTCGGGGACAAGAGCGGGCGGGGCGTGTTTGATTACACGGCGGCGGCAACTGCCGCGCCCGCGAAAGGCTGATTGGGGTCCGGGGCGGCGGTCATTCAGCACCCCGCCTCAAACGCCGTCACAAACGCGGTGAAGTCGTCGGTATCGACAAACCCCGAGTTGTCGAAGTCCGCTGCATCTTCGCCTGCTTCAAAGGCAACGATGAACGCAGTGAAATCGTCGGTATCGACAAACCCGCTCCCGTCAAAGTCCGACGGGTAATACGCGATGCGCACTTCGTTGGGTTCATGGATGAGACGCAGCTTGCCAAGCGCGGGCTTTGGTGCTGAGAGCGTGGCGAACCCGCCGGTATAGGGGCCGGAGACGATCACAAGCTCCGAGCAGGGCGCGATCGCGCTCTCACCGACGTACTTGAGCTGCACGGTTCCCGCGAGCATGAGCGACGATGCGGTCGAGACGACCTGATCGTGCTGCCCGCCCGCGTACTCGATCTCAAGCCGCGCGGACGTTGAGAACTGGATGGTGCCCGTGCCTGACATCCGCAGGGTTCCCACGGGCTGCCCTGCCGGCACGCCGGGCTGCATGACGCCGTTGAGCACCAGTTTGCCGGCGCCCGTGGGCGTAATGGCGCCGACCCCACCGATGTGCTGCGAGGGGCCGATCGTCACGGTTGCTCCGCTGGCGATGGTCACTACCGAATCCGTCGGCTCTTCAAGCAGGATTGCGCCCGCGCCCAGAACCGAGACGTCGCTTGTGAACTGCACACGGGCATCGCCCGATCCTGAACCCTGCATGGCCCGGACCTGGCCGTTGTTGGTGATTCCCGAGGCGATCAGCAGCGAGACATTGGCGCTGTTGGTCGGTCCTGCCACCCGAATCTCGCCGGAGTTGAGAAGAGTCCCGATCGAGCCCGACAGCACTTCGACGTAGCCGCCCAGCGTCGACGTGATGGTTCCTCCGGCGATGCTGCCGCCGGTGAGCTGCACCACGCCGCGATCGGCACGGATGATCCCGGTTGCGGTCTGCGTCATCGGTGCGTCGATCGTCCAGACGTCGGTGGCGAACTCGGTCCCGATTGTGCCCGCATTGCTGAACGCGCCCGCGGTGGCGATTCGGCCCGCGCCCACGATGCGGTGCCCGGCCCCGTTGGTCAGCGTCACGCCCGCGGGAACCGTGACCACCGAGTCACCCGCCTCGTCGAGCCGGACCTTTCCAGAACCGGCAAGGAGACACGACAGCGCGAAATACAGCCGGCAGTCGCCCGTGCCCGCACCCGCGCCCAGCACAATTGTCCCGTTGTTGTTCACGTTGTCGCCATAGAAGCGAAGCGCTGTGTCTGCGGATGTGCTGGGCCCCGTGAGTTGAAGGTTCGCGCTGGTATTGGAGATCGTCAGGCCCCGGATCGGGATCGATTCGGAGGCAGTGATCGTGACCGTGTACGTCCCGCTGAGCCCGAGCGTCGCAAACTCGGTCTGTGCATCGGGCACGTTTGCGGGGTTCCAGTTTGCGGGGAGGCTCCACAGCCCGCTGATAGGCGCTGCCCATGCCTGCCCGTATGCACAGGTCCAACTCGACGAAACAGCAAGAAATCCCGCGATCAAGCCGTACTTGACGTTCATGCCCATGACATCCTCCAGCTCCCCGGCGGTGCACGCCGATGGATGCAGCGTACCCGGGTTTGCGCTGCCGAGGAAGAGGATTGCCGGCCCAATCGCGGCATCGGTCCGGGTCGTGTAAGTATCTGTAACCTATCAGCTTGCATGGCATCTTAAGGGCGCCGCAAAGAGGCCTTGGTGGTCCGCTGAACGCGGCCCTGTAAGGGTTCCAGCCTATAGTCCGCCCCTTTCAGGAAAGGACGTTTTCCATGGCAGAGCGCCATTTTGATGTTGTCGTGATCGGCGGCGGTCCGGCCGGGTATGTCGGCTCGATCCGCGCTGCACAGCTGGGTTTCAAAGTCGCCTGCATCGAGCGTGACAAGCTCGCCGGCGTCTGCGGCAACTGGGGGTGCATCCCGACCAAAGCGCTGCTCTCCAACGCCGAGCTGTACGAAAAGGTTCATTCCCAGGCCGCCGAGTGGGGCCTGAAGGTGAACGGGACGATCGAAGTCGACTGGGAGAAGACGATCAGCCGCTCCCGCGCGGTCGCCGACAAGCAGGCCAAGGGCGTCGCGTACCTCTTCAAGAAGAACAAGATCGAGCACGTCGTCGGCAACGCCAAGATCGTCGCCGCCAAGAAGCAGGGTTCGCCCTGCCGCATCGAGGTGTACGACTGCAAGGTCCAGGACACTCTGACCCACGCTCCGTGCGAGAACACAAGCAAGACGCCCCGGGAGGTCATCACCGCGGACCACATCATCGTGGCGACGGGGTCGGTCGCCCGCGAGCTTCCCTTCGCCAAGTTCGATGGCGACAAGGTGATGGGCGCCCGCGAGGCGATGAACACCAAGTCGATGCCCAAGAGCCTCGTGGTCATCGGCGCGGGCGCGATCGGGATGGAGTTCGCCTACTTCTACAGCACGTTCGGCACGAAGGTCACGGTCATCGAGATGATGCCGCGGATCCTGCCGGTCGAGGATGACGAGATCTCGGCAGCGCTCGAGAAGATCTACAAGAAGCACGGGATGGACATCCGGACATCGACGACCACGATGAACGTCGAGAAGACGGCCGGCGGCGTGAAGGTCACGGTCGCGCCGGTCGTGAAGGGCGCTGACGGCCGCATGAGCGGCGACGAGAGCAAGAAGGAAGTTCTCGAGGCCGAGAAGGTGCTGCTGGCGGTGGGCGTGAAGGGCCGGTTCGACGGCCTGTTCGACGCGGCGCTGGGTCTTTCGGTCGAGAAGGACCACATCAAGACCGACTATCAGCCGGGCAAGACCCGCGACGAGGCGATCGAATACAAGACCAACCTGCCGGGCGTCTACGCGGTGGGTGACGTGATCGGTCCCCCGTGGCTGGCGCACGTGGCGAGCGAGGAGGCGATCATCTGCGTGGAGCGGATTGCACACAAGCTGGGCAAGCTCCACC
>DATGXW010000071.1:0-9714 GCA_035298585.1 Phycisphaerales bacterium
AAGCTCCTCTGCCCACGCCTATCCATCGACCAGCCCATCAACGGGCCCCCGCGTGCCTTCCATGGCCCACGTGCCCCCCACTTTCCCCCCCACTTGCCCGTCGGCTTGGCCGGTGTACGATAGTTCCCCGCACACCCGCAAGGGACCGGGACCCCGTCGAACCGCCCGGCAATCAACATTGCCGTGTGCACCGCTCGATGGATGTTTGGGGATTGGTGTAACGGTAGCACCGCTGACTCTGGATCAGCTAGTCTAGGTTCGAATCCTAGATCCCCAGTTAGCAGACACTTACGGCGACGAAGAGTCATCTTCAATCCCGCGTGCTGCACACCCACCTCTGCCTACACCCTGCTCTGCAGTCAACCCTCCGCCGTCGACGCTTTGTGTCGATGTGTGCAGATGGTTGCGACTTACGCCATGCCTTTCGAGGCGTTGAATGCACTCGACCCGCCGGGCGGGATCGTGATGTATCGCCACCGTTCCCCCACCAGGTGCTTGGCAATCAGCAGCACCTGGCCCATGTGCATCGCGTAGTGTGCAGTCTGGCGCTGGATCGCCTCAAAGACCGTGTGCGGTTCTCTCCGAATCATCACCACCCGCCCAAGGTCGCCATCATTCAACCCCCCCAGCGTTGCATAGAGCACTCTCCACGCCGATTCCCATTCCGCGAGGATCTCCGCACGCGGCCGGATCTGCTCGGCAAATTCGCTCTCTCGGTCGCGACCGGGCTTCTCCCCATCGCTCGTGAACAGGTCCGTCCAACGTGACCGAATATTGCCCGACACATGCCGCATGATGACGGCGATCGAGTTCTGATGCGGGTTGATCCGCATGTGCAGTTGGTCATCCGACAATTGCTCGATGGCGCGGTTGCACATGGCGTGAATCTTGCCGCACTCCCGTGTGCACACCTCGACGATCGCGCGACCCGGAGATGCCGCTGGTTCATAAGTCGTCTCACCCATGCCCGAGCGTATGTGCCGGGCGCGAGAAGACCACGCCAGAAAACACATCACCCCCCGATCGCTCGGAGGGTGGTGCAATGACCCCAAAGGGATTCGAACCCTTGTTTCCAGGATGAGAACCTGGCGTCCTGGACCAGGCTAGACGATGGGGCCAATGAAACTGGCAACCCAGGTTCTCAGGGGAGAGAATAGCACCCTGGTCCGAGGCGTCAACCATCGGAGACAACTGCACAACGCCGTGTGCATGAACCCCATGGAATGCAGTTAGCCACGCGGCGCGGGCAGTCGCGATCATCGCCTGCCGCGTACAAAGTCGGCCGAAGGGTCAACGCAAAGGCTCAGGCCGTGGCGACGCTTGAGAGGACCTGCCGGCGAAGCTGGGCAAGTGCATACACCGCCGCCTCCGCCTCAGCCTTTCCGACGACCGCGCCCTGTGCCTCGGTGTTGCCGTTCAGGGGCTTCCACTCGGCCCGGTGGCAATCAAAGAGCTGGACGTAGCGGATCGCAAGCTCGCACCCAAGCTCGTGGAACTCGCGCATCACGCGTGAGACCCGAGGGAAGCAGCGCCCATCGGCGAGGTAATCGCAGTCGGTGCTGTCCAGTGCAGTCCAGCCCGTGGCGTACAACTCATCGATCGCGAAGTCCAGACCCATGATCCACGTCCTTTCGACGGTCCTCATCGGCGGTGAACGAGCCGCTGCGTGTGCAGCACCGCAAGGCCCTCTTGGAACACTCCGCACAATCGTGGTGCGTAGAGCAACGAACGCACTCTACCTGCCTGGGGATGAGACACACCCACGTCTGAGTATAGCTTTGCGGGCCCGAGTCGGGAAAGCCTCCGCATGGCCGGGAAAGCCCGATCTCGACCGAGGTTACGCCGGCGTCCGGCGTGTGTTATCGGCCGGCCATGCTGGTCGGAATGACCACCAGGGCGATCACGTCGTACCAGGCGTGTGCCGCGACGGCCAGCCCGAACCCGCGCGTCACGAAAACCCCCGAGAGATACAGCCCCGCGAGCAGGCAGTAGATCGCAAGCCCGACGTTGATGCCCTGGGGAGTCCAGATATCGTGGTACGCGGCAAAGGCCGCCGACGAAATGAAGGCCGCGATCGCGTACCCCGCCCGGTGCGGGACCTTCAGGAGGTCCACGAGGATCGCGTGCAGCACCGCGATGGCGATCAGCCGGAAGAGCAGCTCTTCATAGATCCCCGCCCCCAAGGAGAGCGTCAGCCGGGCCTGCCATGAAAGGTCCGCGACCGACCCCTCCGCGGCGAAGAGCCCCCGCCCCGCGTGGTGGCTGAAGAAGAGCCCCAGCACCAGGAGCGGGAGCGTCCAGACGATCGATTCGAGGAACATCCCGAACAGGACCTTGGGAGAAATCCGCCAGCGGTCGCGTTCAAGGATGTGCCAGATCAGGAGCACCGTGGCAAGGGCCGCGCCGGGGAGATGAAGCGAGAAGGCGCCGAAGTGCTCAAAGAAGACCCGGAGCAGCCGGCGTGCACTGACGTCCACGGTCGAGTCCATCCCCGAGAGATAGGCGATCGAGCCGATCTCATAGAAGATGATCAGGGGCGTGAGGAACGCCAGGACGTGCAGCGGACGCGTCGAGAGGAAGAGATAACGGGCCTGTGCGGTGGCCGTGGACGCCCTGCGCGCCGATGTGCGGCTCGAATCCGATCGGCCCGATGCCTCTCGTCTTGTCGCCAAGCTCGCGTCCCTCGCCAGTTCGGATGCACACGGCGCTGCCGAGCAGCGACGGTGCGGGAGAATTCACGGCCGGCGGCAGACATTCCCCGGCCTTGAAGGAAAAACGCCCGCGGGATCGCGGGCGCTTGGGTGATGCACAGTATCAAAGCGTCTCGCAGCAGGAGCGAGAAGCCCTGCCGCGGCGGATCAAGCCTTGGCGCGGGCCGACTTGCCGGCGGGCTTGGCCGGAGCGGTCGCCTTGCCGGTGAGCTTGGCGTTCAGGCGGCTCTTGCGGCGAGCGGCCTGGTTGCGGTGGATCGTGCCCTTGGAGGCGGTGCGATCGATGATCTTCTGGGCCTTGAGGAACGCGGCCTTGAGATCATCAGCGCTCGCCGCGGCGGCGACCTTGACCTCGAACTCGCGGATCGCCTCGCGCATGGTCTTCAGACGCCAGCGATTGCGGGCACGTGCGTTGGCATTCTGACGGACACGCTTGCGAGCTGACACCGAGTGAGCCATCTGTTCCTGCTTCCCTTGCTAAACGATTGAAAGCCGACGCCGCACGACTGCCGGACGCCGGGCCTGAATAATTGGGGGTCTGGGCCCCTCAATCAAGCCCCCGCCTCCACGGATGACCGCGGGTCGCGCGCGGGAGGCGGGAAAGTCCGGGAGGGGAGGGTATTCCGGACCTTCCATCGGCGGAACACTTGCCGACTCACGGGGGACGGCTTATCCTCACTTCTCGACCGAAGCGGGCGTAGCTCAATTGGATAGAGCACCAGACTACGGATCTGGGGGTTGAGGGTTCGACTCCTTCCGCCCGCGCTTCACCCGTCTCTTCAGCCCCCGTCTCTTGATTCTGAGACCACATCTGAGACCGAGACCACGCCAGGCCCCGACGAGGGGCTTGTGTTCGTTTTGCGTGGCCATCTAGGGCCGCCTGTTTGTTGGGGGGGCTCCCACGGGGCGGGGGATGTGCACATGGTCGATGCACACCGGTTCCTGACCGGAGGCCGCTCACCCTCGGGCGGGTGATCTGTACACTCTTGCCCGATGACCCGATCGACGCACGGCCGCGAGATCAACCATCATCCGAGGCTGCACACCGAACCTGCGCGGGGTCGCTGGCGGAGGTGCTGTCTTTTCGCGGCCTCCCTGGCGCTGGCAACGCACATGGGAGGGTGCTGGTCGTACCGCCCGGGGGAGTACCAAGGCGACCGACCCGCACCGATATCCAAGGTGGATGGCGAGTCCTGGCCGACGCGTGACGAGAACGCGGTCAAGGAACTCCTGGCAAAGACCCCAGACTCGATCACGCTCAGGACCATCCGGCCCGAGCACGAGCAGGAAGCGCCCGCCGAGCTGAAGGAACAGCTCAAGAACGAACAGCTCGTGATCACGTACAAAGGCATCCACGGCCGGGGGCTGCTCCGCATCGTCGATCGCCAGCCCGCCCCCGGCGCCACGGGCGTGAACAAGCTCGAAGAGATCCTGGATTTCCTCACCACCGGCTTTACGCCCAACGCCTACTGGCTGACGTCGCGCACACTCGAGGGGATC
The DNA here is from genome assembly GCA_035298585.1 of Phycisphaerales bacterium. Lineage (GTDB taxonomy): Bacteria > Planctomycetota > Phycisphaerae > Phycisphaerales > UBA1924 > JAEUJB01. The sequence goes on from DATGXW010000071.1 coordinate 4,212, forward strand.
GAGGAGTTCCGCCGCCGCCGCGAGCTCTTTGAAGATCCCGAGCGTTCGGCGATCGGGATCACCCTCCCGCTCGACACCGACCTCAAGAACAACCCGCCCATCGAGCCCAATCCCCTGCTCGAAACGCTGCACCTTCAGCAGGGGATGAGCATCCGCTTCCCGCCCGCGGCGCAGAAGGACAAGCCGTACATCGGCGTGGTGCTGCACCTCAACGCCATGTTCGGGAATGAGTATGAAGTGAGGACGCTCGAGGAATTCACCCGGCGCGGATGGGCCGTGATCGACCTCAAGCCCACCTCGCAGGTCTCTTCGCCCATGCCCCAGGAGTGGCAGGAGCGTTGCAAGGCCCTCTCGCGCGAGCAGACGCAAATGATGGCGGAGATATGCGAATCGATCGGCGGCGCCCAGCTTCTTTTTCCCAAGGATTCGGAGGAATTCGCCCAGTGGAGCGCCCAGTACGCCAACCACCCGCTCCTGCGGCGGATGCAGGAGCACGGCAAGCTGCTGGCGGCGATGAACCGGGGGGCGTTCATCGCACGCGGACCTGCGGACGCACCCGGCGTCGGCAGGGCGCTCGCGCAGGAGATCGACCAGGCCCAGGCCGGGAGCGCCTACGCCGCGGAGGCGGTGCTCGAATACATCGATCAGAACCGAGAGGACCTGCGCGGGATCCCCGTCGTCGTGATCGGTTTCAGCGGCGGCGCGCTGACGACGCCCACGGTCGCCGCGCGTGTCCTCGACCGGATCAGCGCGGTGGTCATCATCGGCGGCGCCGCCGACTGCTTCACCGCCTCGCAGCTCAGCACGTTTTCAAGCGGCGGGCTGTATGTAAGGACCACCACCGACGACGTCCTCGAACCGAGGAAGCCTTCGGATGAACTCCTCGCGGCGATCAGCCGCGAGTACCTCGCGGCCTCGAAGCTGGATCCCTACCACACCGCCCCGCTGCTCCAGCACACGCCGGTGCTCTTTGTCGCCGGCACCAGCGACACGTGGGTCCCCTCCTCGTGCGGTGAATTGCTCTACGAACGGCTGGGGCGGCCCGACCGCCTGACCATCAGCGCGGGCCATGAACTGCTCTTTTTTTTCCTCCCGAGCAAGGCCTCGTTCATCGCCGACTGGGTGGCAGCGCACGCGCTGAAGTGACAGAAAAAAACGCGGCGACGGTGTGCACCGTCGCCGCGAGAACATTCGCCTCAAACAGTTTGGCCGTCCGAACACGTTGCCCGACAATCGGCGTGTCCGGCGCGGGCCCGCGGTTCTACTTTCCGATCAATCCGCGATGCTGGCGAGATAGCTCACGTCGTCGGCCTTCCAGAGCTGGTCGCCGTAGGGGCTCCAGTAATACCGCATCACGTCGCCGTTGGAGGCGGTGCCGATGAGGTTGATGGTCGCGGCGGGCGAGGTGACGCCGGTGATCCGGCCGACCATCGGCTTGGTGCCCGCGGGGACCGCCGTCGACATGTCGGTCACGATCCAGTCGTTGTTGGCGACGCCGGGCGCCCACCAGTAGACCCAGAGCTTGCCGTTGGCGTCGAGGCCGGCGATGTTGGTCGCGCCCCAGGGGGTCACGAAGCTGCTCACCGAGTTGCCGACCAGCAGTGCGCCGTTGAACAGGCCCGTCAGGTCGTCGGTGCGCCACTCGCCGCCGAACTCCGGCAGCCACCAGGTGACCGACACGTGCCCGTCTTCCGTGATGCCGACGATGTTCGTCGCGTACCAGCTCGTCAGGTAGACCGTCAGGCCGCCGGTGAACCTGGGAGCATTGACGACGTCGCTCAGGTTGGTCGTGGTCCAGAGGTTCTGGTCGATACCCGGCGCCCACCAGACGCCCTGGATGTCGCCATTGGAATCAAGCCCCACGATGTTGAGGCCGTTCCACGCGGTGACGTAGCTCGTGAGGCGCCCCGTGAACGAGGGCGTCGTCAGGCCGCGCGTCGCGAGGTCCTCATCGGAGATGTTCTGGAAATCCCACGTCCAGTTGCTGGCCGTGCCGACCTGCCGCCACGCGACCAGGTCGCCCGAGTCTGACATCCCGGCGATGTACACAAAGCCGTCGGTCGTCGTGAAGACCGTGACCTCCCCTTCGACGATCTGCCCGCCAGCGACGGTCGTCGTGAGGTTCGAGTAGGTCCACGTGCCGTTGGCGGCGCCGGTGAACAGGATGAGCCCGCTCGCCGAGGGACCGACCGCGTACTTGAGGCCCGTCTTGGGGTCGTAGAAGGCCGCGAGATTGCCCGTGATCGCCGGTGAACCCGTCAGGGTGCGTAAATTCTGGTACTTCCAGTACTCAGCGCTGTCGGGCGTGAAGACCTCGGCCCGGCCATCGAGCCCGAGCGACGTGATGATGAGCTGGTCCTGCGAGTTGACCGCCCCGCCGATCGCCGATCCCGCGACGGCCCGGTACTGCGCCCGGCTGACGACGTTGGCCGACTCAAGGAACACAAGGTCCTCTTGGCCGGGAGACCCGCCGTCGTAGGCCGCGGTCACGGGAAGGTTCGGGAAGGGATTCACCGCGACCGTGCGGAGCGCGAAGATCTGGTCGATCACGTCCTGGCCCTTGATGATCTGGCCGAAGACCGCGTACCCGCCGCCGGCGGTGTCGAGCGTGACATTGCTGTTGACGTTGATGAAGAACTGGCTGGTCGCCGAGTTGAGCGCGCTGGTGCGCGCCATCGCGATCGTCCCCTTGACGTTCGACTTGCCCGTGTTCTCCAGCACGATCGGGGCATCGGTCGCGATCGTCTCGTCGATCGTGTAGCCGCCGCCCTGGAGGATGTCGATTCCCGCCGTCGCCACCTTGGTCATGCGGTGGAAGATCGTGCCGTCGAGGCGGTCCTGGTTCACGTAGGACAGGAAGTTGGCCACGGTGATCGGCGCCGCGTCATCGAACAGTTCGAAATAGACGTCGCCGTAGGTGGTGTCGAACTTGAGGATCGTGTGGTTGTCGGGCGGGACGACCGAGAGCACCTTGCGCTGCTCGAGCTGTTCGAGCAGGCGGGGTGTCCGGCCGGCGCGGCGCGGCAGCTCCATGCCCGCAGCGCGATCCTTGCGGCCGCCGGCACGATGCCACGCACGAGAGACGAGCGACGCAAACGTTGCGATCATCAGCAACTCCTCGTTGAACAAAGACCCGTCACATCAAGGCCGCCCGGCCGTTCACACGCCCGCAGGATTCCGCCACGCGAAGCCCGGCGGCGATGCACCGGGAATGGCGACGGACCCACGCTTGGTGTGACGCCCGAACCACCCGGGTTCCAAGGCTCTGCACCAGTGTACCACGCCGTTCATTCTTCGAACGTACGGCTCGGCTCGATTTCAAAATCGTACAGGCGGGCCATTTCCGGGGCCCCAACCTTTTCCAGACGTCCGATACGGCTGATGAGCCCCTTGGGATCCCGCGACGCCAGCGATCCCAGGAGCTCAAACTTGTGCGCCAGGACATCCTTGAGGTCGATGACGTCCGGGCCCACCGAATTGCGTGCATGCCCGCCCGGGTACATCACCAGCCCCGAGTCGTACGTGTTGCCCTGGTCATCCGCGACCACCATCGAGGTGGGAATCCCGTCGGGGTACTTGGCGTCGTACTCCGCGCCGCCCCACTCAAAGGTCATCTTCGACATCAATGACCGCGTCAGGGCGTGGTGGATCGCGTGCTTGTCAAAGTCGTGCGGCGTCAGCATCAGGTCCTTCCACCCAAGCGCAGCGCCCGGCCTCACGGTCCGGATCTCGAGCGCCTTGCGGAGCATGGTGCACACGAGGTAGAGCATCGAGTGGTCCGCGCTCTGGCGGGTCTTGGGGTCCCGCTTCGCGGGGTCGCCGATGATGCCGAAGGCCGGCTCGTACGCACGCACGACGATCTTGGCGATGTTGTCCCCCGACTGGTCATCCAGGAGCTGCGGCGCCCGCTTGAGGATGTTGATCAGTCCCTGGAGCGCCCCGGCCGACTGGTGCTCGTACAGCCCCAGCTTGAAGTGCATTCCCATCACCGCGAAGTCATCCCCCCCGCGGCCGAGCACAAGGTCAAAGGGCGAGGCGTCGAGCTTCTGCGTGTTGGCGCTGGTCGCCCCCACCTTCTGGAACATCTGCCCGGGCCCTTCGAAGATCCGGAAGATCGCCTCGGGGTTGCGGAAGATGTCGCGCGGGCCCAGGAACCCCGCCATCGCACGCTTGACGCTCATCACCGCCGCCTCGGTCGAGATCGCCGCGCTGGCCCCCTTGCTGTCGGAAAGCTGCTTGCCCGCGCGGATCGCCCGGAACGGAATGTAATGTGCAACCACCATCCCGATCGCGCTCTCGATCTGGTCGGGACGCGCCCCCATCATCGCCCCGAACGTCGCCGCGCTTGCGATCGCCCCGTGCACAACATGGTCGACCTTGTAGCTCTTGAGGCTGAAGACCTCCGCAAGACGCCCGCGGATCTCGTCCAGCAGGATCATCCCCTTGAGTGCATACGCCCCGTCGCGTCCCCGCATCTGCGCCGCCGCAACCGGCACGCTGTAGAAGTCGTTGTGCCCGAACTCCCCGGCGGTGTGCCCGAACTCGGGGTTGTAGCCGAAGTTGGTGCCGTTGCTGTCCCACTCCCGGACCGCCGCGCAGTTGGCGACGATCGCCTTTTCAACCGCGACATCAACGCTCGAACCGAACGTCGGGACGCCCGACCGCACGCACCCCGAGGCCCACGGAACGCCCTCCTTGCCGCCCGAAACCTTGTATTGAAGGGCCTCATTGCGCAGCAGGTTCGGGGCGTTGGTCCCCATGGCGATGGCCGAGATGCCGCACACGACCGCGTCGGTGTGGAAGAGGTTGGTCTTCTCCAGGACCCCCGCCCCCGGCTCCCCGCTCCCGGGACCCGAATCGGACATGAAGTCGATCGCATACTGAGCGATGCCAAGGGCCTGGTTGGAATCCGCGGGAAGGTGGATGTGGGTCGAGCGATTGACCTTGCTTGCGATCGAGGCGGCGGGCATGAAGTACATCTCCTTTAAGAGACGGTCCGATGGACCCAGGGGGCAAAAGGTGGGGGTAAGGATAGTCCTGAGGCCCCCCCAAACCCCCGGTTGCCCCGCACGAATCCGTGGTCCTACCATCAGGTCGATCTCGAGAGGGGCATCCGCCGCGGGTGCCTGCCTGGGTTCGCCGACGCTTCCTCCTGCCCTGAGTCAAAGCAGCCGGTTTCACAATGGTTCTTAGGGCATGATCGGAACGCAGATGAAGCTTTACGTCGGCAATCTCTCTTTCAAGACCTCCGAGGACACCCTCCGCAGCATCTTCGAGGCGCACGGCGAAGTCGCCTCCGCCCAGCTGGTGATGGACCGCGAGACGGGCCGTCCCCGCGGGTTCGGTTTCGTCGAGATGCCCGATGACACCCAGGCCCGCGCGGCCATCGAAGCCCTCAATGGCAAGAACATTGAAGGCCGCGACCTCACCGTCAACGAAGCTCGTCCGCGTGAAGATCGCGGCGGCGGCGGTGGCGGCGGCCGTGGCGGCTTCGGCGGCGGCC
>DATGXW010000072.1:0-24505 GCA_035298585.1 Phycisphaerales bacterium
GACCGCTTCTTGTCACCCTCCGGTGGCGTGCACTCACCCGGCCGGCGCTGCTGGGGGGCGTCGCGGTGGGCGTTGGCCTGGTCGCGTGTGTCTTCTGGCTGATCGCGCGGCGTGCACTGCACGCGGGTCCCGAGATTGTCACCCAGACGGTCGATGATTTTCTCTGGCAGGAAGGCCGGACGCTGCACATCCTGCTGCTGGCGCCGACGAGCCTGCTGATGGCGCTCCCGGCCTCGCTCGCGATGCTGTATCCGTGGGGGCCCGATGCACGCGCGGAGGCGGCGGGCCCGATGAGCCGGCTCTACCCCGACGCCTTTTCCGCAGCGCGATCCCTGACGATCGCCGTGCTGGTATCGCTCTGCATGCTCAGCATCGCCGGCGTGAGCAATCCGCGCTACACGATGCCGGCGCAGATGCTCATCGCCCCAATCGCGGGTTACGTGGGCCTCGGGCTGCGGGGCTACTTCATCCTCAAGCGACCCCCCATCGCACGCGCGATGATGCTGGGCCGACCGGCCGTGCTCATGATCGTCATGGTCGCCGCCGGCATCACCGCGATCTATCTGTCTGAACCCCGCCGCGAGCGCGTGAGCGGGCGAGCCGCGGGTGAAAAGCTGCGCTCCATGATCGAGCCGGGCGCCACGGTGTGGGCGGACTACCTGATCGAGGCTCGCCCCGATGTGCTCTGGTACGCCGCGGGCTCAAGCGGCCCGCAGGCGATGCGCATCCTCTGGCGGCCGCTGGGCACACGCCTGGAAGTTCCGCGCGATCCCGACACATTCCTGGTCCTGCGCGATGATCCCGAGGCCGGCGAATACCACGCGTACGCATCGGCGGGGCTGCTCACCGGCTTCCGCGAAGTCGGAGCGGGATCGGTCTATCTCTATTCGTTCCGGGTGCTCCACATGGGGATGGAGGATGATGCACCCACGGGTCCGAGAACAGGGAACTGATCGCGTGAACAGGGTCCGAAAACCTGCACGGCTGATTGCAAACTACCCACTTTAACACATACCCACACCTCCGAAGTAAGGGTTTCCCCGCGATCGATATTGAGCCCGTACGAAAGCGCTTTGCTTCACCGAACATTCTCGGTTTTAAGCTTGAAAGCCGCGTAAAGCGTCATTACCTTCCGAGTATTCCGCCCGCGTAGCTGGTGCACGAGAGGGGTCGCATGTACGGCGATCTTGGCGACATTGTCGCCGTGCACCGGGTGTGCAAGGAGCACGACGGGGACGACAAGACAAGCCTCGTGCTTCGTTGAAGACGGCAGCCCTCGCCCAGGAGAGAGAGTGGGGGTTGCTGTTCTTCTTTTTGGACCGCTATGGGTCCCCGGCGAGCCCGCCGACGGCTCAGACTCGCCGCACTTCGACCTTGCCGCCCGCGACGTCCTTGATCGCGTACCCCATCCTGGCCAGTTCATCCCGGATCACGTCGGACTTCTTGAAGTCCTTGGCCGCACGCGCCGCCGCACGCTCGTGCAGCCGCGAGATCACCGCCGGATCGGGATCAAGACCGTCGCGGAAGATCCCGATCTCGGTCTGCGCCGCCGCCGCGGGCTTGAGCTCCAGGACGCCCAGCACCGCGTCAAACGTCCGCATCATCATCGCGTCGTTGCGCGAAGGCTCGGGCGTCCTTGAGATCCACTTATTGATCTCCGCGATCGCCTCCGAGACGTTCAGGTCGTTGCTCATCGCCGCGGCGAACCACCGGCCGACCTCCGGATCCACCGATGAATCGCGTGCACCCTGGTCCGCACGCTCCAGGAACGATCGCCACCGGTCCACGATTCGCTGGCTGTCCTTGAGGCCCTGCTCGGTGAAATTGGCGTTGCTTCGATAGTGGGTCTTGATCAGCTCAAACCGGATCGCCGACGCCTCGTACCCCTTGGCGAAGAGGTCGCGCGGCGTGAAAAAATTGCCCTTGCTCTTGCTCATCTTCTCACCTTCGACGAGCAGGAAGCGGGGATGGAACCACATGCCCGCGAACGTCCCTTCTTCGGGCCTGGTGTTGAACGCCGAGCACGACTGGGCGATCTCGCACTCATGGTGCGGGAAGATGTTGTCCTCGCCACCCGAGTGCAGGTCGATGATCGCCCGCCGCGGGGTCGAATGGACCAGTGCATCCAGGAGTGCAGGGCCCACCCCGCCCATCGCGTGCTTCACTTCCGTACCCGCGGTCGACTGCAGCAGACGCTCGGCCGCCATGACCGTGCACTCGATGTGCCAGCCCGGGTACCCCGTCCCCCACGGCGAATCCCACTTCATCACGTGCGTCGGATCACTCTTCCAGAGCAGGAAGTCCGCCGGGTGGCGCTTCTGGGCCTGGTTCACCGTGCTTACGCGCCCGCCCTTGCCCTCGGCCAGGTGTTCGATCGTGTTCCCGCTCAGCCGTCCGTAGGGTGCGAAGCTCGGGACGTGGAAGTAGACCGTCTGCCTGCCGGGTTCACCCACCGCGTAGGCGTGCCCGCGGTCGATCAATCGGCGGATCACCTGGATCATCCCCGCGACCTTCTGTGTCGCACGGGGCATCACCGTCGGATCCTTCAGCGCATCGATCGCGACCTTCAGACCGAGCTTCCGGCCATCCTCCAGGAACCGCTGCGCGTAGAACTCGGCGATCTGGTAGGGATCGGCGGGGTCGATGGTGACCCCCGCGGGAATCGAACCCGACTTCTTGGCTTCCAGCAGCCGGCGACCGGCCACCGACATCCGGTCTTCCCCCGCTTCTCCACCCTCCGCGTCGTCGGTCATGTGGCCGACGTCGGTGATATTCATCACGTGCGTCACCCGCCGCGGACCCCGATGGCGGTTGCCCGTGGCGTCGACGACTTCGCACAGGGGCGATTCCACCCACCGCCGCAGCACATCCGCGGCCAGGAACGACCGGAAATTGCCGATGTGTGCATCGTCGTACACGGTCGGACCGCACGTATAGAACGACACGTGCTGGGGATCGATCGGAGTGAAGGTTTCAAGGTCCTTCTGGAGCGTGTTGTACAGTCGGAGGGGCATGCGGCCAATGGTACTCGCCATGGACCACCCCGGGTTCCCGGGCTTCTTCAGACGCGGGACGTCCGCGCAAAGGCGATCCACTCGATGACCAAGAGCGCCAGCATCGCCACCAGCAGTTGGGCGGTTATCTCGCGGGGAAGACCTTCACCCGCCGAGGCCAGGGACTCTCCGGACCTGCCCCGGATGCGGATGAAAGCGGATGTCTGCACCGCGGTTTCCAAGGGGTCCATCAGGTTGACGGCGACCCGGGATGGACGGGCCTCTGGCGGATTCACCGAGTACACCCCGACGCGCTCCACGCGCCCCAATGACACGCGACGTTCGCCACCGCCCGCGGCCTGCGGGGGCAGGGTGATCTCGCGCCGTTCCGGGCCTTCGAGGACCGCGGTGCTGGTCTGGGGAGGGACATCGACCTCGATCGACTCCGCGATGCGGATCGCCGACCGGGCCTGTTCGTCGCTGCGAAGCGTCAGGAAGTCGACGGCGTTGGAAAGGAAGATCGCAAAGCCGACCTGGATGCCCCAGTTGGAGTCATCCACACCCATCGATGAGATCACGTGACGCACACCCCCGACCTCGGCGAGCACCATCATCGGCGCGGTGGCTCCCAGCGCCAGCGGAACCACGCTCGCCGCGGCGGGAACATCCAGGATCAACCCGCTGCTGGACATGCCGTACGCGGTATCCAGCGACACGTCGCGAAGGAGAGGGTGTGCACGCGCCCATGAGAGCACGAACTCGCGCTGACCTTCGGTCTGCGGGCCGCGTTGGACGATGCCAATCCCGGGCATCCCGCCTCCGAGCACGATCGAGGGCACGGGGATAGCGCCCTGCGGCGTGATCCCGTTGAAGACCACCAGGTCGAACATGCCCGGCGCACCCCGTGCAAGACGCAGGCCGGGTTCTCCGCGCTCGACGCGCAGCTGCGCGGGCTTGAGCTCCGTGAGAATGCTCTCAAGCAGCCACTCCGAAGAAAGTGAATCCGAGCCAGCACCCGCGGGATCTCCGCCCGGCGCGTTGAGTTCGGGCGAGACGAGCAGAATCGAAGGGGGGCGCGGCGCCGCCAGCAGCATGGAGACGCGATCGTCGGCGGCCAGAATATCCGACCCTTCCAACCGTGCATCGAGCAGCCCGCCCCCGCGCGTCGAGAGATCGAACGTCAGCGAACTCCGGCCGACACCCGCCGGGGATGCGGACGGAATGAGAACGCCCCGCCGCTGGATCTCGACGCCATCGAGCAGCAGCGTGACGACGCGTTCGACGGGCGTGCTCGCGGCGTTCCCGAGCTCCATGAAGACGCGGACGCTCGCCGGGTTCTCCGCGTCCCGACGTGCATTCATCGTCAGGATGCCGGCGTTCTGTCCGTTGAAACCGCCGGCTTCCCCCTCAAGCGGAGGAGATGGGCCCACGCGTTCAAGCCTGAGCGATGAACCCGAGGGGGCCACCACACCGTCACCCCCGACCGCGCCGTCCGAGACCACGATGATCAGCGCCGCCGTTCGCGGCTGAGCCTCGGTTTCCGCACCATCGTCGCCCTGGCTTCCAAGGAGCGCCCCCGCAAGACGCAGTGCTTCATCCAGATCCAGCGGCTGATCGGAGGGCGTCACCGACTCGATCGCCGAGCGTATCAGCCGACGATCAGACGAGAGCGGGAGCAGAGCGCGGGATTCGCTCGATGCGGCGATGACCGCGGCCTCGATGTCGCGGCCCAGCCGCATGGAATCCTCCACGATCTTGAGTGCACGCCGCCGTGCTTCCTCCAGCCGGGAGACACGGACACCGTCAACGCCCACCCCGTCCATCGCGGACATGGAGGCCGATCGGTCGATGATGAAGATGTACCGCGAGGCCGCGCCTGATCCTGCGCCGACGGCCGGCCGACCGATGATCAGGATTGCAAGTACGACCAGCAGGATGTGCAGCAGGATCAGCCACGATGGCCGCGCCAGTCGCCATGGAACATTGGCCTCAAGATCATCGTGCGCCTGCTGCCACAGGAGCGTGGAGCTGACACGCACGGGCCTGCGCCGGAGCTTGAGAAGGTAAAGCACCGCGAGCGCGGGCAGGCCAATCGCGGCGGCGACCAGTGCGGCGGTTGGCGCGAGGAACATCATCAAACCGACTGTAGTTCGCGCGAGGGGTATGTGTGCACACGGCGGGCCGGGGGGTTCTCAGGCATTCCAGCCCGACGGGGGCTTCGGCGGCGCCGGCGCGGTCCGGGAGGGACGGCCCGCGGGCTGGGAAATAGCCGTTGGGGGCCGGAAGAACTCTCCCACGATGTACGTCTCTCGCGAGACATCCCGGCATGCCTTGGGCTTGAAGCCTCGTGCATCCTTGAAGAATTCCTTGGCCTCGTTGACCACGTGCGGATACTCCGCGCCTTCAAATATCTTCATCACAAGATTGCCGCCCGGGCGGAGGATCCGCGGGAGCAGCTCCAGCACACGCCGGCAAAGGCGGGCCGAGAGCAGGTCGTCGCCGTGTCCGGTGGTGTTGGGCGCCATGTCGCTCAGCACGACGTCAAATCCGGCCCCGACGTCGGCGGGAAAGTCGGCAAGCTTCTTGAGATCCGCCGGAGTGACCTGGAACACGTCCGCGATGACGCACCGAACGTTCTCGCCGACAGACTCGTGAAGTGCGGGAGAGCACTCGAGCAGGTCGATTCCTACGACCAGGCCGCGCGGGCCGACCAGTTCAGAGGCAACCTGCACCCAGGAACCGGGAGCACACCCAAGGTCGACCACCGCATCCCCGGGCTTGATCAGCCTACGGCGGTCGTTGATCTCCATGAGCTTGTAGGCGGAGCGCGCAAGATACCCCTCGGCCTTGGCCTGCTTGAAATACTTGTCATGAAGTTTGCGCGGCTGTGCCATGGCGCTGGTTCGGTCCTGCTTGTTCAATCCTCGTCGTCGACGAGATCTTCCTTCTCTTCATGCCAGCGGACCTGAATGGTCTCGAGGATCTTCTCATTGACGGGGTGGCCGGGCGCTTCGCGAAAGCCCGGGAGCCCCTCCACCATCGCGCGGAGTTCCGTGAATCGCACGGAGAACGGATCCCGCGCGGGGAAGACGCGGGCAAGTTCCTCGCCGATGCGGTCCACCTCGAGCCAGCCAAATGTTGCACCCATCGGTCACCTTCGCGGCATGTGCGGGCTTCGTCCGGACTTGCTGATAACGCGATCAGTGCGGATCTTCCTTGACCGCGTTTCGATTCCACGAGGGCACCCGCACGACGATCGGGCCCTCGCCCTGGATCGTGCACTGGCAGCTCAGGCGGCTGTTGCGCTGAAGACCCGGGGCCTCCTCCACGCGGTCTTCCTCCGCCTCCGTCGCCTCGGTGAGGGATTTCATGCCCTCCTCCACGTACACGTGGCAGGTCGAGCAGGCGCACACCGCGCCGCAGGCGTGCTCGATGTTGATGCCGTGATCCATCGCGATCTCGAGGAGGTGTGCACCCTTGGATCCCAGGACCTTGTGCTCACGCTGGTCACCGCCCGTCAGCGAGCGGGGATCTTCCAGCACGAATGTAATCGGGACCGTCGGCGGACCCTGGACGTTTTCCGAACGCTTCAACGACATTGCCGGCTCCGAGACGCCCTGCAAGGGCAGAGCAAAGGCCGGGATCAACCCCCGCGCGCCCCGGGCGGCGGTGCGAGGGGTCCCGTACCGAGCATGATAGAGGCGTCGCGCATGCCGGATCGCCGGCGAGATCCACACCATTTCGCGGGCACGGGCTCGTTGGGTCGACCCGGGTGTGCACCTATCCTTCGGGCTTCTGGATGTCCTTCGGCCCCTGACGCCGGAGACAGGGCCCACCAAGATCGCTGATCTCCGCAGACCGATGACCAACACCTCGCCCCCAAACGGACACGACTCGCTGGCTATCTCGGTGGTGGCGCCTGCACACAACGAGGAAGAGAACGTCGACCGGCTGGTGGAGGAGGTCGAGCGCGCGTGCACACCCCTTGGACCGGGGATGTGGGAATTCCTGATCGTCGACGACGGTTCGACGGACTCAACGCAGTCCAAGATCCGCGGTCTGATGCAGACCCGGCCCTGGCTGCGATGCGTCCAGATGACAAGGACCCCTCCCGGGCGCGGCAACGGTCAGTCCGCGGCGTTCCACGCGGGCTTCCGCGCCACACGCGGAAGGGTGATCGCGGTCCTGGACGCGGACCTGCAGAACGATCCGGCCGAGATCCCGCAGATGCTGGGGCTGATGCGCGAAAAGAACGCGGACATGGTGCAGGGGGATCGGTCGCACGCACGCAAGGACAACGTCGTCAGGCGCATCGGCTCGATCGTGGGCCGGCTCTTTCGCCGCATGATCCTCGGCGATTCGATCCGCGATACGGGGTGCTCGCTGCGGGTCATGAAGCGTGAGATCGCGCTCCGCCTGCCCCTGGAGTTCGCGGGCATGCACCGGTTCATCCCCGTCTGCGCCCGCCACATGGGTTACACGGTGATCGAGATGCAGGTCCGCCACCGCCCCCGGGCCGCAGGCACGACCAAGTACGGCTTTGGGATCACCAAGCGTGCGTTGCCCGGGCTGATCGATTGCTTCGCGGTCCGCTGGATGTCGAGGCGCCGGCGCCCGGTGCTTTCACAAGAGGTCATCCATGGACACGCAGAGGGCAGAACCCCGTAACCGCGGCGTCGAGGCGACGCGTCCCCTTCCTTGCGTGAGACTCCCGGCATGAAGTTTCGAGGCAAGCGAATCAAATGGGAGCCGGGAGCCCTGTTCATACTCGTCCTGCTCGTGGGCGTGTGGCTCGCCGTCGGGCCTGACACCTTCCGCCGGCTGCCGACGCGGGAAGGCGCCACGACCTTTCCCATCCGCATCGCCGACTCCCGAGGCGTGCTCGAAACCAGCAAGGAAGCGGGGTCGGGAGAGTCGCGTTTCCGGGTCATCATGCGCGACGGATTCGTCTCGCCCGACATGAGCAAAGCCGACTTTGAGCGCACATTCGGCGCTTCGGTGCTTGCACAAGCCACTGCGCCCACCCCCAACTGGATCTTCCGGAAGCTGAACATCACCTCCTGGGTCGGGTTCATCTGGCTGGCGATCGGGTTCGGCGGCCAGCTCGCCTTCTCGGGCCGCATGATCATCCAGTGGTGGGTCAGCGAAAAAATGCGCCAGAGCCATGTGCCGATGGCCTTCTGGCTTTGGAGTCTGATCGGGTCGGTCATGCTGTTCAGCTACTTCGTGTGGCGTCAGGATCCGGTGGGAGTCTTGGGTCAGTGCACGGGCGTCGTGGTCTACGCCCGCAACCTCCGCCTGATCTATAAGAGCCGTCGGCGTGCCGAGCGTGCCGCGGCATCCGAGGCCGACTCGATGGACGAGGATTCGTAAATCGACCGGGATGAGCGCCGGGGTTTCCCGAGCTTTGTTCTTCCAAACTTGCAGCGGCGCGGCCGGGTCCGGCGATGTTCTTGGACATTGGGGTTGCACGCGGACGGTTCAGGAGGAACATTGAGCTTGGGGATGGACGTTTACCTCGACGATGTCGCGCTGACGATTCCGAACGCTTCCCTAGCAGAAGTCCTGGACGCGGCGCGCGAACGGGCCCAGGCCGCGGGTCGTCTGATTGTTGAGGTTCTGTTCGATGGCCGGCGGCCCTCCGATGCCGAACTCGCGGCGGCGGATGCGCCCGATGTCCGCGAAGTGAGGTGCCGGTCGGCGGATCCAGCGGAATTGATCGCGGCGACCTTGGAAGACGCCGCGGGTGAACTCGATCTCCTTATCGCCGACCAGAGGCGTGCGTGCGAATCGCTCTGGATCGGGCGGGTCTCAGACGCGATGGAAAACCTGCGAGACATCCTGGAGCGCTGGAAGCTCGTGCGGGGCGGGCTGGAGCAGTGTGCACAGGCTCTCTCGCTGCCGCTCGCCTCGATCCCGGGCATCGGCTCGCGTTCGGCGGCGGACCTGGCCGGGGAACTGACAAAGGATCTGGAGATGATCCGCCGCGAGCTGGCGGCCGGGAAGCTCGTCGAGCTTGCGGACCTTGTCGGGTACGACCTGTGCCGGCGCGGCGAGGCATGGCGGGAGATGCTGCGGTCGCTTGCCGAGTCGGTGCGGCGGCTTCACGAGCGCGACACGGCGGGAGGACCGGCGGCATGAGCACCATGCGTGGTCATCGCCAGCCGCAATCCGTCCCCGCGACGCTTCCTTCGATCGATGAAGTGATGGAGCGGGCGAGCGAGGCGCTGGCCGCGTGCGACTACTTCGAGGCCGAACGTCAGGCGCTGGATGGGTTGCGCCGGTCCGTGATGTCGCACGACTTTGAGCGCGCCGGCCGGATCACCATGCCGCTGCTCGAAGCTCGCCGACAGAAGATGCAGCTTGCGCAGGATCATGAACGCGTCAGCATCCTGCCTCCGGGAGGCCCTGGCAAGAACGGGCTCGCACACACCGGGATGTACCTGGTCCAGCCCCCGGACATCGCGGCCGACGCCCGCACATGGCGGATCGATGCGGACCAGCGGCACATCCCGGTCATCGTGCTCGCGCGTGAACCGATGCCGCGGGGCGGGAGCAAGGCGGGGTTGTGGCCGATCGTCGCGGTCGGGCCCTCCCAGACCGGTCGGGACCTTTCCATCCGGACCTACGTGCGTCCGCCCCGCGTCGTTCAGCCCTCAGACTCGGGTATCACCAAGGACGCCATCCACGGCGAGATCGACCTGGCATGGTTCCTTGAGGCGTGCGAAGCGCTGGGGGATTCTGCGATAGCCAGGCTCAAGGTGGAGGATCCCGCTGCACATCGCGTTGAGGACCTGCTTGAGTTCATCGAAGCGTGGCCTGCACACGAAAAATTGCACCAGCGACTGATGGTGGAATGCCGCCTCGCGCAGTCTGAACCGCGGCCGACCACCGAGCGTCGTCGGGGTATGGTCGAGAATCCGTGGTCGTTCTGACGATGGCTGGCGAAAATGGGGGAGGGCCCCGCCGGCCTATTTTTCGCGGGCTGATGCACCGCTGAGACCCCCCCACTCACCATTTGCTCACGCCAGTTCAATCACAAGCGAAGTCCCCGCGGGCACGAGAATCTCTGAGCCAAAGCTGATCTCCGCGCGTTCACCGCTCATCCGCAGAGATGCCTCCACCGGCTTTCCCGACAGGATCGCGTGCACCCTGCTCGCGGGTCGGCGGGGCGTCAGCGCTGCACTCGTGAGCCTCAGCACACCGTGTGCAACCGCGATCTCTCCGCGCATCGTGTGGTCGGTGCGCTTCTGCGAGAAGGATCCCCACCCCTGCGCCGCCGTAAAGGCTGCGCGGAAATCGTCGGGAGAGACGCGGGGCGCGAAGGCGATGAATCCCCTGGGACCGTGGTACTCGTACCCGCACGCGGCGATGAACGCGCCGTGGCTCGACATGCCTCGCGCGTAATGGCTCGAGCACTCGACTTCGTTCCAGGGGTTGCGAAGGCGTGCGTGGTGACGATCCTCCATCATCTTCTCGATCGCCATCGCCTCGGTGACGAGCCCTTCAAAGAGCATGTGCCCCGCGACCTGGTGTTCAAACCCCGTCCATGATTCGTTGAAGTAGCCGGCGGCCCACGCGTCGTTGCCCTTGCCCACGCAGCGGTCAGCGCCCCCCTTGGGGAATGTGCACACGATCATGCCGCCTTCTCCCGGCATCGCGTACCAGCGTCCGCCCTTGACCGTTCCCTTGATGGCCTCGCGGTAGGGGCCGATGTCGGGCGTGAAGTTGTACTTCCAGAGGCTCTTGAGCGCCGAAACGGCGTGCTCCTTGGGCACAATCCGCCCGAGCCCGACCTGCAACGCCCAGGCCTGGCCCATGAGCTGGTCGGAATGACATCCGTCGTTGGTGTTGTTGGCCTCGGGGTGCGCGGGATCGGGATGGTGGATGAAATACTCGCCGTTGAAGAGGCGTTCCACCAGAAGCTTCGAGCCACTCTCCGCCAACCGTGTGCACTGGCCCGCGAATGATTCATCCCCCATCTCCGTCGCCATCTGCGCGGCCGCGCGGAGCATCGCGATGTAGTAAGAGCTCATCCACGCCATCTCGCCGAACCAGACGGTGTCGAGCGTGTTGTACTGGTCCCCTTCGAGGAGACCGTCGCTGTTGCGATCCCCCTTGATGATGCACTGGGCGGCCTTCTTGACGCGGGGCCAGACGCGTGCCAGGAACGCGTTGTCGGGGGACATCTGGTGCTCGCGGTAGGTGCGCAGGATGGTGCCGCATTGGCCATCGTGCGCGACGATCCGGTGTCCCTCGGCCCGGTAATCCATGGCCCCCGTGTCGTCGTGGAAGGCGACGCCGTAGTCGGCCATCTCCCGCGCCGACCGCTCAAGACCGGGGAACAGTCTTCCCACCGAGTGTGCATAAGACCACACGTGCGTGCACGTTCCCGCGCAGCAGTAGGTGCCCTCCCATCCGTAAAAGCGGTTGTTGTCAAATCGCAGGCAGGTGCTTGTCGCAAGCGCGCTGGCGCTTGCGATCGTGCGGTTGAGGAACCACCAGGGGAGCGTCGAGTCGTACCACGCGCGGTGCCAGGTGCGCGTGGCGGTCGAAAGACGATCCTCGTGCTCGATGACGTGGTCGACCACGTCCATGGCCGACTTGAACCGCGTGCTGTAATGATGCTTGAGGGATGAACCGTGCTCAAGGAACGCGACGTGATCGCGCCACGGCGTGGCGAAGTGCCACGCGATGACGAAGCGGAACGTACGCGATTCTCCGGGCTTGAGCGAGAGCCTCTGCGCCACGCCGCCGATGGGGCGTGCACTCGACTGCCGCGGGACAGCGCGGTCAAAGAGTGCACCTGGAAGCGACGCGGGCTCGAGGCCTGATTCAACCACGAGAGAGGCGGGATCCGTGTCCCTGGCAAGGATCATCGCCATCGACAGCGTGCCATAGTCGGGCTGCTGATCGATCAGCCCCAGGTCCTTGCGGGGCGAATCGCAGAAGACAACGTCGTCGATGCTCACCTGGCCCCAGCCGCCGCTCCAGGCATCGACAACCTGAATGCGGGCCGTGCGACCGGCAAACTCCAGGACATCGATGTTGTGGAGATCCATCACGTTTGAGTCACGGCCCGTGACGGTGCGGACGGGTGCTCCGTCGACGAGAATGTTGATGCACGTCTGACCGGCGTGCCGACCGCCGCCCATGCGGAAGCTGATGAAGCGGCGCTCGATCGGGAATTCGGGGCTCGTGAGCGTCCCGATGTAGGTGTCGGCCTTGCCGACATCCTCGCCCCCCTGCGTGTGATGCGAGTTGACGACTCGTTCTCCCTCGCCCCGCACCGGGCCCATGTACCCGGGGAGAGAGTCGATCCTTCGCGGCCCTTGGCCGAAGGCTTTGCCGGTGGTGGTCCAGGGCGCATAGGTTTCCCGCTCGAATCGGTCGAAGATGATCTCGGGGCGGTCCTGCCCGGCACGGACCTTGGCCGCGTTCTCATCCAGGCCGCCCGTGCAGTCGATGCGGACCGCACGCGATCCATCGATGCGCGCGTGCGTCCTGCGCGCGACGTCAAAGTCCTTGTCGCTGTAGCCGAGCACGGCGTTCTCAAGCCACCCCCCCACCGCGACCGTCACCATCTCGGCGGAGGTATTCCGCACGGTAAAGTTCATGCACGTGGCGGGGAGGCCCGAATCGTCGGCATCGAGCGGGCAGAAGGGTGAAAAGGCCTCAAGCGAGGCTTCGACCGGAATGCCCGGCTCCTTGTACTCGACGAGCCCGATTGGATACTGGCCGCGGAACTCGATATCCGACCAGCCGTTGATGTCGAAGGAGCGCGTCGAGACGCCGCCGGACCACTGAATACGCAGCGCAAAGCCCTGCTGCATCGGCGAGGCCTGCGTCACCGGGCGGGCGTAGTGCGGGCCCTGTGAATCATTCCACGTCGGGGCCGCGGGCTGGTTGAAGATGTCCCAGTGCCAGAGCTTGCCGTCGCCCCCGAGGTACACGTGCCCCGCGCAGATGCCGCCGATCGGCATGCCGATGTAGGCCAGTTCGTCCAGCTTCGAGCGGTACACCGTCGCTTCACCGCGGCGCGTCAGCGACTCAACCCAGCCGCGGTCGAGCTTCTTGTCGGCGGGGATCGGAAAGTCACCCTGATCCGCGCGGGAAAAGGGGCCCGCGATCGCGCGCATCGGCAAAGCCGCGGTGTAGAGCCATCCCGCGGCGGCGAGCGAGGTGGAAAGGGAGAACTCGCGACGGGTCAGGGTCATGGGCAGTCTCCGTGCGGCGGCTCAATTGCAGGAGGGGGATGCTGCAAAGACGCGGCTCGCAACCACCGGGTCGGCGGCACGTGATCGGTCAAGAAGCACGGTCACTCAGAATGTCAGACGGTGCAGATCTCGATGGAGCGGCGAAGAGACGTCATGCCATCCTTGGCGGGGATGAACTCCTGCGCGAAGTACCCTTCGTAGCCCCGGTCGGCGATCGCCCGGCAGATCGCGGGGTAGTTCAGCTCCTGCGTTTCATCGATCTCGCGCCGGCCCGGAACGCCCGCGGTGTGGTAGTGCCCGATCGCGTCGTAGTGCTCCTGAATCGTCGCGATCACATCGCCTTCCATGATCTGCATGTGGTAGATGTCGTAAAGAAGCTTGAAGCGGGGTGAACCGACCTCCTTGACGAGGTTGGCGCCCCAGGGTGTGCGGTCGCACATGTAGTCCTTGTGGTCGCGCTTGCTGTTGAGCAGCTCCATGACGAGCGTGACGCCGAGCTTCTCGGCCAATGGGGTGATGCGTTTCAGGCCCTGGGCACAGTTGCGCAGGCCCTCCATGTCGTCCATGCCGCCGCGGTTCCCCGACATCACGATCTGGCTGGGGATCCCGGCCTCCTTGCACTGGACCAGCCGCGTCTCAAGATCCTTGATGATCGCGTCGTGATTGGCGACGCGGTTGAACCCCGAATGGATCGGGTTGCTGGGGACCAGCCCCCCGACAGCGCACGTCAGACCGTGCTTCTTGAGCGTCGGCCACTCGTTGGGCCCCACCAGTTCCACGGAGACGATGCCCATGGACGCGGCGTTCTTGCAGAGCTCTTCGAGCGGCATCCCGCCGAAGCACCATTGACAGACCGAGTGCTTGAGCCGCCCCGTCGCGGGCGTGCCGCCGTGCCCCTGGCCGCCGGGTTCTGCCTTGATGCTGCCCGCGGGCTGCGCGGCAACGGCGGCGGATGTGCAGGCGGCCGCGCTTGCGATGGCGGCGGAGGATGCGAGGAAGTCACGGCGGTTCATGTGCAAGGCTCCAGGCTCGCGGGATGAAAATCCAGACCCTCAATGTACCCGAGGGCGGGTCCCGCTGCCAAGGTTGCGCCGCCCCCGGCGTCGCGGTGTATACTCTGGAACGATCCCGCGACAAGAAGCTTCCGATCGCTCGGGGCCAAGCGGGATTTGGACACCCTGCCCCGCGCCGCTCTGAAATTCGGGCAGTTTACGGCGCACACCTTCATTCATGTCAGATATGAAAGTTCGTCGGGAGATCGCGCTGCGTGCAGCGCGGCTCATGTACGCACGCGAGTGCACAGAGTATTTCACGGCCAAACGCAAGGCTGCACGTGAAATACAGGGTGACCGCGGGACGTTCCGTGACCTTCCCTCCAACCGCGAGATCCGCGAAGAGATCCTGCTCCTTGCGGATCTCATGGAGGGGGATGATCGGCTGCGGGAACTGACCTCGATGCGCATCGAGGCGCTGCGGTTCCTCCGGCTGCTCGACCGCTACAGGCCCCGGCTCATCGGGAGCGTCCTGACAGGCCACATCCGTGTCGGATCGGACATCGACATCCACGTCTTCTGCGACTCGCCGCAGTCGATCGCCGATCTCCTGGAGCGCGAGGGGTACGCCGCGGAGCTTGAACGCAAGAAGATCAGCAAGCACGGCGAGCAGCGCGTCTACAACCACATCCACATCAAGGCGGCCTACAGCGTGGAGCTCACGGTCTACGCCGCGGACAAGTCCAGCTATCCCTTCAAGAGCTCCATCACCGGCAAGGCGATCGAGCGCGCCGGCGCGGCCGAGGTTGAAAGGCTGATACTGATGAGCGACCCGGCGATCGACATCGAGGGGGAACTGGAGCGATTGGGACCGGCCGGTGAAGCGGTGGAGGACTGGGAGCTGTTTGCAATGCTCCTCCGCGGCCTTGAGCAGGTGAAGCAGCATCCCAAGCATCATCCTGAGGGCGACGCACTTTTTCACAGCCTGCAGGTCTTCGACCGCGCAAGGGAAGTTCGCGGGTACGACCAGGAGTTCATGCTCGCGGCGCTGCTGCACGACGTCGGAAAGGGAATCGATCCATCCGACCACGTCGCGGCGGGGGTGGGGGCGGTCGAGGGCGCGGTCACGGCCCGGACCTTGTGGTTCATCCGGCATCACATGGATGCACACGCGGCGCGGGAGGGGACGCTCGGCCACCGTGCACGCCGGAGGCTGATGGCCTCGGCCGATTACGAAGACCTCCTGCTCCTGAGCGAGGTCGACCACGCCGGCCGCGTGCCGGGCGCGCATGCCTCGACGATCGACGAAGCGATCGAGTTCCTCAAGGGCTTTGAAAGCGCGGAGCAGGACGCGATATCGCCGCCGAACCCGGGATATCAGGAACCCGACTGATCAAGCACGAACCGTAGATTCGCCACTTCCGCGGGATCAAGCCTGGCCGTTCCGGCCGCGCGCGATGCGCTGTGAAGCTGGGTGGCGCCCGTTTCATCCAAGAATTGCTGTGCATTGGCCGATCGGACGCCGCCGCAGGGGAGGACCTCAAGCCTTCCCTGCGCGGCCTCCATGATCGAGTGGATCCGACGCAGGCGGATCACCAGGCCCGGGGGCGGTGCAGCGGTCGCGGGATCGGCCAGGCCCATGATCGCCGCGGTCGCGCGTGCATCAAGCCCCGACGTGAGAACACGCGTCACGCCGCGGTCGATGAGCGTTCCCACCGAGCCGATGGGATCGTGCGTCAAGTCAAAGGCGCGGTGAAAAATGGTTTCCTTCCGTCCTGCGAGCTGCACCATCATCGCCGCGGCGTCGCGATCGATGTGGCCGGCGGGCGTGAGCACGCCGAAGACCAGGCCATCGGCACCAGCGGCGAGGAGTTCCTCCGCCTGGTTCAGCATGCGGGCGACCATGCGCGGATCTCCGATCGGAGACCCCGCGTCGGGCCTTACCATCGCAACGACCGGGATCGTGACGGCGGCCTTGACGTCGCGCAGGAGCTGCACGGGCGGCGTGACGCCGTGGTTGGCAAGGTCGGCGACGAGTTCGAGGCGATCCGCGCCCGATTCCTGGGCCTTGATGGCGTCGGCGAGCGAGTCGACGGCGATTTCGAGCAGGACTCTGGTCATGCGTGCGGAGTGTACGGACGCGCTGTGGAATCGGGCACACCCCGGGATCCATCACATCGCAAAGAGCCTGTCCATCTGCTCGGAAACCTGCTTCAGGCGGGCGCGGTCACCCCCGCCGACCTCCGCGGAGGCCCAGTTGCCCTGGGGAGCCGTGGAATACCCGACCTCGTCGAGGGCCTTCATCACGCTGGCCCAGCCGGCATCGCCGTCGCCAAGCTCCACGCTGAAGCCCTTCCAGAGACCTTCATCGTCGCGCTTCTTGCGACTGAAATCCTTGATGTGCAGCTTCACGATCCTCTTGCCCAGGATCCGGATCCACTGATCGGGATACCCGAAGTTGATGACGTTGCCGATGTCGAAGTGGAACTTGACCATCGGATCGTTGAACTCGTCGACGTAGCGCGCCGCCTCGAGCGGGCTGAGCAGGAAATTGTTCCAGACGTTCTCGATGGCGATCGTGACGCCGGCCTGTCGCGCGATCGGCAGCACTTTTCGGATCTCTTCCACCGTGAGCTTCCACGCCTCGTCGTAGGACTGCTGTGCATTCACCACCGCGGGAACGAAAAGGACGCTGGAGATGCCCAGCTTCTTCCCGTCGGTCAGGCATTGCTCGAGCGCCTCGCGGCCCTTCTGGCGGACCTCCGCGGCGGGGCTGTTGAGATGCCACTTCCAATGCACCGAATCGACCAGGCCGTGGATCCTGATGCCCGTCTTCTCCGCGGCGGCGATCATCTCGTCGACGGGCGTCGGGGATGGGCAGTCCATCTCGACGCCCTCAAAGCCGCAGTCGCGCAGGATCTGGAACTTCTCCAGCACATTCGCGCCCTCGCCGACCATGCCGATCATGACCGCCTTGCGCAGCGTCCGCCTGGGCGTCGCAACGCCCGCCGCGGGCGCGGCGGGCTGCGCAGCGGCCCCGGAGCGCGATGCCAGGGTGGAGAGCACGGTGACGCCGGCGGAAGCGGCGACGAATTCACGGCGGGTGAGTTCTGACATGGAGTGCATACCTCGTGGCGTCCGTGCACCCGATCCCGGGTGCGCGGTGTCAAGCCTACCGGCGGCAAGCCCTCGCGTCCACGCAAATGAAAAACCAGCACGGAGACGCCCCGTGCCGGTCATCAAGTAAACGCGATTAATCAATGCCTTGGAGTTAGTCGAGGGTTCCCGCCCGGTCGATCAGCATCCAGCCTCAAAGGCCAGGACGAACGCGGTGAAGTCGTCGGTATCCACGAACCCGGTCTTGTCAAAGTCGGCCGAGTCGAGGCCCTCTTCAAACGCCAGCACGAACGCCGTGAAGTCGTCGGTGTCGGTGAAGCCCGAGCAGTCGTAATCGGTTGGACAGATGGTCAGGTTTGCGGGCTGGCTCACGGCCTCGCCGCACGCATTGCTGACGGTGTAGCGCCACTGGCTCAGCGCCGTGCTCGCGCCCAGGGCGGGGTCGAGCGCGATCTCGACATGCTGCGAACTGGCGCCCGTGATATCGGCGACGTGGAGGCCGCCGACCGTCAGGGGACCGTCCTGCACACCGATCCACTGGCCGTTCTCGTCGAGCGTTTCCCACGCATAGGTGAACGGGCCGCTTCCGCCCGGCGCGGCGTGGAACTCGACCGTGCCCGCGGGGCAGGCGGCTGTCGAGTCGGGCGCGGCGGCGGTCGCCGCAAAGCAGCTCTCAAAGAGAACCTCCGCGAGGCCGGTGTAAGGTGAGACGTTGTTGTTGTTCGTCGCCCGCACGATGAACTGCACGGATGAAACGTTGGGCGTCACGTCCACCGGGACATCCTGCGCGACCGTGACGTTTGGAATGCCCGTGAGGTTGACGAAGTTGCCGACCACGTTCCCCTGTGCATCGCGCAGCACGAGGTCAAACCGCGTCACCGCGTAGTAGGGGTTGTTGGCGACGCCGTTGGAGCGATGGGCCCACATGTACATGCCGCCGATCGTCCGGGGCGTGTCGAACGTGAATGTCGCGGATTCGCCGATCGTGCGTCCGCTGGCCGTGGTCCAGTGATTGCCCGAGACGTATGTCGCGTGTGCATCCGCCGGACCAAAGCCCGATGGAAGCCCGCTGCCGTTGATGCAGTTGAGCACGCGATAGCCGGAGCTGAACTCGCTGGTGGCCGTCGCGTTATCCGCGCGGATGATGTCGGCGTGCACATGGGCGCCGGCCGCAAGCAGGCCCGAGATTGCCGCAAGAACGGACGCGGCGCCGGGCCTGCGATTGCCGCCGATTGTGTCGGTTTTCATGCATACTTCTCCTTCGCGACTCGACGCGTGATCCAGCAATCTATCACGCTGGACGCGCCGGACCCACCGTGCCTGCAAAGATAATGCTGCGGGGATCACGGTTTCATTCTGTGAGCGGTCCGAGAACAGGTCTTTGACAATGCACACCGCGTGCGGGTGATGCGCACGCGGTGCACGAAACAGATCCGCGATGGGTCCTGCGGACCCTGGACTCAGCAACCGGCTTCGAAGGCGTTCACGAACGCGACGAAGTCGTCGACGTCGACAAAGCCCGTGCCGTCAAAGTCCGCGGCGTCTTCTCCCGCCTCGAAAGCCGCGACAAAGCCGACGTAATCGTCGATGTCCACAAAGCCCGATCCATCAAAGTCAGATGAGCAGGCGACATACGCGCGAACGTACCCCGCGCCATACTCCAGAACCCACGTGTGCCCATCCTGAGGAAACTCGACGTTCTCAAACTGACCCGTGTAGGCTGACCTGATCAGCTCGAAATCATTCCCGGGCCCGGCCTCAAAGCCGCCCGCCGTCACCACCCGCAGCGTGCCGCCGAGCTTCAGGATGGGCGTGATGGAGTTGTCGGCGTTGACGATGCGGTCGGACATGCCCGGTGCGGTGCCGAGCAGTTCAAGCTCGACCACGCCCGGATCCTTCAGTTCAAGCGTGCCCGAGAGGTTCACGTACAGCGTGCCGATCGACCCCTCACCATCGCCCGGCGAGAGCCGGCCGCGATTGATGAACTTGCCCGCCAGGAGGCCGGTGCCGGCGATCGTCTGCTCCGTGCCGATCGTGGTCATCACGTTGAGCGTGCCCAGCGAGTTGATGCGCGAGATCATGGGGTGCGAGTCCGCCGAGTTGAGCACGATGGTTCCCGCCCCGTCGATCGTCGTCACAACGTTGAGGAAGTCCATCGACGCCTGGCCCGAGGTCGCCTTGGAGCCGACCACGATGCGGCCGTCGTTGCTGATGCCCCCGGCGCCGACCCGCAGCGCCGCGTTGGCCACGACCTTGACATCCGCGGCAAATCGCACCGAGTCAAACTGCGTCACATTCTCGACCCGCACCTGCCCCCCGCCAGAGGATTCGATCCCGCCTCCGACAATCGTTCCGCTCGAGAAGCGGGCCACGCCGCCGTCGGCGAGAACGCGGGCCATTCCCTCCTGGTCAAACCCCGAGGCGAGGTGAACGACGCCGCCGCCGGTGGCGATGATCTGCCCCGCGTTCACCGCGTCGACGTTCGAGATCATCAGCGTTCGACCCGCCACGTCGGCGTTGATCACGCCCTCGTTGCGGAAGCGAGCGGTGATCGAGCCCGTTCCGGCGACCGTGTGCAAGGGTCCGAACGTCAAGAGCTGGCTCTGGTTGGAGGTGGTCAGCGTCGCGAAGTTCAGCATCGAATCCGAGGGCGCTTCAAGGCGGATCGTGCCCGATCCCGAGATCGTCGTCGTGTTGCCGCCGCGCACCGTGACCACCTTGTTCGCGCTGCCATCAAGGCGGACCACCCCTTGGTTGATGAATTCCGGGCCCGTCACGGGCATGGTCCCGCCGTCGGACATGACCAGCGTGGCGCCGGGGTTGGTGATGTGCAGGTTATTGAGCGAAAAACTCAGCCCGCTGCGCGTCACCGTGTACGGCGTCAGGCCGCCAAGGATCGCGTTGTGCCCGTTGTTCTGGGGGACGATGCCGGGCGACCAGTTCGCGGGGTTGTTCCAGTTGCCGGAGCCGGACGCGACCCACTGGATCGTGGTCTGGGCAAATGCGCACGGTGCCACGAAGAGGCCCACCAGGGGCCACGCCATCAAACCCTTCAACATGTGTGCTCCATGATTGTCTTCGGCCCGCACACGGCGCTCAGGACGTGTCCATCAAGCGCCCGGGCCCGGGTCAGCGATCCTGTCGCCGGCCCCTCGACCAGACTTCCCTCTCGGGGAAGTGAGGCAGATACTTCCCTCTTCACCTTGATCGATCAAGCTGCGACGCACTTCTGCCCGTATTTTCAAGTACTTTTCCGGTTGTCCCGCGGTAAGTTGCCGCTTACTTCATGACGCCGCACCCGCACCCTCTCCTGACCGATGCCGACTCGCTCGGGCTTCTCCAAAGCAAGACGTCTCCCCGGCGACAGCCCGGGGGAGACGTGTATACGGAAAAGCCTGCACACGATTTCGGGACAGTTCAGCAGCCAAGCTCGAACGCACGGACAAAGGCGTCAAAGTCATCCGTATCAACAAAGCCCGAGGCGTCAAAGTCCGCGGTTTCTTCGCCCAGTTCAAAGGCCCTGACAAAGGCGTCGTAGTCGTCGGTGTCCAGGAAGCCCGACTCGTCAAAGTCGGCCGGGCACGCCGTGATGTACGCCACGACGCGGCCGGTCGTATCGATGAGCCGCAGATCCTGGGCCGGAGAAGCGAGGTGGCCCGCGTAATCGCCCTGGACAAACCGCCCTTCGCCGCCGCGCGGCGATTGTGCACGGGCTCGGAACGCTGTCACGTTGGGCGAGACATACATGGTGCGCTGCCCGACAACGACCGTCCCCGGCTTGAATGTGTACGCCACGTCGCCCTCGAGCTGCCAGCCGCTGATGTCCACGGCGTCCGGGGAGGGGTTGTAGATCTCGATGTACTCCTCATCCTGGTCGCCGCTCGCGGGCGACCGCTCGATGACGCCGAACTCAAGAACCGGCGCGGCCGCTTGCGCGGCGGGGATGAGGCCGCCGTTGCTCACCGTGTGCGTCTGGAAAAGATGCACTCTGCGCGGGTCGAGGTACTGGGTCTTGAGGATGCCAAGCGCCGTCGCGAGATCCTGGTTCGCGCCGTACGGGTTGCCCCACTTGGCCCTGTCGAGCGCGACGTCCGGCCCGCACAGCGATTGAAGCTCGTTGATGCGATTCTCAAGCACGCGCTGGGCCATGGGCGTTCCGGGCGCCTGGAGAAGTTCATCCATCAAGGTCCGCAGACGCCGGAGATACATCCGCCGGATCGTCGGCTCGCGGTGCATGGCGTCGATGAAGCGGTTGTAGGGACCGTCGATCTTGGGGTGTGAAGCGTCGCCGAACAGGGGGTGCGACATCGGATCATCATCGGCCCAGATGCCGTCAGAGAGAACACCGCCCCCCGCGCCGTAGTTGCGCCCGAAGGTCAGGTCCTTGTCCCAGGGAAGCATCAGCCACTCACCCGTGCCCTCGGTGTCGCGATAGATGTAATAGTTCTTGGCGACGTGGTCGTTGTCGTGGATCAGCGTCGTCGCCGCGATGTACGAGATCGTGCGGGGGATGTCCACGTTGTCGAACATGTAGGTCGTAAGCGCGGGGCCGGTGGGGAGTGCAACGCCCGAGACAAGCGCAGCAAGGTCGGCGTTGTCCTCGTGCTCGCGGGTCTTCTTCTCGACGCCTCCGTTGGGGTCCGTGCACTCGTTGTACATCTTGTACAGCGCGCCGCCGTTGTCCAGACCGTTGCGCGTCAGGTACTCTTCATCGGGCTGCTCGACAAAGCACGCCACCGAGTAGAAGGCGCCGTTGCGCTGGACCCTTACCATCTCGCTCTCGCACCCGGGAGCGCCGGCGTCGCGGTACACCTCCCAGGAAAGCTCCTGGCGGATGTACGACTTGTCGCTGTACGTGGACTGGAGGTTGATCTCCTCGACGGGATCAACGCCTTCGCGGAAGGTGAAGTAGTGCCCGCTGTTGAAGTCGAGCTTGAAATGCGGCTTGGGCCATTCCGCCGAGGACTGGCCGCGCAGCCGGACGAAGACGTTGTCATAGAACCGTCCCAGGTACCAGAGCGAGCACCGCGTGCCGTTGTCGGTCTGCGCGGCGGCTTCATCCTGGACCCACCAGTAGAGGATCGGGAGCTACGATGAGACACCCGTCGCCGCGATCATCGCGCCGAAGTACTGCGGGGCCTGGGTGGCGCTCACGAAGCTGGGCAGGCGTGAAACGTTCCCCAGCGCGTCGGTCGCCCGGATGTACCACCGGATCATCTGCCCGGGACCGGCCGCCGTGGGCGGGATGTACCCGCCGAAGACCCCGTCGGCCGCGCCGCCGTCCCCGTGCAGGCCATCGTCGAACATCGGCGTGGAAGCCTCGGTCCCGAAGTTGGTCCTGTAGAACAGCGTCGTGCTCTGGATGGGCGCGACGTTCTCTCCGATCGCCGCCGTCACCAGGATCGCGTCGGCATCCTGCGGCTGCGTGGGGCCGTACGCCTGTCCGGAGATGAATGGCCCCAGGTCCGCGCCCGAGACGGAATTGGGCTGGCCCGGCGTGGATTCGGTGTAGTACCGCGCCGAGGTGACGTTGTACTCGCCCGCGACCGAGGCGATCAGTTCTGGGGTCACCAGGAAATCAGAGTTGTTGGAGCTCGCGTTGAGCCCGTGGATCGCAAGAACATTGCTCCCCGCCACGAGCTGGCCCGAGGCCGCGGCGGTGATGTCGATATCCTCGAAGACCACCGCCTCGTTGTCGCCGTGGCTCTGGGTTGAAGATGAATTCCACGCGGGGGAAGCCGGAGAATTCCGGGCCGCGACCTTCACGCCGTTGAGGTACGCGGTGAACCCGTCGTCGTACTTCATGCGCAGCGTCAGCTTGTCGTACGACGGGACCGAGCCCAGCGTGAACGGCACGCGGATGTAGCACGACGCGTTTACGCCGTACATCTGGTTGCGGACATTGAGCCCGATGAGCGACTCGTAGCCAGTCTGCGTCTCGTACCCCACGCCCGTGACGCCGCTGAGCCACGAGCCCGGGACGCTGAAGGTGCGGGTCGTCCACGTGGTTCCGAGCGTGTTGTTGAGAGGCACGAACG
Source organism: Phycisphaerales bacterium (assembly GCA_035298585.1). Lineage (GTDB taxonomy): Bacteria > Planctomycetota > Phycisphaerae > Phycisphaerales > UBA1924 > JAEUJB01. The sequence goes on from DATGXW010000072.1 coordinate 23,358, forward strand.
CACGCGCGGCTGCGCTGGACTGGATGAACGCCGCGACCGAGGCGTCGGTCGAGAGCCCGTACGAAACGTCGGTCTGCTGCGCGGGGAACGTCGGCGCATACTCGTGCGAGACCGTGACGCCGTCGGCCTTGACCAGCCCCAGGTACTCTCCGTCCGCGCTCAGCTTGAAATTCGTGTGCAGCGGGCCCGCCGGGTTGGTCCGGTTCTTGTCGCTGGTCCACACCAGCCGGTGCTCGCCTGGTTGCAGCGTGATCGCCGGGAAGCGCCACTTGGTCTTGTTGGATGCACTGTCGGTCAGGTACCACCCGTCAAGGCTCACCGGCGATCCACCCAGGTTGGCGATCTCGACCCAGTCGGAGTACTCACCGTTCTCGTCGGCGATGGTGCTCGCGTTGCTCGCCATGAACTCGGTGATCACCACCGGCTGGGCATGGACGCTCCCGGCCGCCAACGCCAGGAGCGCGGCGAGCGAAAGAAGCTTCATTCCCTGCCGTGGCGCAGCATCCCTTTGCATCGACATCACAGGTCCCTTCAGCGCGCGCTCCCACCGAGTATCCGCGGCGCGGCATTGCAAATAAACAAGTCCGAAAACCCATCCCTCCAGGAAGGGGCTTGGGGCCATCCTACTGAACATCAAGAATGATGCAAGATTGCAAAAAGAAAACCGGCGCCGTGGCGGCGCCGGGGTGTTACATCCAGACTGTAACTGACCAAACCTCGGAACCCGACCCGATCAGCCGTGGATCGCACGGCCTTCTGAGGCCAGGGCCGCGTCGCGCAACGCCTCGTGCATCGTCGGGTGTGCATGGATCGTCACGATCAGTTCCTCGGTCGTCGCCTCCAGGCGGCGGGCCAGGCCCATCTCCCCGATCAACTCCGTCGCCTGATCCCCCAGGATGTGTGCACCCAGGATCTCGCCGCGAGGAAGCCCGCGGAGCACCTTCACCATGCCCACGTTCTGGTTGGCCGCGACCGCCTTGCCGTGCGCTTGAAGCTGGTACACGCCCGCGGCATAGTCCTTGCCCTTGACCTTGCCCTGTGCCACAAGATCCCGCTCCGTGAAGCCGACGCTCGCCACCTGCGGGTGGCAGTACGTGCAGCCCGGAATCACGCTGTAATCCATCGGAATCGGCTCATGGTGCAGCTTC
>DATGXW010000073.1:0-3590 GCA_035298585.1 Phycisphaerales bacterium
CCTTCCCGCCGCGACCAACCTCGACGGCCTGGCCGGCCCCCTCGCCGAGTCGCCCTCGGTTGATGTCCTGGTGATCTCCACCCAGGACATCTCGACCATGCCCGAGACGGTCCAGTCCGTCCGTGCCTCGGCCAAGCTCTCGGCAGCGCCCGTCCTGGTCCTCACCGACGCCAACGGCTACAACGAACTCCGCCGCCGCTACGACCGCGATGTCACCATCGGCGTCCGCCAGGCCTCGATCTCCGACGAAATGCTGACGACATCCCTCACCGAGCTTGTGCAGGCCGCCTCGGGTGGCCCCGTCTCGGTTGACGAGGCTCGCCTCTACTCGGCCCGATCGCTGTCTGCGCTCCGCGACCTTGCGGTCTCGGGCAACCAGGTGCTCTCGGTCGCCGACTCGGCCGCATCGCTGGTCCTGGTCCTGACCGATTCCAAGCTCGCCGCCTCGGGCTCGGTCAACCGCCTCGACGTCGCCGAGGTCCTCTCCCGCGTCAACCAGGAGCGTGCACAGCAGGCCATCATGGAAGCCGCCCTCACCGCCTCCGGCCCCGAGCGCGTCGCGTTCCTCGCCAAGGTCGCCGACTCCGCCAAGCGATTCGGCAACAAGCTGACCCAGGTCCAGGTCGGACGTGCGGTCGAGCTTGCACGCAGCGCTGACCGTGCAGAGGCCACCGCCGCCGCGGCCGTGCTCGGCGCGCTCAACCTCCCCAACGCCGATCTTGCGGGCCTGATCCTGGGCGACGGCAACAAGACCGCCGTGAAGTAATCAGCCTTCTCCTCAAGAATCCATGCCAGCCGCCGATACATTCGGCGGCTGGCTGCTTTTTGGCCCGTTCACGCCGGCGCTACTCCTCGCCAGAGGCGTGTTCACCGGCCGGACTTCCTGCGCGTCTTGGCAGCGCGGCGAGCCGAGGCCGATCGCGAGGCCGCCGAACGCCCCGCCGCGGCCTTGCGTGCATGCCTCGAGAGCGCGGCGTGCGATGCCGAACTCCGCCCCTCGCGCTTCAGCGCGCTCCGCGTTGCACGCGAGCGCTTGGCGCTGGTCCGTGTGCTGGTCTTGCCGTGGGACTTCCCGTGCCCCGCGTCGGAATCCGCCTTGGCCTTGTCCCGGGTCTTCTTTGATGCCGACCCTCGCTTGGGAGGTGGAAGCTCAACGCCCGCCCGCCGCGCCTTGGAAAGCCCGATCGCGATCGCCTGCTTGGTCGAGCGGGCACCGTACTCCCCGCCGCGAACCTTGTGGATCACCTCGCGCACATACTCCCCTGCCTGCGAAGAGGCCGACTGACCCCGCGACTTCTTGCTTCGTGCCCGTGAACTGGTCTGCTTGGTGGGCATGGTCTGAACTCCGGCGCTCCCACCACCTGCGATTGGAGCGCGATGGTTCACACGTCAACCACCCATGTGCACACGATCGTGAAACACCCGTGAAATCACCGCGCGTTGGCCCGCTTCAACCCGCGAGGCGTCACCTGCGACTTTGCTCCCACGCCTCGATCACCGGCCCGCGAACGACTTTCGTCCAGCGCTCGTACCCCTTCTCATTGATGTGCAGACCATCGCTCTCAAACAGCGATGGATCCGGCGTGCCGTCGGCCATCAGCGTCGGCGTGACCGTGTCCAGGTAGTGACCCCCCGCCGAGGCCGCGCAGAACGCCTCGACCATCGCGTTGGCCCTCTTCATGTTCGGCCAGTTCTTCCAGCGCTGAAGGCTCGCCTTGATCGGCACATAAAAGACCTCCACGCGCGGCCACTTCGCGCGGGCCCTCCCGTAAAACTGGATGAAATTGATCGCGGGCCGCTCCCAATCCGTGCCGTCCGTGCCCAGGTCGTTGTCGCCGCAGTAATACACGATCACCGCCGGTTCATACGGCGCTACCACGCGGTCAAAGACCTCCAGCACCTCGTGGGTCGCGGAACCTCCAAAGCCGCGGTTGATCACCGGGGCAGGGCTCATGTCCCGCGCCAGCGTCTTCCACAGCCGGAAGCTCGAACTCCCCACAAAGAGCACCTGCCCCCGCTCGGGCGGATGCTGTGCGTCCGCGCGTTCAAAGGCACGGATCTCGTTCTCGTACCACTTCCCCGCTCCCGCGGCCGTGTGCACACGCTCAGCGCTGGCGCGCTCTGCACGACATCCACCCAGCAGGCTCATGAACACGGCAAGCACGCACACCATGATTCGAGGATTCATGGTCAGAGCATACACACGGCGCCACAGGGTGCAGAAGTCGCCGCCTCAAGCACGCCGCACGGGTGGTGTGTGCACACGCCTGTGCGACATCGCGCACCTCGGTACACTCCGGCGGAGCCCCCGATCAACTGCACCCCGATCAACTGCACCCCGATCAACTGCAACTTGATCGGTGCACCACACGTGAGGATACCCGCCATGGCCACGAACTCCGCAGAACCATCGCACGCACGCTGGGATATGGACCAGATACTCAGCTCGCTCCGCGCGGTTCCCGACGTCCTCAAGACCCAGGAACACGCCGACCACTTGAGCGATGCGATCCGCTTGTTGCAGGATCCGCCCAGCCGTGCACACATGAAGAAGATCGCCCCCGTCGCGACAAAGGAGCTTCTCCGGGTCGCCGAGGCAACCAGCGCCTCCCCCAAGGGCAGGAAGTTCGCCGATGAAGTGCTCTTTGCGCTCAAGCTCCTCTCGTGGATCGGCGGCAAGCCTGGCGCTCGCTGCATCTCCCGGCTCGCGCAGCGCGGATACGCCGCCGACGAGTTCATGTGGTCCACCGTCACCTCGGCCTTCGGGGAAGGCCATCCTTCCGCACCGGACTTCTTCAAGGCCGTCGGGCGCAAGCTCCCGGGCAAGTTCCTGAATGTGTGCATTCTCGACGCCGCCAACAGCGCTGCACGCGAGCACGGCCTGAAGAAGCACCCATTCGACACGCCCGCCGGCGTCAAGGTCCTGGCCGGATACCTCTCAAGCAAGAAGGAAGAGGATGCCAGCTACGCGGTGAGCTCGGCCGCCAGCCTGCCCTTCATCGCCAAGGCCCGCCGCGGCAGGCTCGTTGAGCGTGCCCGCAAGCACCAGAGCGCTGAGGTCAGGCTCGAAGCCGCCTGGGCCACGGCGAAGGTGGGGGACAAGGCGGGTCTTGCCTACCTGGTCGAGCAATCGACCGTACCCGCCAGCGCCGCGCGGGCCGCGGCGTATCTCACGGAGCTCGGCCGCAAGAAGCTGATCCCCAAGTCGGCGCGCGAGCCCGACTTTGTGGCGATGGCGGAGATGGCCGAGTGGCTTGCACACCCCGCCGAGTATGGCGAAGCACCGACCTCGATCACGCTCATGGATAAGCGGAAGATCTACTGGCCCCCAACCCGGGATACCCGGGAACTGCGCCTCTTTGCATTCACCTACGACCGAAAGCCCGGCGTCAGGCCCGGCCGCGAGACGGGCGTCGGCATGGTGGGCTCGATCACCTGGGCCTTCTTCGATGAAACCCGGCCCACGATGAAGCCCGAGGACATCTACGGCATTCACTGCTGCTGGGAACTCCAGGCCAACGAGGACCCGCGTGCACCCAAGAAGGTCCATGGCAAGACGGGCTGGAAGCTGATCACCGACCGCGCGTAGC
>DATGXW010000074.1:0-24104 GCA_035298585.1 Phycisphaerales bacterium
TGCGCGCGGAGTTCAGCCGGCTTGCGCCCCTCTTCGGCCCGCTCAAGCTCACGCCCGAGCAGCTCCGCCAGTTCCGCACGATCGAAGGCTCGGACACCGAGCCGTGGGATGTCCTCCTTTCGATGCTCGCGCTCGATGAGCACCACGCACTCGAACTGCTCGCCCAGCGCACCGGGCTCAAGTACATCGCCGAGCCCCGCCTGAGCGAGAGTGCATCGCGCTTCTACGAGATCATCCCGCCCGAGGTGGCCCGGACGCACCACTGCGCGGGCGTCGAGAGCGACGGCGTGACCATGACCGTCGCGACCGCCCAGCCCATGCAGCCCTCGGTCATCAACATGCTCGAGGACATGCTCGACGGGCCGGTCACGCTCGTCCTGAGCCCCCGCGCGACGGTCGCCAACCTCGTCAACCGCGGCTATGAGAAGCGGCAGGACCTGGTCACCGAGATCATCGAGGAAATGCCCCTCGATGAGCGGGCCATCGCCTCGGCCGCGGCCAACGTCGGGCAGTCCAACGATCTCCTGCAGCTTGCGCGCCAGACGCCGGTCATCCGCCTGGTGAACATGATCCTGTTCGAGGCGCTGCGACGCCGCGCCAGCGATGTGCACATCCATCCCCAGGAGAACAAGCTCGTCATCCGCTTCCGCGTCGACGGACTCCTGGTCGACGCCTTCAGCCCGCCGATCTCGCTCGCGCCGGCGATCAGCTCGCGACTCAAGGTCATGACCGAGCTCGACATCGCCAACCGCCACAGCCCCCAGGACGGCCACACCAGCGTCCGCGTCGGCAGCCGAAAGGTCGACATCCGCTTCTCGTGCATCCCCACGGTCTACGGCGAGCGGCTCGTCCTCCGCCTGCTCGATCAGTCCAGCGTTCAGCTCTCGCTCGATCAGATCGGCATGACCAGGAAGATGCAGGCCCAGCTTCTTGACCTGGTCGACCATCCCACCGGCATCATCCTCGTCACCGGTCCCACGGGCTCGGGCAAGACGACGACGCTCTACGCCGCCCTCCAGCGCGTCGACCGCAACACGCGCAACGTGATGACGATCGAGGACCCCGTCGAGTATCACATGGAGGGGATCAGCCAGATGCAGGTCAACCCCAAGCGGGGCGTGACCTTCGCCACCGGCCTGCGTGCACTCCTCCGCCAGGACCCCGACGTCATCCTGATCGGCGAAATCCGCGACAAGGAGACCGCGCAGCTCGCGGTCCAGGCCTCGCTCACCGGCCACCTCGTGCTCGCGACGCTGCACACCAACGATGCGCCCAGCGCCATCACGCGACTGGTCGATATCGGCGTTGAGCCGTACCTCATCACGTCCTCGCTCCTTGCCGTGCTCGCCCAGCGCCTCGTTCGCCGCAGGTGCGCTGCCTGCGGTGGCTCGGGCCGCTCCGCAGACGGCGCTCGCTGTGATCCCTGCTGGGGTTCAGGCTACAAGGGCCGGCTTGCGGTCTATGAAGTACTCAAGATGACCGACCAGCTCCGCGTTCTTGCCAACCGCAACGCAGACGCGGTGGAACTCGTCGCCGTCGCGCGCGATGAAGGCTTCCTCGACATGCGCGCGGACGCCGCGGAGAAGATCGCGGCGGGGCTGACCGACCAGGCGGAGGTCTTCCGGGTTCTGCACTGAGTGGGTTGTTTTGTTTGGTATTAATTAGGGCTTTTGACACAGTTGATCGCGAGCGGATATCTTGTAATGCATGAGCGAGGTATTCAAGTTGCAAGTGTTTCGACAAAGACTGATAGTTGCGGCTAGACATTCTTACATTGTTTTAGCTTTTGTGGTCTGCTTTGCTGCCATATCCAAGTCAATCGATCCCCGTACGCCGATGCGAATCCTTCAGGAAGAGCTGCAGATTCCTTATAGATCTGCGTGGCAGCTCGTGGCCGGTGTGGCGTTTGTTGAATTTATACTGGGTTGGGCGATGATTTGTGGGATCTGGCGCCGTACGGCGGTGGTGTCGACATTTGTAGTAATGTGTGTTTTTACAGTGTTCTTGGCCCATTTAATATTTACAGGTAAAGAAGAAGGCTGCGGATGCATGGGTGTTCTGGAATCGGATTGGTTTGACCCCAGAACGGCCAACATGCTTGGCGTGGTGCGAAATGCAGTGTTGATGACCATTGCAGTGTGCTGGTTGAAAGTACCCGGTGATACAAACAAGGAGCTTCAATGAAATCTCGTGCATTTTCAATACTGATTGGAGTGGTTGTTGCGGGAACTGCTAGCTTGGATCTCTTCGCCCGTCCTGACCCTGTTATCCCGTGGGGCCCAAAGACTTGCACAAAGACCTTGCCCGATCAAACGGTCATTTCCGTTTCCTGCACTGTCAGTTGGGAAAGCTGTGTCTCCGTATGTCTCGACTGGCCGATGTGCCGTGATGAAGACAAGATCACGTGCCCGGGTCCATACCGGACGCGCAAATGCATGGAAGTATGCGATTCCGAAGGCAACGTGATCGACCTCATGTGCGTCTGTGATTGTGCGGCTGGCACCCAGCACCCCAAGCATGAAAACTGCCAAGACATCGTAAATCCGTAAGCGAGGGAAATCATGGCGCTTTCCTTGAAGCAGCGATATGCCATCGCCGGCGTTACCCTTCTCTGTGGTGTCACACTTCTTTGGCGCGGCTTGGCGAGATTCCAGCCTTCGCCGCCGCCGGTGATTCTCGAACCCGCATCTGATTTTTTGCCGCCCGACAACCACTCGACGCCAGTTGTACTTCAGTTCTCGGGCGGATTACCGACCGACGGTGACAATCTTGAATCGACGCTGTCAGCGATCGGTGATTCACTCCGTCTTTCAGCGGCAGTGGAGGTTGGTCAATCTGTCGCGCAGGAACTTGCCAGGGAATCTACGGCATTTCTGGGACAGGTTTTTCAGGGAACCCACGAAGCGTTTGTTGAATACCTCGAGCAGCGAGCGGGAAAGCTCCCTTACGACCCCTCGGATGCGGACGCGGTCGCGAAGTATCAGCGGCTGGTGGCCAATCGTGTTGCCGCGTATCAGAATCAGGCTGTTCGTGTTGACAGCGTCACTGTCCGTTGGCGTGCACGCAACGGTCTCGAACTCCCCGCGGACGACATGGGATGCATGGTCCGTCAATTTGATGTTGCCGTGCGTTTTCCGACGCTGAGCACCGCGGTCGGAGAGAACCAAGGCCACATCGTCCTTCTTGGCGATACGCTCGAAGTGCTGGTGCCGGTGATGCACGCCTACGAAGGGCGATCTCAGCCGATCATCCTTGGCCTGTGCTTCACGCGAACAGGCGCCAATGGCCCGCTCCGCCTCAGCCGCATGTACACCTATTCGGGACAATCAAACAGTGCGATACTCGCGCCGCGAGCCTGAATCGCGGCACCGAAATTCCTCAGGCTTTACGCTTGTCGAGCTTCTCGTGTCGATCGGTCTGATCATGGTTCTCATCGGGCTCATGCTGCCCGCGCTTGGCCGCATGCGAGCCGCGGCGCGCGAAGTCAAAAGCCTCGCGAACCTCAAGCAGAGCTTTGTCGTCATCACTGTCTATCAGCAGCACTTTGCAGACTGCTTCCCGTACGGTGATCCACTCCGCCTGTATCCCGCCAGCATCGATCCTTCCGCCATCTCCACCAACTACGACCATTTCGAACTCGCGTTGCGGTGGCAGGTTGTAGTTCGAGATCTCGCGCCATGGGATGAGTTCGCGGGAATCTGGGTCAGCCCCGGCGCAAAGGTCCCGTCCCGAGCCTCAGAGGCGGCGTGGCATTATCCGATGGCACACTCGTTTGTCGCGCGCCCGGAGCTTTGGAACCACGACGTTGCCTTGAACGATGCGATGCTCAATCCAACCCGGGGTCACGAGGTGCGTTATCCGCCATCCAAGGCTCTGATGTGGGACGGCGTAATGGCGTACCAACTCCATCCCGAGCTTCGCCCAGACGGCCTGCTTGCCAATCCGATGCCGGTCATGATGGCCGATGGACACGCGAGCACCAGACGACTCGAAGACGCATCCAAGCCCATTCTCAATCGCCTGAATGCGATCAATGCAGAGGGTTCACAACCTTTGCACAATACCGCTCTTGGCATTCACGGCATCGATTTTAGATAATGGACCCATCTCAACGATCAAAAAGCAGCCCGGCCGGAAGGGACCGGGCTGCTGGAGAGAGTGCCGATGCACGGAAGGCGTCAGCACCCGGATTCAAACGCAATCACGAACGCGTCGAAGTCGTCCGTATCAACAAAGCCCGTCCGGTCAAAGTCCGCGCTCTCGTCCCCGGCCTCAAAGGCCTGGACAAACGCGTCGAAGTCGTCGGTGTCGACGAATCCGGAGCCGTCAAAGTCCGCCGGGCACCCCTGCAACGCCGCCGTCGTGAAGATCCCCTGTGAATCATCGGTGAACGTCAGGCGGACGGCGATGTCACCCGAGTCGGTAAGTCCGACCCTGCGGCCATCCCCCGTGGCGCCGCTGGTGGGGGATGCATCGAGCGACCAGATCATCCGGACGTCCGATCCATCGCCGTGGAGATCGATGGTCGTGAATTCCTTCACCAGTGGCGAGAGAGAGCCGTCGGGGTTCTCCACCCAGATCGAACGGGTGAAGTCGTTGAGTGTGCACACAAACCCGACGAGCCCCGACGCGTTGATCCACATCGTCTCGATCGCGCCGAAGTTCAAGCCTTCGTAGTCTGGGCCCAGCCCCAGAGGCACCGGCGCGCCCTCGCGGACGACGAGCCGGAGGTTCCCGACCGGGTTGCCCCCCGAGAGCGCACGGTTCGACCAGATCCCCTCATCGTTCGACCCGCCGACGTTGGCGACGCCCTGCTGCAGGTGGCCCAGAACGGCCGTCACGTTGTTGTCGCCGATCGCAAGCTCGGTGACGAGCCAGGCGGGGTTGAGTGCAAACTGTGCAGCGCCCGTACCCGGCGCGATCGCACCCGTCAGCATCACCGCCTGCAGCACGCCAAAGCGTCCGTCGGACCAGACGCCGCCGGGCCCGGTCGGTGCGGTGGGGAGCGATGCACTGAACGCCACGCGCCCGTTCGCGTTGATCGAGTACGCGCTGAAGCTCTCAAAGACCGTCGCCGTGCCGGGCGCTGGGTCACCCGCGCGTACGACCGCGTGCAGCGGACCGACGCCCGGGACTCCCTGGTTGCTCCCGTTCCGGGCACGGTCCGACCAAAGCCCGCCGCCGTAGGTGGTGTCGAGACGGCCGGTGATGACCGCGCCCGACGCGTTGATCCGGGGGTTTGCGGCGCCGTAGAACACCCCCTGCGGATCGCTGTTCGGCACCGCGTCACCGCCTCGATAGAGCTTCTCCACCCCGCCGTAACGATCGGTCCAGACCCCAAAGTGCTGGTTGTACAGGCCGATGTCGGCGACCACGTAGCAGCGCAGTGCGGTGGCGCCGCTCCTGCTCTGCACCCAGTTGTTGGCGCCCCAGGGCGCTGCGTTTGGATTCAGCGCGTCGCCGAAGAGCACCGGCGGGTTTGTGCTCGGCGCGACCGTCACCCGTTCGTGCACAGCCGTGTGCAGTCCACCTCCAAACTCGGTGAAGAGCGCATCGTTGTTCGAGCCATCGATGCCAGGCCCGCGCATCGACGCCTGGAAGGCCGCGAACTTCGCGTCGGTGATCTGCGGCGCTGTGTAAAAGGAGTCAAAGACCACGCCCGGCGACTTGCCCGGGACCTGGTCACCCTCGACCGCGACCGCCTCGGGGTATGGGCTGCGAACAGCCCATACCCCGGTATTGCTGGATGAAGTGATGCCCGGCCCCGTGAGCGTCGCGAGGAATGTCACCGCGCTGGTGGACCCGATGGAAGGGCTTCCCAGGCCCGTCGCCGGCGCGAAGTTGCTGAACTTCACGCCCGCGCCCCGGCCCGGCCCCAACGCACCGTCCGTTCCCGTCAGCGCCACCGGGCGCAGCGGGCCCGTCCCCGCACACGAGAGCGATGTCCCAGCCATGATGGCGAGCATGCCCGCCGCGGAGTTTCGAGACTTCATTGCTGCTGCTCTCACTTTCTTCGCTCACAAGGATGCCGCGCGAACCGCGGCGATGGCCCCACGCACGGATCTGTTCATCGAGACGCTCCAGCGCGTACGACGGAGCATCACTTCTGCCTTCCGGTTTGGCCTTCCGGTTTGCCTTCCAGTGTGACCTTCTTGCGTCAGCGTCGGCGACGCAGCGCGGTCAGGCCGGCGATGGCGAGCATCCCCGCGCTGGCCGGGCCTGGCACCTGCAAGGCAAGACCCGTGATGCCCACCGCGGCCGAACCGCCCGCGAAGGCAAAGGTCCCCTGCCCGGTCGTCAGGTTCACCGTGAACACGTCACCCGTCGCCGAGTCGACCGTGTAGGCCGTGCCCGAAGCGCTGAATCGCAGCGAGTTGAACTGGCGCGAACCAGAAACAGTCCCGATGACCGTTCCAGCGCCTGAAGTCGTGTCGAACCGCACAAGCTTGTAGTCGATCGTTCCCATGAACTCGTTGCCGGCGTTCCACATCCCGTAGAGCGTTCCGCCCGGCCCCAGGGCCAGTGCATCCACGCGGAAGCTCCCGGGAAGGCCGTGACCAGCGCCCGAAACGGAGGCGATCGCACCCGTCGCCGTGTCGACGGTGACGAGGTTCCCCGAACCCAGCAAGGGGAACGAGCCGGTGAAGTTCACGCTGTAGAAGTTCTCCGCGCTGTTTCGCCATGCGAGGCTGTGCATCGCCACCGAACCAAAGTCCCCGCCCAGGAGTGCAGCGCCGCTCACCAGGTTGATCTTGAGCGCCTGGTTGACGGGCGATTCGAAGAGCCCGCCGTTCTTCTGGCGCAGTCCCCACAGGTTGCCAGCGCCGTCAAACTCGCAATCCGCAAACGAATCCAGCGCGCTGGGCCCGCCCATGATGCTCGCCACCGTCGTCACCGTCTGTGCGGTCGTGTCCATGCGCACCAGCTTCGACGACGTGACCCCATAGAACACATCGGCCTGCACGGTCGACACGAAACTGCCTGTGCACACCAACGCCGCCGCCCACATCCCTCCCAACACCTTGCTCTTGTCCATGTCCGATTCCTCCTGGTGCCCCCTCGAAGACTGACTTCCAACCGCTCATGATCCCTGTATACTCTCAGAAACACTCTCCGAGATTCTTTCGAAACTACCTGAATCACAAACCCATGTCAAGGAAATCATCGAACTTGGTCCGATGAAGACTGGGGTGATGATGGCTCTGGAACCTATAACCTCCGTCCGCACACCTTCCGAACCACCATGGCACGCCCCGTTCGCACCGATCTCCCCCTGACCGATGATGAACGCAGCCTGGCGGCCCAGGTGGGGCGTCGACTGCGCTCAGAGCTGGGTGCGTTGATCTTGCAGCTTCCGCCGACGTTTCAGACCGCGTCGGGACTTGAGAAGGTCCTGGGTATTCACCGCGCGGTCAGTCACCGCTTCTTCACCGCGGTGCGTGGGACCGAGGATGATCTCGCGCTGCTCGCCCGGCTCCCGGGCGTGGAAGGTTTGCGTCAGTGTCTGGCGGCGGCGCGTGAGAAGCTTTCTTCCGCGCCCGCGACGGTCATCGCAAGCGCTGAGGCGGCCATCGAGAGCTACGCGGGGCTGATCGCGGCGCTGGGCGGAAGCCAGGCGCGGTTGATCTCGCGTCTTCAGGCGGTGTCGGGGTCCGGTGGCAACGGCGGCAACGGCGTGCCTCGGGGTCGGCGGGAAGATCTTCGCCAGACGCTCTTCGAGACGATCTCAGAGCTTTACGGCTTTCGCATCGCCTGCCGGTCCCGTGTGACGATCCTTCGGGAGAACCCTGATCGTCCCAAGGAACTTGAGTATGTTCACGCGCGGGTGGCGGTGGGGTATCGCTCACCCGGGCTGGTGAAGATGCCGCTGGTGCAGCCGGTCTGGTTCACCTCGATGGTCGGGTTCGACGGCAAGCCCGTGGAAGTGCGGTACTGCTCGCTCGACAACGTGCCCTTCACCGCGGCGCCGGCGGAGGGGCTTCTGGAGGAGTTCTGCACAAAGCCTCTTCCCTTGCTGACGGCCAACGACATCGACGGCCGGCTTGTGCAGGTGATCGACCCGCGCGGCGTGGCCGAGGAGAACAACGGCAACGGCAGCTTCGACGTCGCGATCGCCTACCGCATCTCGACGCTGGGGATCCTGCCCTCGCTGCAGCGACCCCCGATCCATGATGAGGTGATCTTGATCCGCGAGCCCGTGGAGCGCATGGTCGCGGACGTGTACCTGCACCGGTCGCTCATGCGGGGATGCACACCGTCGTTGAGCGTGCTCATGGGCCGGGGCGGCGGCAGCATTCCCGATCGGTGGTACGACCGCGTGGAGGGTGCGCCGCTCCTGAGCCTCCTGGGTCGGGGGCTCACCAACGTCCATTCCGCGACGTGGTCAAGACACGGCGAGTTCATCGGGCACGTCTTTGAGCGTCTGGGCTGGGATCCCTATGACTTCGTGGGCTTCCGGTGCGATGAGTCATACCCGATCTGGGGAGCGGAGTACGTGATGTCGTTTGACTACGGCTCCGAAGCGTCTGGCGAGGCATGATTGCCATGGCATCATCATGCCCCGGCTGCAGCCCACCACGGCGGCCCAGGCACAAAGTCCGCGATTTTATGTGCCGCGCGAACGGCCGGTTCGAGAGGAGATCACGGCGATCGCTCGGGCCTGGAAGTGGTGAGTTCATCCGCGGGCGCAAAACCAAAAAGACAATCGCCGCGTTGCCGCGGCGATCGAGTGAAAACAACTGGATGCTGGCCGTGCGTGAACTTAGTTGACGCTCAGCCAGGAGGGACGGGGCGTCTTCTCGTCCGCGGGGAGCACGTGCACCTTGCGGCCGCGGAAGATCACCGTGCCGGAGGCGACGGAGTAGAGCGTGTTGTCCGAACCGCGGCGAACGTTGAAGCCCGCCTGGAAGGGCGTCCCGGCCTGGCGGATGATGATCGAGCCCGGCTGCGCAACTTCGCCGCCATAGAGCTTGACGCCGCGGAACTTGGGATTCGAGTCACGGCCGTTCTGGGTCGAGCCCTGGCCCTTCTTATGTGCCATGTGTGATGCCCACCTGCAAAGTCGACTGAAAGAAGCCGGCACCCACCAATGTCGTGCCGGGCAGAGAGTCTAGGCGCGAAGGGTTGATCGGCCAAGTGACAGGTCAACACCGCGCCCACTGGAAAATTCCATACAAAACCCGATCAACACACCCTTACCGCATGACCCAGCGGGTTTCCACGGGTTCAAAGGGTTCGGCCGAAGGCTGTGCTTCGATGTTGCCGGGGGTCGCGTAGCGCGCCATCAGCGTCTTGCGGAGCAGGATCCGCTCCTTGCTTCCGCTGGCGGGGTTGAGCACCTCGAGGGGCTTGGCCTCTCCGGAAAAGCCTGCCCCAAAGATTGAGATTTCATCCACACGCAGGTCATCGATCGACCAGACGACCAGTCCATCCTTGGCGTTCTCTTCACCCTGCATGAGCACACCGATGATGCTGATCTGATCCTCAAGATACTCATTGTGCAGATCCTTGAGGAGCTTCTCGGTGACCATGGCGGGAACATTGCGGCCCGAACGGGCGATCTGCCCGTCAGACGTCGCGAGGTCCCACGCCGGGGCGAGAAGCACATCGGTCCCGCTGGCGTTGGTGACGGTGTACGTTATGTAGTAGAAGGCCCGGACACCCTGGCCGGGGACGTCAACCTTGGCCAAGCGCAAAGGTCCCAGATCCACGTCGAGTTGCCAGCGGCTGGGGACCGGGTCAGGCTCGGGGGCTCCGAGGCCCAGAATGCCCGTGGAAAGGACGGTCAGCACGCCCGCCAAGGCAGCAAAGGCGTGTGCAGAGCGTCCGAAACGTCGGTTGGATGGATGCAAAGTGGCCATATGGATCTCTGTCGAGTCGCGAGCCCGCTAGTCTACAGATGTTTCAGTGCGGGTCAAAGCGCCCCGATCAGGGCCGATCCGTCCTACGGACAGGTCAGCCCCTTGGATCGCGTTTGGCGACCCGCACCATCAATTGTACCACACGCCGCCATGAACCGTTCCCGGCAACAACCGATAAACCCGTGTCTGCCAAGCCTTTGAACATCACCGTGGGGGGCGCAGGGGCCGAGGTCAACGGACCGCGAGCGGTCCGGATCGACGCACGGACCGAATTTGCCGCTGCACTTCGACTGGTGGCCGTGCCCGAGGCGGAGCGCGAAATGGCGGCCCGCCGCCTCTTGGCGGCCGGGCCCCGGCACGGGGTCGATTTTCACAATTGCTGGGCCGTCTTCGGCCCCGGCGGCGTGGTTCAGCAGGTATGCCTGGCGGTGCCGGGTTCGGGCCGAACCGGGATGATCTTTCTCTCAGAACCCCCTGTCGGAGGAGACGCCGGGGGTTCCGTGGCGGGCATCCGTGATCGACGCCTTTGCATCGAGGCGGCTGCACACGACCTCCGCGAATTGAAAGACGCCTCGGGCGCACGCAAGATCAAGGTTTTGCAGGCACTTCCAGAGCCGCGCGAGGCCTGGTCGCTCGAGGCCTGCCGCGGCGCCGGGTTCATCGACGTCGGAACGCTGACGTACATGCGGGTTGCCACGGGACCAGCCAAGAAGTATCCGCCGGGTCCACCGGCGTGGCCGGCGGGCATCAGCGTTGTTTCGGTGGCGGCGCTTCCGGAGGCTTCCCGCGACACAATCCTGGTGGAAGCACTTGAATCAACCTACGTCCAGACGCTGGACTGCCCGGAACTGTGCGGCCTGCGGGAGACCCGTGACATTCTCGATTCACACCGCAGCACGGGTATCTACGACCCCGGCGCCTGGTGGGTCGTGTTCGAGGATGGCGTGCCGCGGGGGACAATGCTGCTTTCCAGGATTCCCGAGCAGGGCGCGGTGGAGCTTGTGTACCTCGGGCTTGCGCCCTCGATCCGGGGGAAGGGAATCGCACGCAAGCTGATGGAGACGGCGATGCGAACAGCGGCCGGATCGCGCGCTGGGGAGCTGACGTGCGCGGTTGATCAGCGCAACGCGCCGGCCGTGCATCTCTATGAGTCGTGTGGGCTTCGCGCCTTCTCACAACGGGTAGCGCTCGTGCTTCCGCTGGCGTGATCCACACGCTTTTGCACAGACTTTGCGCAATGTTCACGGGCGGGCGTGCAAAAGTATTTTTCATCCCGCGCAAGTCGTTGTCTTTCCGAGCGCCGCCCGGTGTGTGCACATCTTGAGCAAGAGCGCGGCTATTGCCGCTTTGGCGGGGAGCTTCTACCTTGCTGCACATCGGTCATGGATCGACCGCTCGACGGAAAACTGCGAAAAGGGATGTGGAGTCGGCGGACACTTTCGGGTGTCAGCGCGGCGGCTCGCGTTGTGTGGTGCGCGGGAGGTTGAATCCGGGGAAGGTTTGGATGATGCTCGTGTGCGGGTCCCGGGATGGGTTGTAAGAAAATGGGTGTGCAGTCCCGTTGAGGCTGGGGACGGATTCGCGACGTTCGATCAAAGGTACATCGGTGAGACGACATTCGCGCCCGCGGTACAGACGCGGCTCGCGATCACTCGCGCTCATCGGTCAGGTGGCCCGGTACGAGCCGGGGAATGGGGTGGGCAGCGTGGAGACGCGGCACACGAATGGCGTGATGGGCACGGCGCACGTCGCCGGAAAGCGTTTTGAGCGTGCCGCGGGAGTTCCCGGCGCTGATGCCGGTGATGATGATGCCTTGGAACAGATTCGGCGCAAGCTCTCTGAAGAAGTCGGAGAAGAGCGCATCCGCAAGTTCTTTGCCGAGGGGACGACGCTCTCGATCGATGAGGGAAGGCTGAACGTCACCGTTCAGTCCAAGTTCCTGGCCGATTACCTTGATCGCCGGTTTGGCGCTGCACTGCGCCGTGCTGCGCAGGTTCAGGATTCAGACGGTCATTCACACCCCATCGCGCTGCGATTCCGCGTGGATGAGCGGGCCCGCGAGTCGGGCGACCGGGCGCCCTCCGCGCCTTCATCGGCGGGGCGCCGCGCAGAATCGCGCCCGCCCACGGGGAATCTCCCCGTCGGGCTGTCTCCGGTGGATCGTCGCCGGCCCAAAGCGCCGACGGTGCGCTTCCGCCACCGCCTGGACGAGTTCATCGTCGGGGCCTCGAACAGGCTTGCACACGGCGCGGCGGTCCGGCTCGCCGAGGCGGGGAGCGGCGAAAAGTTCAGCACGCTCTTCGTTCACGGTTCCTGCGGTCTGGGAAAGACGCACCTGCTCCAGGGGCTGGCGGTCCGATTCCTGGAGCTTCACCCCCAGGCGGTGGTGAAGTACCTGACGGCCGAGGAGTTCACCAACGACTACGTGACCGCGATCCGCAACAACCGCCTCGACGAGTTCCGCAAGGCGTACCGGGGTGTGGATCTTCTGTGCCTGGACGATGCACACTTCCTCTCCAACAAGGAAAAGACCCAGACCGAACTGCTCCACACGTTTGATGCGATCGACCTTGGCGGGGCGCGGATCGTGCTTGCGTCGGACGATCATCCCCGCGAGATCAAGAAGCTCAGCGAGCAGCTTGTCTCGCGATTCCTCGCCGGCGTCGTCGTCAAGCTCGACACGCCCGATCCTGAGACACGGCTCAAGCTCGTCCGTCACCTTGCCGCCAAGCGTCAGCTGCCGATGGAAGAGGCGGCGATCCAGCTCGTCGCCGATCGTGCCGCCCGGTGTGCACCGGGCAACACCCCGGGCTCGGTCCGGGACATGGAGGGGATGCTGACCCAGGTGGAGGCGTACTTCCGCCTCGTGCCGGAGATGGCGGTTTCGGGATCGATCGGCGTTGTCCTGGTCCGCAAGGCGCTGAACCTGGACGATGCCGAGAGCCGTCCTGAGTCGGCACGCTCGCGTAGGCCCATCCAGGTCGACCGGATCTCGAGCGAGGTCTGCCGGACCCTGGGCGTGACCGTGCAGGAGATGATGGGCGTCGGACGCCATCCCAAGGTCGTATTGGCGCGGTCGATCATCTCGCTGCTGGCCCGCCGGTTGACGACCCTGAGCTTTCCCGAGATCGCGCGGCAGATGGGCAGGCCCAATCACTCCACGGTCATCACCGCCCAGAAGCGGCTGGCGGGGGTGATCGAGCAGAACGCGTCGACCGAGTCGGTCCAGTGGGCGGGCGTCGATCTGGGCCCGGAGTTTGCCGGCCTGACAGCCCGCGAGTTTGTGGACCGCCTGGCCCGAGAGGTCGCCCGCACGGCGGATTGACCGTTCCTGTGGCGTGCACAGGGGGCCTTTCCGGCGTGCAGCCGGTGGCGGCCGCGAGGGGTTACCACTTTCCGAGCTTCTCACCACTCTCTCTTTTGTGAGCGCCGCCGGATGCACTACCATGCGTCCGGCGGCGTTCATTGGGGCCCGGGCGGCCCGCCCGCGCGGGAAGCGCCCGGGGCGACTCTCTGGTGTGCTTGTGCCGCGGCCTGCGTGTGCCGATATTCATCGGGGCGACTCCCGCGAGCATTCCGCGCCCCGGCGGCGAGATGGAAAGACACCGGGACGACGCCACGTGGCCCGCGGGTCCGCGGGCGGGAAGGTGGGCGATTCAAGGATGAGCATGCACCACGAAATTCCGCTGAGCAAGCCCGACATCACGGCACTCGAAGAGGAACTGGTCCTCAAGACGCTTCGATCCGGGCGGCTTTCGATCGGGCCGATGGTCGAGCAATTTGAGCACATGGTGGCCGAGCGTGCCGGATGCCGCTTTGGCGTGGCGGTCAACTCCGGGACGTGCGGCCTGCACCTGGCCATGAAGGCCTTGAACATCGGGCCTGGCGATCAGGTGATCACGACGCCCTTCTCGTTCATCGCCAGCTCCAACGCGATCCTCTTCACCGGCGCGACGCCCGTGTTCGTCGACATCTGCCCGCGGACGCTCAACATGGATCCCGCCAAGCTCGAGCGGGCGATCAACTCGAAGACCAAGGCGATCCTGGCGGTCGAGACTTTCGGCAATCCCGCGTACATGGACCAGTACCGCGCCATCGCCGCCCGCCAGGAAGTGGCCCTGATCGAAGATTGCTGCGAGGCGCTGGGCGGGCGTCACAACGAGCGTCCCTGCGGATCCTTCGGCCGGGTGGGCGTCTTTGGGTTCTATCCCAACAAGCAGATCACGACCGGCGAAGGAGGCATGATCGTCACCGACGACGAGCGTCTCGCCGAGATGTGCAGGTCGCTCCGCAACCAGGGCCGACCCCTGAACTGGCGGAGTTCCTCGACGGGCTCAGGAACCTCGGCGCCCGCCTTTGCCTCCTGGCTCAAGCACGAGCGCCTGGGGTACAACTACCGCTTGAGCGAGATCAACGCGGCGCTGGGCGTGGCGCAGATGCGGCGGTTTGACGAGATCCTCAAGAAGCGTCAGCACGTGGCGGAGATGTACATCTCGCGCCTCGCGGGCCACCGGCACCTGATACTGCCGACGATCGAGCCCGAGACGCTGATGAGCTGGTTCGTGTTCATCGTCCGGCTTGAGTCCTCGTACACGCTCGAAGAACGTGAACGGATCCTGCACGGGCTGCGTGCACACGAGATCGGATGCGGGGACTACTTCCCGTGCATCCATCTCCAGCCCTTCTACCGCGAGCAGTGGGGTTTTGAACCGGGGATGTTCCCGATCGCCGAGAGCGTGAGCCACCGGACGATCGCGCTGCCCTTCTACAACGACATGACGTCCCGCGACATCGACCTGGTCTGCCAGACGCTTGACGTCCTGATCGGGCGCGAGAACCTGGCCAAGCGGTAGAGCGGGTGGAGAGGAACGGCTCGCGGTTTGCCGTGTCCGGCTCGCACGGGAGTTCCAGACAACGCCCAAGGTGGGGGCGCTTCGGTCGGGGTCGGCACGCACTATCGGCCGTCGATCGTGTGCGTTGCCTCGTGCACCTTGCCGGTCAGCGCATCTTCGAACTGGACGCGGATGACAAGGTCGGCCTTGTGCAGCGCGACCTGGGGGGATGTGATCGGGACTTCGAGCGAGTAGTGCGTGCCGGTCAAGCCCGAGCGGTACGCCTCGCGGAGCTGCGCCGGCGACAGGCTCAAGGTGCCGATCACGACCGGGGCCGCCGCGGCGGCGCTTGGGTGCAGCGCCAGCACCTCAGCGCGGAGATTGCCGACGATCTGGACGAATCGCCGGCGGCCATCAAAGGGTTCGAGGTAGATGTCGCATCTGGTCGGGGCGGCCTCGCTCGACGCGGGGTAGAGCCCCGAGAGCGAATCGATCGTGATGCCGCTGCACACGGGGATCGCGGCCAGAACATCGGCCGAGATGAGTCCCCGGCGGACGCGTTCTTCCTGCGCAAGGTTGCCTTCGAGCTCGGCCTTGGTCGCCTTGAGCTGTGCGTTCTCGGCTTCCAGGGCTGCGACCTTGGCGCGCAGTTCATCGTTGGCGGTCGAAAAACCCTTGGCGCCGCCGATGGTGGCCGAATCGCAGCCGGTGAGCAGGAGCGCAAGTGTGAGGAACGGGGCGTGGCGAGGAATGTGCCGGGGCATGGAGCGGGATGGTAGTGATGACAGTGCACCAAGGGCGGGCGGTGTGATGGCGGGGCTTGATGGCGGCTTTGGGGTTGATCTCAGTGCACATCGCGACCGTACATGCCGTCGAAGGTGTGCGAGGAGCACCAGAGACCTGGGGAGTGGAAACGGCACACATCTCCCGCCCGCTTGGGTAATCAAAAAGAGCCCGGCAGATGTATCACCATTGCCCACTATTCACGGGAAGGGGACACCACGAGTTCCCGTTCGTGGGCGAGTGCTGGACAGACGGCTGTTTGTTCCGCCGTTGATCTGCTTCACCAGCATCCGATATCCTCCTGCCATGAGCGATCCCCGGGCTAAGCAGCTAGCAGAGTTTGTTGCCTACGCCAAGACCCTCGAAGGCGATGAAAAGGGAGAGGCGCAAGTCTTCCTCGATCGCCTCTTCCGTGCATTTTCCCGCGGCGGGTACAAGGAGGCTGGGGCCAAGCTCGAAGAGCGCGTGACGAACGAGCGAGGAGGTACGTCCTTTGCCGACCTCGTTTGGAAGCCGGTCGTGCTGATTGAAATGAAAAGGCGAGGGGAGGACCTCTCTCGGCACCTGAAGCAAGCCGTCGATTACTGGATTCATCTGGTGCCAAATCGCCCCGCATACGTGGTGCTCTGCAACTTTGATGAGTTCCGTGTCTACGACTTTCGATTCGACATCAACAAGCCTCAGGATGTCGTGAAGATCGACGAGCTCCCCGAGCGGTACGGGCCGCTGAATTTCCTGTGGCCCACAAACGAGCGACCGATGTTCCGCGTGGACCGTGAGAAGGTGACGCGCGAGGCCGCCGACTTACTCGCGGCAGTCTACCGCTCGCTCAAGGGCAAGCCAGGCGTCGGTGCTCCCCTCGCACAACGCTTCACCCTCCAAGCTCTAGTTTGTCTCTTTTCCGAAGATATTGGACTGCTGCCCAAGCACTTCTTTACGCAGCTCCTCGACGAATGCGTAGACCCTCCGAAGGCGTTCGATCTCATGGATGGGCTCTTTCGCGCGATGAACTCAAAAGATGGGGCGAGGGGCGGGCGATTCGCAAACGTGCCCTATTTCAACGGGGGTATCTTCGCGCACTCGGCAGCCGTCGAGTTGAGCCCACAGACCGAAGTGGCGATCCTTCGCCGGGCCGCCACCTACAACTGGGCCGACGTCTCACCCGACATCTTCGGCACCATCTTCCAGCATTCCATGGATCAGGAGGAGAGGCACGCCTTTGGCGCGCATTACACCACGCAAGAGGACATCTTGCGGATCGTTAAGCCGACGATTGTCGACCCGTTCACGATGGCGATTGAACGAGCCGATAGCCTTAAAGAACTCAATTCAGTACGGGACCGGCTTACAACCCTTCGTGTGCTCGACCCCGCGTGCGGGTCGGGAAACTTTCTTTACATGGCATATCGTGAGATGCGGCTCCTCGAAGCGATGATCGTTGCCAAAGAAAGTGAGCTTTCCAAGCGAACCGTCACGGGGCAGTCGGCTTTCGGGCATGTCTCCCCGGCGCAATTCTTCGGTATGGATATCCTGCCCTTCGCCGTGGAGCTGGCGAAAGTCACGCTCTCCATCGCGCCGAAGCTTGCGAGTGATGAACTGCACACCGGCGAAAAGACGTTGCCGCTCGACAACCTCGACAGGAACATCGTCGCCAAGGACGCCCTCATCGCGGATGACGGCACACCGGCAGTGTGGCCAAAAGCCGATGTCATCATTGGAAACCCGCCGTTCCTTGGTGCGAAACGGCTCAAGCCTGAGCGCGGCGCGGAGTACGTCAATAAGGTCCGGAAGGCCTACCCCGACGTGCCGGGCATGGCCGATTACTGCGTTTACTGGCTGCGCCGCTCGCACGATCACCTGCCTGCGGTAACCGCCGCCGACCCGTTCGCGGGACGGGCGGGACTGGTCGGCACTCAGAATATCCGCAATAACCAGAGCCGAGTTGGGGGGCTCGATCACATCGCCAAGTCCGGGACCATTGTGGAGGCGGTCGAGAACATGCCTTGGTCGGGCGAGGCGAACGTGCATGTTTCCATTGCGAACTGGGTCAAACGCCCTGCAGCCAAGGCAAGTGAGTACGCTCTGTTGATTCCGTCGCCTCGCAAGTTGTGGTCGAGGGTCGATCCCAAAATCGCACTCTTCGATAACGGTGTTCGCGCGCCGAATGTGAAAGTTGTCACGCGCGGCAAACGTGGAAAAGTACGCCAGGATAAATCCTACGAGATGGCAATGCGTGAGTGCGACACGATCAACTCGGCACTGTCGGACTCTGTGAATGCGAGTGATGCGAGGGTGCTCAACATTCCGGACGCGGAGTCAAACTGCTACACCGGACAGTACCCGCGTTACGAGGGCTTCATGCTTGCAGGGCGCGAAGCCCGCAGACTACTTGCAGAAGATCCAGCTAATGCTGAGATTGTGCACCCCTTCCTGGTAGGTCGCGAACTACTCGATGACTGGGGCGGTTGCGATCGGTTTGTCATTGACTTTCAGACCATGCCGATACTAATCGCGAAAAAGTGGGACGGTACGTTCGGATTGCTCGAACGCAAGGTTCTCCCATATGTCAAGGAACTGGCAGAAAAGGAGCGGAAAAGGACGGCGTTGGAAAAAGGGCAGGACCAGACGTGGCTGAAGACGTGGTGGCAGCACTTTCGCCCGCGTCCAGAGTTGATTGGGAAAATTGCCCGTCTCTCTCGCTACATCGTTTGTTCACGTGTCACGAAGAGGCCCATTTTTGTCTTTCTTTCTCCGAAGATCCGCCCCGGCGATGCCCTATCCTGCTTCACATTCGAAGACGACTATTCCTTCGCCATCCTCCAATCCAACGCTCACTGGCAATGGTTCATTGCCAAGTGTTCAAAGCTCAAGAGCGACTTTCGCTACACGCCCGAATCAGTCTTTGACACGTTCCCGTGGCCTCAATCGCCAACGAAAAAACAGATCCGCGCGGTGGCTGCCGCCGGTCGTGCCGTCCGAACCGTGCGCGATACGACACTCCCCACCATCAAGGGCGGCTTGCGAGCCCTCTACCGGACCCTCGAACTCCCTGGCGACAACCCGCTCCGGGACGCCCATAACGCTTTGGATAAGGCGGTTCTCGATGCTTACGGCTTCTCTCAGACCAAAGACATCTTGAAGCAACTGCTCAACCTCAACCAGTCTGTGGACGCCAATATCCGTCTCGGTAAGGCCGTCACCGGCCCCGGCGTTCCCTGTTCTTACGGCGACGTGGCCGACCTGATCACAGAAGATTGCGTAAAGCCTTAGAAGCATGGACTTTGTATGTGCCTTGCTCCGTATCGCGGTGGGTGTTGTGCTTCTTGCGGCGGCAATTGCGAAGTTCGCAGAGCCGGTGGTGCTGGACGGCACGATTCATCGTGGACCAGGCCTGTTGGCAGCGCAGATCAGGATGCACGGGGTCGCGATCGCCTTCCTGGCGTGGCCGGTCGGCCGCGTGCGCGGCGTCAGCGTCACGCCGGGACCGTCGTTGAGTTCTCTTCCGGTCCCGGCGGGCGCGCCACCGGGGTCACCCGGGCGATCTCACCGTGGCCGATCACCAGTGTGCTTGCCATGCCGACGAACAGGCCATGCTCGACCACACCCACCATCGACTTGATCTGCGCGGCGAGGGCTGCGGGGTGCGGGATCGAGCCGAATGGGCAATCGAAGATGAAGTTGCCCGCGTCGGTGAGGAAGGGTTCCCCCGAGCGTGTCACCCGCAGATGGGGGCGGCAGCCAAGGGCCGAGAGCTCCCTGTGCAGGCGGAGATGGCCGAAGGGAATCACCTCCACCGGGAGCGGGAATGTTCCCAGCACGCCGACGAGCTTGGAGGAATCGGCGATGATCGCGAGTGTGCGTGACCCGGCCGCGATGATCTTCTCGTAGAGGTGTGCCCCGCCCCCGCCTTTGATCAGGTTGCCCAGGGGGTCGATCTCATCAGCGCCGTCGATCGTCAGGTCGATCCCGACCGAGCCGTCAAATTCGCGAATGTCGATGCCCGCGTCGGCGGCGAGCGCGTGGGTTCTTCTGGAGGTTGCAAAGGCCGTGAAGCGCAGCCCCAGGTCCATGCGGGCGCGCAGGGCCGGGATCAGGAGCTCGGCGGTGGAGCCGGTCCCAAGGCCGACGACCATGCCATCCTGGACGAGGTCAGCGCCGGCCTGTGCGGCAAGGCGTTTTTCGGTCAGAGGATCGCGCGGCATGAGCGATGCTATTTTCCGAGCGTGCCCGAAGCAACGAAAAAACCCTCGCGGCAGCGCGAGGGTTTGGCGAACCATGGGTGAAAAAAAGGCCTCTCTTATTCCTCGGAGGAGCCGCCGGACCTGGCGATCGTGGGCATGCGGGTGAGGATGCCGTCGACCAGGCCGTAGTCCTTCATTTCCTGGTCATCGAGCCACTTGTTGCGGTCGCAGTCGCGTGCGACACGGTCGGTGGGCTGGCCGGTGGCCTCGCTGTAGATCTGGTAGATCCGGTCGCGGAGTCGGAGCATCTCGCGGGCCTCGATCTCGATGTCGGTCGCCTGGCCTTCCATGACGCCTGAGAGGAGGGGCTGGTGCATGAGGTTGCGCGAGTTGTGCAGCGTGAAGCGCTTGCCCTTGGTGCCGCTGACGGCGATGAGGCTGCCCATGCTGGCGGCCTGGCCGATGACGTATGTGCACACGTCGGGGGCGACGAACTTCATGGTGTCGATGATGCCCAGGCCCGCGGTGACCGAGCCGCCGGGGCTGTTGACGTACATGTGGATGTCGTTCTTCGAGTCTTCGTTGGCCAGGAAGAGGAGCTGCGCGACGACGAGGTTGGCCAGTTCGTCGGTGATGGGGCCGCCGACGAAGATGATGCGGTCCTTGAGCAGGCGGGAGTAGATGTCGTACGCACGTTCGCCCTTGGCGGACTTCTCGATGACGATGGGGACGAGGTAACCGGACATGGAAGCGCTCCTTCGGAGCGAGGGGCTAGGCCGGGCACGTGGCACGCGGGACTAGGCACTCGTGGAAGACAAGATCGTTTGCGAACACTGGGCTTTGGGGTCTCTTTGCCTCGTCACCAGTGCCCAGCACCTGATGCCGAGTGCCTGCACATTCAGCGGACGCCGGGGGCGATCACGTGCTTCTGGGGCTCCTTGAGCACTTCGTCCACCAGCCCGTACTTCAGCGCCTCCTCGGCGGAGAAGTAGCGGTCGCGTTCACTGTCGCGCTGGATGTTGTCGATCGGCTGGCCGGTGTTCTCCGAGAGAATCCGGTTCAGCTCGGCCTTGGCCTTGATGATCTGCTCGGCCTGGATGCGGATGTCCTCGGCCTGGCCGGTGACGCCGCCGTAGGGCTGGTGGATCATGACCTTGGCGTGTGGAAGGATGTACCGCTTGCCCTTCTGGCCGGCCGTCAGGAGGACCGCAGCGCCCGAGTACGCACGCCCGAGGCAGTAGGTCGAGACCGGGCTGCTCATGAACCGCATCGTGTCATAGATCGCCAGGGTGTCGTCCACCGACCCGCCGGGCGAATTGATGTACAGATTGATGTCGGCGCCGCGCTTCTGATTCTCGAGGTAGAGCATCTGCATCATGACGCGGGCGGCCGAGGCCTGGTTGATCTCGCCGATCATGAAGACGACGCGGTTCTCCAGAAGAAGCTCGTCGATGGTCATTTCGCGCGTGCGCTGGTACGTGACGCTGGCGGCCGGCATGGGTAGCTTCCTTTATGGGCGGGGCCTCGCCCGCTGTTCTCTCATCCAAACATACTCTTGGCGTCACCACATGAAGCCAAGGATTTCCATGGTCCGTCTTGGCGACGTCCCACCCGACGATTCGACACTGGGTTGCAACCCCTGTGCCGATGGACAAGGGAGGCCGTGACCCGCGTCGTGCGGCCGAAACCCACCCCACCACCCCGATTATCGGCAGTTGCGAGGGCCGACCTGATCGATCGCTGCCGGAACGGCAGGAGGGAGAAGACAGGTAAACCAGGGAATGTGCGTGCCGGCGGGTCCGATTCTGGACAAGGGGTGAGCGGCTGTTCTGTGTCAAGATATTGTTCGGGGGGTTTGGTCCCCGTATTGCCGAGAATTCGCGGATGCCGTAGCATCCTGACCCGGTCAAGATCGCTTTATTGCATGAAGAGCGGTTGAGGATCGGGGCGGCCCGTCGCCAGGGCACCGCCGACACTCATGGGATTGTGCTCTCGCTGGAACTTCTCTTGCCAACCGCCGTCATCAGCGACATTCACGGAAACGCGGAGGCGCTTCGCGCGGTCCTCGCGGACATCGAGAAGCGCGGTGTCAACCGGATCATCTGCCTGGGGGACATCGTCGGGTACGGTCCTGAACCCCTTGAGTGCGTGGACCTGGTCCGGACGCGGTGCCAGTGGTCCCTGATGGGCAACCACGACTTTGCGGTCCTGTACGAACCCACGAACTTCAACCAGGATGCCGAGTCGGCGGCGTACTGGACGCGCGCACAGTTCGACAGCGAACCTGATGAGAAGCTCCGGACCGAGCGGTACCAGTTCCTGGGAAAGCTCCGTGTCCGGGTGATGGAGACGCCTCCCGAGGGAGCGTTTCCGATCCTGGCGGTGCACGGCTCTCCGCGGCGGCCGATCAACGAGTACATCTTCGCGACCGATCCGCGGATGTACCCCGACAAGATCAAGTCGGTCTTTGAGCGTGTTGAAAAGGTGGCGATCGTCGGGCACACGCACGTGCCGGGGATCTTTACCGATGAACCTGACTTCTATCCCCCCGATGAACTGGGCGAGACGCGGAGCTATACGTTCCGGGATGAAGAGAAGGCCGTGATCAACGTGGGTTCGGTGGGGCAGCCGCGCGACGGCATCCCGCACGCGTGCTATGTGATCATCCACCCCGACCGTGCGGAGTTTGTGCGAGTTCCGTACAACATCGACGTGACGGCACGGAAGATCCGCGCGATCCCCGAGTTGAATGATCGGCTGGCGAACCGGCTCTACGAGGGGCAGTGATCGAGGCTCGGGGGTCGAAGCGCCAGCGCGACTGAATCCCAACAAGCTGGGGATTGTGCACATGGCCGCCCGACGCCGCTCGGGGGGGCGGACGCCGACTTATGCCCGCTTTGGTGTCTGAGGCGGGACGCCTCAGGGTGGCATGTGCTCTAGACTTGTCGCCCCTCCACGCCCGGACGTGCCCGTACACCGCCGTACGGCCGTGCACGGTGAGATTCACGCACCAAGAGCCTCCATGCCCGAACAGCAAGCTTCATCGAATCGTGCCCTGCGCATCCTGGTCCCCCTGGCGATGCTGGTGGTGGGGCTGGTGGTCACATGGTCGGTCAGCCGCAACTCCGCGCCCAAGAGCGGTCAGGTGCAGCCTGCGGCGGCAACGCCCTCCGCGCCGACCGGGGGGACTTCGGTTGCATCGCAGCCCGCCGGGCAGGGCGCGGGTGATGAGAAGTCGCCCGTCGCTGATCAGAAGTCCGCGGGAGATCAGTCGCCTTCGATGAGTGCCGCGCCCCCGGCGCCCGCGCCCGCCAATGCGACGAGCGGCTACCGCGCGGCGGTCTTTGCGGGTGATCCATTGGCGGCGAACTTCGCGAGCCTGGGGTCGCTTGATCCCAAGGTCGCCAAGGGTTTGCTGGAGTTTTCTTCGATCGGCGCGGGCATCAAGGATTTTCGGTTTTCAGAGCACCACACCGACTGGCGCAGGACCGAACACTACAAGGTCCAGAACGAGACGGTGGTTTCCAACGCCGTCTCGGCCGATGGTTCGATCGCGCCGGCGACGCTGACGCCGATGGCGGCGCTTGCGATCGAGGTCAACGGGCAGTTTGTCGTATTGGCCAGCAGCGATCGGGGGCCGACCTGGCGTCAGGTGGCGGCGGACCGGCCGGGCGTCTTTGAGGCTTTCGTGGAGGATGGCCAGGGGGCGCGCATCCTTCGGATCGAGCGCCGGTATGTCGTCGGCAAGGCGTACGACATCCAGGTCCATCAGGACATCGAGAACCTGACGAGCGCGGAGGTCAAGGTTCGCTGGCTCCAGCTTGGTCCGGTGGACCTGCCGCACGTGGCCGACGGGTACGGGGGCGATCGCCGCCGGATGCCCTTCGGGTATGTCGCGCCGCCGGAGGTTGATCCCGCGCGGTCGGTGGTGATGGCGCGTGATTACGTTTCACAGCTGCGCACGGCGCTCGTGGGGCCCTTGACGACCATGGGTTATGCGGCCGAGTCGAGCGTGTGGCCCGACCTCAACGCGACGCAGAAGCGGCTTGAGGTTTCCTGGGTCGCGATGGTGAACCGGTACTTTGGCGCGGCGGTCCATGTCCTGACCCCGGCCGACGGCGCGGCGGGTTCGCGGGTTCTTTCGTGGGTCCAGGACATCAAGCGCATCGCGGTGAACCACCGAAACCCAGACGGGACGTTCGGCGACCCGTACCTGGCTTACCGGCTCGACTCAAAGCCCGTGGCGATCGCGCCCGGTGGGCGATCGGACATGTCGCTTGGGATGTGGGTGGGCCCGCTCTCAAGGCCCGCGATCAAGGATGAGCCCTCGGCCGAGGCGGCGGGCCTGGGCGGGATGATCGTGAACAACATGGGCGGGCCCTGCGGGTTCTGCACGTTCGACACGATCACGATGCTGCTGCGCGGCGTGCTGCACTTCCTGCACGACC
>DATGXW010000075.1:0-2170 GCA_035298585.1 Phycisphaerales bacterium
CCCGCCTGTCCGGTTCGGAGGGAGGGGGGCCGGAACCAAAAACCGGCCCCCCTACCCCTATGTGCGCCTGCAAAGGCGCGCCATCCGCGGGGTGAAAGTCCCCGCCGGGCCCGTGCCCTCGGGCCTGAAACCGAAGGTAACTGCGTCGCCGCGAGGCGAGGTGGAGAGCAACTGGAGGTGAATCGTCGGTCCGCAACGAAAGTGAATCCGATTCGGCCCGTGGCGGCGGCCAGCCTGCGTTTGGTGGTGAAGCCCAGAACCGAAAGGGAGCCCGTCGCACTGAGGGCGCGTAGGTGACGACGGGGCACGTGCGGGTGGTTGGGAGCGGAACGACGAGAAGGTGGCGCGAGAGAAGCAGGGAGACCTGACCGCCGGTCAGCCGGAAGGCGGAAGGTGAGGCGGTCAGGAGTCAGAGCCCCCATACGAGCGGTGAAGCGGCGTAACGGCCGTGGAGCGAAGGGGGGCAGGGAAGTGGAGCCGTGAAGGACATGCAGAAGGAAGACCAACCGTCGCCAGTGCCCCTCGGGGCTAAACAAGGCGGAGAGCTCCCGGCCCGATGGGGCTGGGTCGAACCTGCGGTATGGACGACACGGATGCTGGCAGCCCTCGAACAGGGGGTGAAAGGAGGACGTTGGTTCAGTTTGATGGACAAGGTCTACGCCCCGGCGAACCTCGCGGCGGCCTGGAAAAGAGTCCGCAGCAACAGGGGAGCGGCCGGGGTGGACGGCCAGAGCGTGGCGCGGTTCGAGCGCGACGCTCCGAGGTATCTCGACGAGCTGCACCGACAGCTTCGCGACGGGAGCTACCGCCCGAGCGCTGTGCGACGGCGGTACATCCCGAAGCCGGGCAATCCGGCGAAGCGGCGTCCGCTCGGCATTCCCACCATTCGAGACAGAATCGTACAGACGGCACTGCGTCACGTGATCGAGCCGCTGTGGGAGGTGAAGTTCGCCGACCAGAGCTACGGGTTCCGTCCGGGGCGCGGGTGCAAGGACGCCCTTCGGCGCGTCCAGGCGCTGTTGCGGAGCGGTCACACGTGGGTGGTGGATGCCGACATCCAGAGCTACTACGACAGCATCGATCATGGTCGGTTGCTCGCGGAAGTGGCGAAGGAGGTCGCCGACGGCCGGGTGCTCGGTCTGATCGAGAAGCTTCTCGGCCAGCCGGTGATGGAGGATAGCACGAAGTGGACACCGGAAGAAGGCATTCCCCAGGGATCTGCCCTCGGTCCAGTGCTCGCGAACGTGTTCCTTCACCCGGTCGACCTGGTGCTGGTGCGTGAGGGCTACGAGGTCACTCGCTACGCGGACGACCTGGTCATCCAGTGCAAGACCGAGCAAGAGGCCCACGCGGCGCTCGCCCGGCTGCGCGAGGAGCTGGTCGCCCGCGGCCTCACGCTTCATCCCGACAAGACCCGGGTGACGAACGTGCGCCGCCGGGGAGGCTTCGACTTCCTCGGCTACCACTTCGAGCGGGACTGGAAACGTCCGAAAAAGCAGAGCCTGGAGAAGTTCAAGGACCGAGTCCGAGAACGAACCCGGCGGCTGGACGGCAACAGTCTGCCCACCATCATCGAGCGCCTGAACGCGGTAGTGCGAGGGTGGTTCGAGTACTTCAAGCACGGCTCCAAGCGGATCTTCCCGCGACTGGACGCGTGGATCCGGATGCGGCTTCGCAGCATCCTGCTCCGTCGTCACAAGAAGCGGGGAGTCGGCAAGGGGCGGTGCCATCATACCTGGACCAACAGCTACTTCGCGAAGCTCGGGTTGTTCACGATGACCACAGCCAGGGCATCAGCGTGCCGGTCTCTGAAAGGAGTCCACTGACTGGAGAGCCGGATGCGGGAAATCCGCTTGTCCGGTTCGGAGGGAGGGGGGCCGGAACCAAAAACCGGCCCCCCTACCCCTATCGAAGTTGGGCCGCATTCTCGTGTTCGTGGGTATCGCGTTCATTCCCCGCCTCCGATGCTGCGAACCAGGCCGATCAGGCGCTTGAACTCCGCGTCGTTGCTCGAATTCTTCCAGCGGTTGATGAACCTGCAGACGACTTGAAGGTTCTTTTCCTCGTAGTGCCCGTTACTATCGATGCGATCGAGTGAGCAGAGTAGCTCGTCATCGTCCTGCTCACCATCGAATTCAAGCCGAATCCCGGTGATGGCGCATAGACCGCC
>DATGXW010000076.1:0-13225 GCA_035298585.1 Phycisphaerales bacterium
CGGCGGGCTCGCGCGATTCTCTGGTGTGAGCAGCGACCGCGATGTTCTCAGCGCAGGAACGCTCTCCTTCAACGGCGATGTGCTCTTTGACTGCGCGGACGACGTCGACATCTGCGACACCGACGTCAACTACAACGGCTCGGCGATCACGTGGCAGGGAAGCGGCCGCCTGGGGGGCGGCATGGGATCGGTCTACACGATCAGCGCCTCGACCACGTTCACGATCCTCAACAACGACCTCTTCCGCCACAACGGCATCGGCGCGGCGCCGACGGTCATCAACAACGGCACCATCCGCAAGTCGACCGGCACGGGCGTCACCGAGTTCCTCAACGTCGGGTTCACCAACACCGGCACGCTCGAAGTCGAGAGCGGGACCGTCCGCAGCAACGGCGTCGCGACGCCGGGGAACACCCTCACGGGTGGAACGTGGAACGTCTTCAACGGTTCAACGCTCGAACTGACGGGCGCCAGCATCACGACCAACGCGGCGACGATCCACCTGCGCGATGCGGGGTCGACCTTCGATCAGATCAACGGCCTGACGACCAACGCCGCCGCGGGGACGCTGCGGATCTCAAACGGCCGGAATTTCACGACCGCCGGCAGCTTCGCCAACAACGGGACCCTCAACGTCGGCCCGGGCACGACTTTCCAGGCTTCGGCCGCCTTCAACCAGGGGTCGAGCACCATCACCGGGGGCGGCGTGGTCAAGACGGCCGGGACCGCCACGTTCAGCGGTCCCACGACCGCGCCGGTGATTAGCGGCGGGACGACGGTCGAGTCGTCGGGGGGCCTTGTGATCTCGGGCGCATCGGGTCTTTCGCTGGATACAGGCGGAAAGATCATGCACAAGGGCGCGAGCGGGAGCTGGTCGGCCGGCGCAATCTCGATGGGGGACTCCACGTCGATCACGATCGATTCTGGCGCAGCGCTCGACGCGACGGGGAACCAGAACATCACCTGGAACAACGTCGGCACGCGGCCGACGTTCAGCGTCACCGGCACGTTCACCAAGAAGGTCGGGACGGGCGTGACCTTCCTCGACGGCGTCTCGCTCGCCAACACCGGCACCGTCCGCGTCGAGAGCGGGACGCTCCGCTCCAACCAGGCGCCGGTGACCGCGGGAACGCTCGGGGCCGGCGCATGGATCGTCAAGGACTCGACGCTCGACTTTGTCGCGACCTCCATCACGACCAACAACGCCAAGGTCACGCTCGACGGCCTGTCTTCATCGTTCGCCGCACTTGAGAACAACCTCTCCACCAACGGAACGTCGGGCGTCCTTTCGCTCGCGGGCGACCGGGACTTTGCGACCGTCGGCAACTTCACCAATAACGGCCGCGTCGAGACCGCCCCCGGATCGGTCTTTGAGGTCGACAGCGCCTCGAGCTTCACCAACTTCAACATCGGGACGCAGACCCTCACCGGCGGCGAGATCAAGGTCACGAGCACATCGTCGGCCGCCGCCTCGTTCAAGTGGATGAACCCCGGCTTCCAGGTGACGACGCTGGCGGCCAAGGTGACGCTCAGCGGCCAGGATTCGCTGATCGATAACGGCATCCGCGCGGGTGAATCAGCGCTCAACGCGCTCTCCATCATCGCATCGACGGGCGACTTTGAGATCGCCGACACACGCGAGTTCCGCCCCTCGGGCAACATCATCGTCGAGGAAGTCGGCCCCGACCGCGGACGGCTCGCGGTGGCCCAGACCAGCCTCTTTGAGATCCAGGACGGGTTCACCCTCCTCAACTACAACTCCGGCGCGGGCGAACTCTCGATGGGCAACTTCGACATCGGCGGCACGCTCAGCATCCCGGGCATCGAGATCCGCCGCGTCAGCAGCCAGGTCACGCTCAAGGGTGATGGCCAGATCATCAACAAGACCACCGGGCTTGAGGCGATCGGCTCGCTCGAGTACATCACCGCCGGCGGCGACCTTACCGTGCGCGGCGGCAAGGACATCGCCGTCTTCCCCGACCCGCTCGTGGGCCCTGCCCAGACGCTTACGGTCGATGGAAAGCTCACGGTGGGGGAGGGGCTGGTCGGGAATGACTCGGTGATGACCGTCAACGGCAACTTCCAGCAGAACGCGGGCGCGACCGTCGATGTGCATTCATTGGGCGTCCTCAACGTCGTCGGCGTCGGTCCGGGCACGGGGAATTACACCTGCGATACCGGCGCTGAACTGCACATGGATGGCGGCACGGTCGGCGTCCAGGACACGCTGACGATCAACGGCAGCCTCACGGGAACAGGTTCTATCGCGGGTTCCACGGTCATCAACGGCACGCTGGCGCCCGGCGACAGCCCCGGCGCGCTGGCCTTTGCCGGCCCGCTCACGCTCGGTGCATCAAGCACGCTCGTCATCGATCTCAACAACTACGGCGCGGGCGTCGGGTATGACCAGATCAGCGTGACCGGCGTCATGACCATCACCCCCGGCGCGACGCTGAGCATCCTGCCGGTCGCCGACGCGGGCTTTGCGTTCGCGTACGGCCAGGTCTTCTATGTCGCGCAGGCGCAGTTGATCTCCGGGCAGTTTGCGCCCGGCAACATCACGGGCACAGCGCTTGGCGGCGGCCTTTCCATCCACCTCGATTGGAACGATCCCGGTGCGCTCAGGCTGGTGGTCGTTCCGGCGCCCGCCGCGGGGGCCTGTGCGTTCGTGGCCGCGTCGATGATCGCGCTGCGCCGGCGTCGCTGATCGAGCCGCTGTCATGTGCACATAGTTTTTCGTCTCGCGCCATGAACCCGCGCTCATGCGCCCGCCTCTTCATGCCGGTATGATGCCCGCCATGCTGGTCCTGACCAAGCTGCGCAAGACCTACGGCACGCTCACGGCGGTGGATGGGCTCTCGCTCAGCGTCAAGCGCGGGGAAGTCTTCGGTCTCCTGGGCCCCAACGGCGCGGGCAAGACCACCACCATCTCGATCGCGGTCGGGCTGCTCAAGCCCGACGACGGCGGGGCTGAGCTCCACGGGCTGGGCCTGTGCATCGACCCCGCCGTCCGCCGGTCGATCGGCGTCGCCCCCCAGTCGCTGGCCATCTATGAAGCCCTCAGCGGCGATGAGAACCTGCGCTTCTTCGGTTCGCTCTACGGGCTCAAGGGCCGGCTGCTCGCCGAGCGGGTCGAGATGGCGCTCGCCGCCGTCCAGCTCACCGACCGACGCCACGACCGTGCTTCGGGGTATTCGGGGGGGATGAAGCGGAGGCTCAACCTCGCCGCCGCCCTGATCCACGATCCGCCGCTGCTGCTGCTGGATGAACCCACCGCGGGCGTCGACCCGCAGTCCCGCGCCGGCATCATCGACATGGTGCGTCTCCTGCGCGACCGCGGCAAGACGGTGATCTACACGACCCACTACATGGAAGAGGCCCAGAAGGTGTGCGACCGCGTCGGCATCATCGACCGCGGCCGACTCCTTGACGTCGGGACCGTCGATGAACTGATCGAACGGCACGGAGGAAGCTCGGTCGTCACCGTCAAGCGCGGGGAGATCGAGGAGCAGGTCAGGACCCAGGACGCCGTCCAGACGCTCGCCGAGCTCGTCACCCAGCCGGGCGTCACCTCGGTGCGGGTGGACCGCCCCGACCTTGAATCCGTCTTTCTCACGCTCACGGGAAGGAGGCTGCGGGACTGATGGGCTCCATCGCTTCCATGCTCTCGATCGCACGCAAGGACCTCACGCTCATCCTGCGTGATCCCGCCGCGGCGTTCTTTACCTTCATCTTCCCCCTCCTGATCGCCGTCATGTTCGGCTTCTTCTTCGGGGGAGGGAAAACCTCCGGCAACCTCACGGTGGGGGTGGTGGATCTGGACAGGACGCCCGAGTCGATCGCGTTTGTCGGTGACCTCGAATCGGTCGACGGCATCAAGGTCCGCCGCTTCGAGATCCCCGAGGATGCATCGCGGTCGATCCGTCGCGGGGAGCTGCGTGCGGCGGTCGTGCTGCCCCAGGGCTTTGGCGAGTCGGTCTCCAACGTCTTTGCCGGGGGCGGGATGAAGATCGAAGGGTACATCGCCCCGGGTTCCCCCGCCGAGTCCGGCCTGCTCACCGGCAAGCTCACCGAGCTTGGCTTCCAGCGCATGATCGATTCGTTCAGCAACTTCACGACGCTCCTGCCCCGGCTTGACCGTGCACGCAAGTCCCTGGATTCCGCCTCCGACCTGACCGCGCCGCGCAAGAGCGCGATCGCCGGCATGCTCGACAGCCTCGGCGTCCTCTCGCGCGAAATGGAGTCTGAACAACAGCCAGGCCAAGCCGCCAACCCGCCCGCGGAAGGCAAAGCCGGGGCGGACTCACCCGCCGACGCATCCCACGACGCCCCCGGCGATGTGCTCAAGACCAGGAGCTCCCTTCTCGACACGTGGCGACCGATCAATGTCGCCTTCGAGGAGATCAAGCGCGACGCCTCCCGGCCGCAGTCATCCTTTGAAGTCTCGTTCGCACAGGGCGTGGTGTGGGGGCTTATGAGCTGCACACTGACGTTCGGGATCTCGCTCGCGGAAGAAAGGACCCGCGGCACGCTCCTGCGCTTGACCATCTCGCCTCTCTCCCGATCGCAGATCCTGCTGGGCAAGGCGATCGGGTGCTTTGTCGCGTGCACATGTGTGCAGGTGCTTCTCATGCTCATCTCGCAGATCCCGCCCTTCTCGGTCGAGATCTCGCGTCCCTGGTCGATGGCGGCGGCGATCCTGCTCTCGTCGATCGGCTTCACGGGGATCATGATGCTCTTGGCAGGCCTTTCCAAGACCGAGACGGCGGCCTCGGGGGGCGGCCGCGCGATCATGCTGATCCTGGCGCTCATCGGCGGGGGGAGCGTCCCGCTCTTTCTCCTGCCCGCGGTCGTGCAGCAGATCGGGAGCATCAGCCCCTTCAAGTGGTCGACGCTCCTGCTCGAAGGCGGCCTGTGGCGCCAGTTCAGCATGGCGGACATGGCCATCCCCGCGATGGTCATGCTCGCCATCGGCATCGGCGGCTGGCTGATCGGCAGCGCCACCTTCCGCTGGCAGGAATAACCGTGTGCACACGCGCGAAGGCTGCTCGCGGTTCGCCGTTCGCCGTTCGCCGTTCGCTGCTCGCAGTCTGCTGTCTGCCGTCTGCTCTCCTGCACTCCGCGGACTACTCCTGACAGAACCCGAATTCGCAGGTGCCTCCCTTTTGCCTCCCGACGTTCGCGGTCTATACTCCTGCCCACAAGGGGCGGTAGCTCAGTTGGTAGAGCGCATCGTTCGCAATGATGAGGTCGGGAGTTCGACTCTCCTCCGCTCCACTTGAAGAAAACCCCTGCAAAGCAGGGGTTTTTCTTTTCCGACGTGGGTGGGAAAAAGACTGAAAAGTGGGATGCGGAGAATCGTGGGGAAGGTGTTGAATCAACCCCGCTCCACGCGGCCGGCGGAGGATCCTCGGACGGGTGGTATCTTCAAACCCCACCGATCAACGCAGCAGTGTCATCGGTTCAGCGCGCGGTGGTTCACCGCGGCGCAACTCCGTGCTTTGAGGCATAAGCTTTCAGGTGCAGTCTACCCTGTTAAGCATCCTGGCGCTGCTGCCCTTGGCAATATCTATTGCCAGCTTCGGCAACTGGGTGGACGGCGTGCTACAGGATCGGCAGCGACGACGCCGCGTTTCTCGTCGCTTACTCCGTTTCTTGTCTCGACACCAGCATCGGATGAATTCGCCCGATCCTATGTGCGCACCAAAGGATAAGGGCACTTTGCAGGCTGCCGATCGTTTGGCAGTCGGCTTTGTGTTAGTGGGCTGGTTCGCATGTCAAGGCATGGGATACGCAGTTGCTGGCTATGCCGGAAAAGTATCAGCTCACAATCAAGCGGGCATGCCGCATATTCAGTCGGGGCAAGATTTTATAACCCAAGCCACTCTGGCATTTATCGTTTCGCCTGCAATTTCCGCGATCGTGAACCTGCCCCTGTTGATCGTGGAGTTCATCCTGGTATCGGTTGCCTATTTTTCGGTTACATCGGTGCTTCGGCGTTTTAGGACGCAGCAGATATGCGTAGCTTTGACAATTTATACCGCTATTGCGATATTGGGAATTGGCTTCGCGTTGATGTATCATGTGTATATCTATCTGTTCACGCCAAGATTATTTGAAACTTGGGGCCAAGGATCGGTAGAAGAAGTATATTGGAAGCGATTTGTTCCTTCAACCCGTGCAATTTTGTCAATAGATCACTCTTCTACCGGCTACACGTTTCCGTTTGCTTCCGCATCATTCTATGGTTTTGTGATTTGGTGGGGCTTGCAGATGCTTGCTACTTTTGTGCTCGCGAACATGCCCAAATGGGACCTTTTGTCAGCCTCGCGCCCACGCATGGTTGAACTGCTAAAGCACACAGTCCTGATTGTCCCCCTTTGTGCTGGCCGCATGCTCTGCCGCGTATTGGGCACCCAGAGTATCGTCCGTTCACCGGGTCGTTTTTTGTCTGGACTTGCGGCCATCTCGGTGTTGGGCTATGGGGTGATCGCCATCATTGCTTTGAGTGTCACCGTATAGGTGTCTGCGCTGCCGTGCATGCTTGACATCCCCGCAAAAATGCGACGGCCCGCGTGTGCACGCGGGCCGTCGGCTCTCTCCTCCCCTTGACGGGGGGCAACACATCTTCAAGCAATCAGCCCCGGCCGACGGCGGTCCCTCACGCAGCTCCGGGTCAAAGCTCCGGGTGCTGCGACCGCGGGCCGCCCGCCGATCACGCCAGCGGGGCGGAATCACTCATCCGAATCCACCTCATCGCCGGCCTCGGGCTTGCCCGCAGGCTTGGCTGCGTTCTGCGCCATCTTGATCGCCAGCACCTTCTTGCGGATGTCCTTGGCGAGCTCCTGGTTGTCCTTGATGAACTGCTTGGCGGCTTCGCGGCCCTGGCCGATGCGGATCTCGCCGTAGGAGTACCACGCGCCGCTCTTCTGGACGACATTCGCCTCGACGCCCAGGTCGACCAGGTCGCCCTCGCCCGAGATCCCCGAGTCGTACATGATGTCGAACTCCGCCTCGCGGAAGGGCGGGGCGATCTTGTTCTTGACGATGCGTGCACGCGTGCGCGAGCCGATCGTCACGTCCCCTTCCTTGATCGCGCCCGTCCTCCGGATGTCGACGCGGACCGAGGCGTAGAACTTGAGTGCACGACCGCCCGTCGTGGTTTCCGGCGAGCCGTACATCACCCCGATCTTCTCGCGGATCTGGTTGATGAAGATCACCGTGCAGTTCGAGCGTGCGATGATGCCCGTCAGCTTCCGCATCGCCTGGCTCATCAGGCGTGCCTGGACGCCGACGATCGAGTCGCCCATCTCGCCCTCGATCTCCGCCTTGGGAATGAGCGCTGCGACCGAGTCGACGATGATGATGTCGACCGCGTTGGAGCGAACAAGAAGCTCGCAGATCTCCAGGGCCTGCTCGCCCGAGTCGGGCTGCGACACGAGAAGATTGTCGATGTTCACGCCCAGCTTGCGGGCCCATACCGGGTCCATCGCGTGCTCGGCGTCGATCACCGCCGCGACGCCCCCATCCTTCTGCGCCATCGCGGCCACGGTGAGCGCCAGCGTCGTCTTACCGGAAGATTCAGGCCCGAAGATCTCGATGATTCGGCCGCGGGGGATGCCCTTGCCGCCCAGCGCAAGGTCGAGCGAGAGGCACCCCGTCGAAATGCCGGGGATCGCGATGTACGCGGCCTCGTCCATCTTCATGATGGACCCCTTGCCGAACGTCTTTTCGATCTGCTGCACCGCGAGGCCCAGTGCACGCATCTTTTCCTTGTCCTCGGGCTTGGCCTCGGGCGCCTTGGCGGGCGCGGGCTTGCCCGCGGTCGTCGCCGCGGGGCCGCTGGAGGCGGGCGCGGGACGCGTCATCGTGGCGCCGCCGCCGGATGCTGAACCGCCGGACGCAGAAACGCCGCCCGCGGAACCCGAAGGCGTCCCGGTGGTTGCACCATGTGCTGTCGCTGTGCTGGAGGAGGTCCCCGACTTGTTTGCGGCCGCGGGGGAGGGCTTGGTCTCGATATCGGTCCGTGCCATGGGCGCGGTGCCTTTCTGTCTGCCGTGTGTGGCCGCGACACCAGGCGGTGCAGATCCCCACAGGGCTGCACCCGGAGCGAGGGCACACGGGTCCCAACGCGAGGCTCAGCCCTGATCACCTGCGTGGATACACGGGGATCAGGGTTGTGAGGCCGAGGGCGGCGTTGGACGCGAGCTCGACAGAACAGCATACCACCTACCGAACGCCATCGTCAATGTTTGGCTTGCGAAAGGGTCTGCATATTGATTCTAAGCCTCTGCCACACAACCTGTTGCGTCTCATGTTTTCTTCATGGCTGAACCTCAGCCGCCGTATCGAGGTACAAACTGCTCACCCCGGCCTCCGTTCGGGTGCGTCCGTGGCGACGGCTCGCGGGATTCGTGAGGGGGGTCATGGTGGTTCATGGGGAGGCGTGGGGGTTCGTGGGGGTTCGTGCGGGGCTGTGTGCATCGAAATTCCATTCACCCCCAAAAGGGAGCCCATGTCCATGGCCACGCCACCGCAGACCGGCGCCGCGATGTCCTTTGAAGAACTCGAACCGCACGGTGCTGTCTATTCGCCCCCGATGACCCTCCCGGGACACGCCGCAACGGGCGATCAGGCCGTCGTTCCCATCTCCATCGTCCCCGCACCCACGTGGCAATCGCTCGCCTGGTCGCTGGTCATCATCGTCGGTGTCATCGCCGCCGCACTGATCGTCCACCGCCTGGCCTGGAAGCTCCTTGAGCGATTCGCGCAGCATCGCGGCGTCGTGCTCGCCTCGATCGTCAAGCACACGCGAAGACCCGTCGGCCTTCTGCTTCCCTTGATCGGGCTCCAGGTCGTCCTGCCGGGCATGAACCTCAGCGCCGCCGGTGAGCCGCTGCGCCATGCCATCGCGATCACCGTGATCCTCACGCTCGGCTGGCTGGCCACGTGTGCAACGCGCGTCATCGACGACGTCGTCGCCGCACGCTACCGCATCGATGTCGAGGACAATCTCGCGTCGCGCCGAGTCCAGACGCAGGTCAAGATCGCCCGCCAGGTCATGTGCGTCCTCATCTGGATCCTCGCGGGCGCGAGTGCACTCATGACCTTCCCCCGCGCGGGCCAGCTCGGCACCAGCCTCCTCGCCTCCGCCGGCATCGCCGGCATCGTCATCGGCATGGCCGCCAAGCCCACGCTCTCCAACCTCCTCGCCGGACTCCAGATCGCCGTCACCCAGCCCATCCGCATCGACGATGTCGTCGTCGTCCACGGTGAATGGGGCAAGATCGAGGAGATCACGACGACGTACGTCGTCGTCCGCATCTGGGATGAACGCCGACTGATCGTCCCCCTCAACGACTTCATCGAAAACCGCTTTGAAAACTGGACCAGGACAACCTCGCAGGTCCTGGGCACCGCGATGCTCTACGTCGACTTCGACACCCCCGTCGACGAGATCCGCAAGGAACTCGAACGCATCGTCAAAGAGAGCCCGCAGTGGGATGGCCGCGTGTGCGTCCTCCAGGTCACCAACACATCACCCAGCGGCATGGAACTCCGCGCCCTGGTGAGCGCTGCACGCGCTGATTACGCCTTCGAACTCCGCTGCCGCGTCCGCGAAGGACTGGTCACCTACATCCGCGACCGGTTCCCCGGAGCACTGGCCAAGCAACGCGTCGAGGTGCGGAGGATGGAGCGGTTGGCGGAGGCACATGGGATAGCAGGTCTTCCAGGTGATGCATAAAAAGACCCGGCAGATGCCGGGTCTTGCGTGTGCACTGATGTAGGAAGATGTCAGCAACCAGCTTCGAAGGCCAGCGTGAATGCAGTGAAATCGTCGGTGTCGACGAATCCCGTGTCGTCAAAATCGGCCTTCTCATCACCAAGTTCAAAGTCGATCACGAAGGCAGTGAAGTCGTCGGTGTCGACGAATCCCGAGCCGTCGTAATCTGATGGAGCCAGCACGGCAATCTGTGCAGGATCAGTCGGGAAAGAGCCGCAAGAGTCAGTCACGAGGCAATAGAAGGTGCCGCCATCAGCACAATCAATCGGGCTGAACGTGAGCTGATCGCTTGTCGCTCCCGAGATTCGATCGTTGTCTTGCAGTGGTTCACCCTCGCGGTACCACTGATATGTCAGCGGACCATCGCCGGTGGCGTCAACGATCAGCGACACTTCATCGCCGCCTGTGTAGGTTGTCGAATCAGGCTGCAGGAAGATGTTGACCGAACTGCCGCCAAAGTACACGGTTCCGATGCCGCCATTTCGATAGCCGATGCCGCCGTTGACGTTGAAGGCGGTGAGCGGTACCTGCACATCGCATGAGTAGATAGCGACTCTTCCGCCGCCACCTCCACCAGACGAGCCGGTGTTCCCTGTGCCGCCGATCGCGGTCACACTGCCCGACCCACCAAGCGTGGCGCAAGTGATCCAGATGCTGCCTCCAGAACCTCCTGCAGCTTGATTCCCCGGCGTTGATTGTCCGTTGGCACTGATGGTGCCGTCGATCGTCAGCGAGCCTTCGACGTTGAGCCTGATCGCTCCGCCACCGGCACCACCGACGGAAGTAGTTCCACCGGTGTCTGCTCCGCCGCCAGAGCCAAACAGAATCGGTGTGAATAAGTCTCCGTAGGTACCACCACCCAAGATGTTGGATACTCCATTGCCTCCGACTCCTCCAAAGCCACCTCCACCTGCTCGATCACTGCCGGACATGCCTGCTCCCGGACCTGTAGCAGAGGGGTGGCCGCGGGCATTGACGTTGATGAATCCATCGGATTCGATCATCGCGTCGCCCGCGAACGTCAGTGCGACTCCTGCATCCTGATGCTTGTGCGAGAGCAAGCCACCGTTGCGAATCACGAGGTTGGCGTCGAGCTCCATCGATCCCGTGAACTCGGTGCCTTCGGCACTGCTCTTGTCGGCATTGTCGATATACAAGGTTCCCAGGCTTCCAGCCTTCTCAATGTAGAAGGTGCCGGCACCACCGCTTCCGAGATATCCCACGCCGCCAGATGCATCAAACGTGCCGGAGTAGGTGCCGGACGCGTAATAGATAGCGACTCTTCCGCCTCCGCCGCCGCCTGAGAAGGATGTATTGCCACCGCCGCCAGTCGCTGTCAAGCTCCCTGAGCCGGCGAGAGTTGCACAGGTAATCCAGATGCTGCCTCCAGAACCTCCTGCAGCTTGATTCCCCGGCGTTGATTGTCCGTTGGCACTGATGATGCCATCGATTGTCAGTGAGCCTTCGACGTTGAGCCTGATGGCTCCACCACCTGCGCCACCTACGGAAGTAGTTCCCCCGGTGTCTGCTCCGCCGCCAGAGCCGAAGACGTTGGGTGCAAGTGGTGATCCGTAACAATCACCACCGGTAATTGAATTGGACGCGTTGCGACCTGCTCCTCCAAAGCCTGCTCCTCCTGCCAGATCACTGCCGGAAATACCCGCTCCCGGACCCGTTGCAGAAGGATGGCCGCGGGCGTCAGCGATAATTTTACTTGCCTTCAAACTTCCGCTCGTGCCTTGGATACTCATCTCATGAAGCGTCGTCAGGCTCAATCCGTGCACGATGTCCGAGCCCGCTCCGCCCGAATAGTCATAACTAGAGTTCGCGGTGTGCGTCAGCACACCCTCGACGTTGGACGCATTGCGTTCAATCGTCATTGATCTGATCGTGTGCCGACCGTTCATCGTGAGGGTTGCACCTCGAACGATGATGTCTGCATCAATGAGTGCGACTGGTGAGCCGCCTGCAGTAGCTGTAATAGTCGTATCCGTTGGATTGACGATCTTTGCGGCGGTAATCAGTACCGTTTCTGCAACAGCGGTGACTGAAAAGACTCCGACAAGAACGCACGTGGGGACGAGAACTCTGTGCAGCATGATACCTCCCGAGTTACGGCGATCGTACTTGAGAGGGGCACGCCATTGCAAGTCATTGATGCACGCGTGCGTTGAATAATCGCGAACTCTCGAAATCTCGATGCTGACGCTGGCGGGACAAAAAACCCCGAACTCGCGTCCGGGGTGTAGTCTCAAGCTTCAGTCTTCAATGCACCCGCCCCCGACTCTCAACTCGCCCTCAACGCATCCCCGCCTTCGCCACCTTCTCCATCGCCTCGGCGATCAGATTGAAGTGTTCTTCCGTCAGGTCATGGTGCATGGGCAGGCAGAACACCTTGGAAGAGAGCGAATCCGCCACGGGGCAGTCGTGCTTGTTCCATGCACTCAGTGCAGGCTGGTTGGGAAGCGAGCGCGGGTAGTGGACTGCGGTGGGGACGCCTTCAGCGCCCAGGGCCTTGCAGAACTCGTCACGCGAGATCTTGAACCTGCTCGTATCGATCATCATCGTGTAGAGGTGGTATGCA
Organism: Phycisphaerales bacterium; assembly: GCA_035298585.1. Lineage (GTDB taxonomy): Bacteria > Planctomycetota > Phycisphaerae > Phycisphaerales > UBA1924 > JAEUJB01. The sequence continues at coordinate 12,369 of DATGXW010000076.1, forward strand.
GAGGTCGCGCTGGGCGTGGTCTTGACGGACGTGAACGCCTCGGAGCCCAGCGTCTTGTTCAGGTTGGTGAGCATCGCGTCAAAGCGTGCCGCATTCGTCTGGCGCTGCTTGGTCTGCGATTCCAGGCGATCAAGGCGTGAGCAGCCGATCGCGCCGGTGATGTCGTTCATCCGGTAGTTGTACCCGACCGACTCGTGGAGGTACTTGTCGGTCTCACCGTGCGAACGGAGCAGCCGGATCTTGCGTGCAAGTGCATCATCATTGCACGAGATCGCGCCGCCCTCGCCCGTGCCGAGGTTCTTGGTCGCGTAGAACGAATACGTCACGACATCGCCGAACGCGCCCATCCCCTTGCCCTTGTAGGTCGCAAGGTGGGCCTGTGCACAGTCGTAGACGACCTTGAGGTTCGCCGAGGCCGCGAGGGCCTGCACGGCATCGATGTCGACGGGGTTTCCGTAGAGGTGCGTCGCGGCGATGCCGCGCGTCTTCCTGGTCACCTTCCTGGCCGCATCTTTCACGTCGATCTGGAGCGTGTCAGGAAGTGCATCGACAAAGACCGGGACGCACCCGCGCGCCACGACCATGCTCACCGTCGCGATGTACGACCACGCGGGGACGAGGATCTCATCGCCGGGGTTGAAGAGGGGCTCATATGCAAGCTGGAGTGCACACGTGCCGTTGGCACAGGTCATCATGTGCTTGGCCTGGGACATCGCCCCAAACCGCGACTCCAGCTCCTCGCACTTCTTGGCAGCGCGGAGCATCCCCGACTTGAGCACCGCCGTCGCCGAATCGATGTCGGCCTGGGTGAGTGCAGTCGACATGAAGGGAACGGGCTTGCCACCGTACTTGGCCAT
>DATGXW010000077.1:0-38726 GCA_035298585.1 Phycisphaerales bacterium
CTTCGGCGACATCCTGGATCCCGCGTCGCGGGTGACGAGCCAGCGGAACCACGGCCGCGCGTACCTGCTGCTGGGTTTCATCAACACCCGGCCGCGTACGAGCCACATGGCCCGGATCAACAACCCCAACGAGCGGATCCGTCCGTCGGATCACGATCCGATGGAGCACCACGGCGGCGGGCACGGCGGTGATCACGGCGATCACGGCCACGACAGCCAGGGCGACCATTCGCACGGGGATGAGAAGCACACCGACGCGACGTTCCGCAAGGACCGCCGCATGATGCTCCAGGACAAGGGATACGCATTGTCGCTCAACGTTCTTAAGACCGTGGCGGCGCCGTTTGGAGTCAAGGCATGAGCAGCGCCATGCACCCCGATGAAGCAACGGCCCGCCGGCTCGCCGGCCTTGCCGCAGCCCCCGCGGCCCCCACCGGGGGCACGGGCGATGGTTCGCTCGACGACGGTCCGGGCCAGCGTGCACCGCTGGTGCTGAACAACCGTTCGTTCGCGGACGTGACGAACATCGTCTGCGGGTACATCGAGAACAAGCCCGCCCGCTGGTGGCTCCCCGCGGTGCTCGCCGCGGGGTCGGTCGCCGGACTGGGCGGGATGTTCATCGCGTACCTGGTGATCACCGGCATCGGCACCTGGGGCCTGAACAACCAGGTCGACTGGGCGTGGGACATCACCAACTTCGTCTTCTGGATCGGCATCGGCCACGCCGGGACGCTGATCTCGGCGATCCTGTGCCTGTTGAAGCAGAAGTGGCGTACGGCGATCAACCGGTCGGCGGAGGCGATGACGATCTTCGCGGTCATCTGCGCGGCGACGTTCCCGGGGATCCACATCGGCCGCCAGTGGATGGCGTGGATGCTCTTCCCGATCCCCAACGCCAACGCGATCTGGCCGAACTTCCGCTCGCCGCTGCTGTGGGACGTCTTTGCGGTCTCGACGTACGGGACAGTCTCGCTGCTGTTCTGGTACATGGGGATGATCCCCGACCTTGCGACGCTGCGTGACCGGGCGGATGCACGCCTGCGCCGCAACCCCAACAGCGCGACGATCCTGCCGTTCATCCCGGTGCGGATCGACAAGGTGCGGCTGATGGTCTACGGCCTGCTGAGCCTGGGGTGGCGGTTCAGCTCGCGTCACTGGCACCGCTACGAGGCGGCGTACCTGGTGCTGGCGGGCATCTCGACGCCGCTGGTGCTCTCGGTGCACTCGATCGTGTCGTTTGACTTTGCGACGTCGGTTCTTCCGGGCTGGCACACGACGATCTTCCCGCCCTACTTCGTGGCGGGCGCCATCTTCGGCGGCTTTGCGATGGTGCTGATGCTGCTGATCCCCTTCCGCGTGCTCTTCCCGTACATGCGGGACCTGATCACGCTGCGGCACCTTGAGAACATGTCGAAGATCATCCTGGCGACGGGCATGATGGTCGGCTTTGCGTACGGGATGGAGTTCTTCATCGCCTGGTACTCGGGGAGCCAGTACGAGCAGGAGGTCTTCCTGTACAACCGCCTGATGCCGCCGTTCCTGGCGGGCGAGGGTGAGCGGTACGCTCCCTACTGGTGGGCGTACTGGTCGATGATCGGGTGCAACGTCCTGAGCCCGCAGGTCTTCTGGTTCAAGGCTCTCAGGCGCAACCCGCTGGTGATCTTCGCGGTCGCGTTCCTGGTGACGATCGGCATGTGGTTCGAGCGTTTTGTCATCATCGTGACGAGCCTCCACCGCGCCTTCCTGCCCAGCGAGTGGCACATGTTCACCCCCACGCTGGTCGACATCATGATCTTCGTGGGTTCGTGCGGCGTGTTCCTGACGCTCTTCCTGCTGTTCTCCCGCTTCCTGCCGATGTTTGCGATCTCGGAAGTCAAGGCGGTGCTGCCGCAGGCCAGCCCGCACGGTCACGGGGGAGAGACCGGCCAGGGTCACGGCAACGTCATGACGGGAGGCCACTGATATGGCTCGCCAGAGCACCGGAACGATCTACACGACGGCCGCGGGTGTCCCGGTCTACGGGATGGTGGCCGAGTACGCGACGCCGGCGGACGTGTACCGCGCGGCCGAGGCGGTCCGCGACGCGGGGTACACCCGCTGGGACCTGTACGCTCCCTTCCCGATCCACGGGATCGACGAGGCGATGGGCGTCAAGCGCACCAAGCTGCCGATCCTGATCGCGTGCATCGGCCTGACGGGGGCCTCCCTGGGCTTCCTGATGCAGTGGTGGATGACGGGCGTCGACTACCCGATGCTGGTGCAGGGCAAGCCCTTCACGGCGTGGGAATCGTTCATCCCGATCACGTTCGAGCTGGGGATCCTCTCGGCGGCGTTCACGGCGATCCTGGGGATGCTGGCCTTCAACCGGCTGCCGATGTGGAACCACCCTTTGCTCCGCAAGGACCGGTTCCTGCGGTGCAGCGACGATCGTTTCATGATCTGCATCGAGGCGGCGGACGAGAAGTTCGACCAGGACAAGACGCGGCACCTGCTGGAGGCGGCGGGGGGAACGAACGTGGATCTTGTCGAGGAAGAGCCCGAGCCCGTCAAGGAAGTCAACGACCACCATTGAGGCGGACCTGGGCTCTTGAGCCTGATCGACCGCGACTCTGAATCGAGCTGGAACGATGATGAACACGATCACACACGCTTCAGGACGGCTTGGCGCGATGGCGCTGGCGGCGCTGGTCGCGCTGGTCCCCCTCTCGGGGTGCCGCGGCGGGCGCGAGGATGAGCGTCCGCGCGAGTTCTTCCCCGACATGGACAACCAGATGAAGTGGCGTCCGCAGGGGTCGAGCGAGTTCTTCGCCGACGGGCGGATGATGCGCAGGCCCGTGGCCGGCGCGGTCCCCTTCGGCCGCGTCAGTTTCACGGTCACCGAGGCGCAGATGGAGTCGGGGAGCGACTGGGCGCGGCACTGGATGCAGCAGCGCGAGGATTTCCTCAAGGCCGACGACGCCTTCTACACGGGCAAGAACGCGGGCGGCGTGATCGCCAGGATCCCCGTGCCGGTGTCGCGCGAGATGCTCGAACTGGGCCGCAAGAAGTACGACATCTACTGCGCGGCCTGCCACGGCTACCTGGGTGACGGCAAGGGGATGGTGGGCAAGAACTGGTCCTACGCACTCCCGACGTTCCACGACGCCAAGTTCCAGCCGGGCGCGACCGAGGAGTACGTCGACGAGGCGACCAAGAAGTCGGGCACGCGTCCTGCGCTCACGGGCCTTGACGGGCACATCTTCGACGTGGCCCGCAACGGGCTCTGGGATGCACAGGGCAACAACAAGATGCCCGCGTACGGGCACGCTCTCTCGGAGCGTCAGGCGTGGGCGGTGGTGGCGTACATCCGGGCGCTGCAGGTGGCGCGCGGCGCATCCATCACCGATCCGGCGATCCCCGAGGCTCAGCGTGATGCGCTGAGCCGCAGCAAGCCGGCGGCGCCCGCCCCGGCCGCTCCCACCAGCGGAGGTCAGCAGTGAGCAGCGCTTCCACGCATTACCACGCGGCCCACGGCCATGATCATCACGGCCCGGACCGTGCACACCTGCTGCGGCAGGAGAACATCACCCTCCCGGCGGGGACGGGCAAGGGGATCTCGACGGCGCTTCTGGGGGCCGGCGCGATCGGCATCGGGATCTGTGCGTTCGGGTCGACCATGCTGGGCGAGTACGGGCGTGCACACTCGCTGTCGGCGCTGCACATCGGCGTCATGGGGTGCCTTGCGATCGTGCTGGGCAACCTCTGGTATGTCCTGCTGCACTCACTGGTGCGTGCGGGGTGGAGTGCGGCGATCCGCCGTCAGCAGGAGAATGTCGCGAGCCTGGTTCCCTTCCTGGGGCTCGGGGTGATCGCGATCTGCATCGCCGATCTGCTCCTGGGCCACCCCTTGTTCACGTGGATGGGTCCCAAGTTCCAGGGTGATTACATCCTGGGCAAGAAGGCCGCGTGGCTCAACCCCGGCTTCTTTTACGTGCGGGTGATCTTCTACGTCCTGATCTGGACGTTCCTTGCCCGGCGCATGACGGGTTTCAGCCTCCAGCAGGACAAGACGGCCGACCCTGAGCTGAGTGCACGTGCAGGGTTCACGAGCGCCTGGGGCATGCTGATCTTCGCCCTCTCGGTTGCGTTCGCTTCGTTCGACCTGTTGATGGCGACCGACTTCAAGTTCTTCAGCACGATGTGGGGCGTCTACTACTTCGCGGGTTCGGCGTACTCGGGCATGGCGACGTGCATCCTCATCCACGCCATCCTCCGCAAGCGCGGCAGGCTCGAAGGGATCGTGACCAACGAGCACAACCACGACATGGGCAAGTTCCTGTTCGCGTTCACGGTCTTCTGGGCGTACATCGCGTTCAGCCAGTACTTCCTGATCTGGTACAGCAACATCCCCGAAGAAACGGCCTTCTATCTCGCCCGCAAGTCCGGGGGCTGGCAGTACGTCTTCTACTTCCTGGTCTTCGGGCACTTCCTGGTGCCGTTCATCATCCTGCTCTTCCGCCCGGTGAAGAAGGTCCCGGCGCTGATCATGGGCATGTCGGTCTGGGCCCTGATTGCACACTTTGTCGACATCTTCTGGATCGTCCGGCCCATGGTGTACGCCACCAACCCCAACGACAAGATGGGCCTGGGGGGTATCTGGGTGGACGTGGTCGGCGTCCTGGGCGTCGTGGCGGTCTTCGCGGCCCTGTTGATTCGCAAGGTTTCCTCCGGGGTCCTGGTGGCGGTCAACGACCCGTACATGCATGAGTCGTTGGAGCACAAGAACTACGTGTAAGTGCACTGGTCCGGGCCTTGGAGCCTGGGTGATCTCCCCGTGGTGGGTGTCCGGTCGGTTGTCCCGTCATACAGTAATGAATCCGGTGTGACAAGATCCGGCGAACTCCGGAGTGCCACCGAGAAGAGGCAAGTCATGGCAGCGGCGCACGAAACCCCGGTTGAGCATGAGCACGTTGATGCGTGGCACCAGCACGATCTGTCGGTCGAGGGTGCGCCGCAGTCTGCACACACGGCGGTGGCGAACCCCTTTGTGCTCTTTGCCTCGTTCATCGCGTTGAGCGTGGTGACGGCGGGGCTGGTCGGGATCGTGATGATGTACTACTACCGGACGGTCTCGAACGTGGGCGGGATCGCCCAGACGCAGGAGCACGAGGCGACGGTGCGGTTGTCGGCGGATGCACAGGCGGCGAGCCAGGAGGCCCAGCGGAGCCTGACGAACTACGAGTGGGTTTCCCCCGAGCAGTCGAAGGTTTCGATGCCGATCGACGCGGCGTTTGAGCGTGTGATTCAGAACTATGGGGCGGCGCCCGCCTCCAAGTGAGGGGGATTCCCGTCGCGGCGGAAGCGGATCGAGTATCCATGAAGCTGTTTGCAAGGCCATCTCGACGTGTGATCGCCGCGGCGTTTGCCGTGTGCACCGTCGCGCCCTTGCTTCACGCACAGTCCGCCCCCGAATCGCCACCTCCCGCGGCTGAAATTCCGGGCAAGTCGCTGCCCGAGGCGTCCATCGCCCCACCCTCCCCCGACCAGTTGCCCACGCAGGTGCGCGGGCTTGAGGTCGAGGAGCACCTTGGCGCCAGGCTCCCGCTGGAGCTTGAGTTCATCAATGCCGACGGCGTGAAGGTCTCTTTGGGGGATTACTTCCCCGCGGCGACGGGTCGGGTCGAGGCCGGGAAACTTCCCAAGCCGGCGGTGATCATGATCGGCTACTACCGCTGCCCGGTGGTGTGCCCGATCGTGGCGGACAAGTTCGTCGAATCGCTCGCCAAGATCGACCTCACGGCCGGGAAGGATTTCAACTTCCTGAGCTTCAGCTTCGACCCCCTGGACACGCAGGTGCTGGCCAAGGGCGCACGGACCCGTGCGATCACCGGGTACACCCGCGCGAGCGATCCGGCGGTGGGTGCGGGGTTCATCTTCCACGAGGGGAACGTGGAGGGAACTCGGCAGCTCGCCAACGCGCTGGGCTTCCCGTACCGCAAGGTCGAGAACGGCGAGTATTCACACCCCGTGGCGCTGTTTGTGGTTTCTCCCGAGGGCGTGATCACGCGGTACATCTACGGGTTCGAGTACCCGCCGACGCAGGTGAAGCTGGCGCTCCTGGATGCCTCGGAGGGGAAGCTGGCCAAGAGCATCGGCGACTATTTCATGAACTACTGCTACGTGTACGACCCGCGCGCGGGGAAGTACACGATCCAGGCGGTCCGCGTGATGAAGATCGGCGGGCTGGTGGCGGTGATCGCGGTGGGCGGCCTGATCGGCGGCCTGCGGCTCTCGGAGATTCTCAGGAAGCGGAACGCAGCGCGTGCAGCCTCGGCGGCCGCGCGGCGTGATGCGGTGACGAGCACGCCGGCGGGCCAGAACCCCGGCGGACCTTCTGTGACGGGACCAGCGGCATGATGACGACAGAGCACATTGCTTCCTCGGCCTCCATCCTTCCGTCGCCGGCTTTTCCGGCGGCGCTGGGCGACATCGCCCACAACTTCATCTTCAAGCGCGAGGGGATGGGCGCCGACCCGATGGCCGCGGGCGTGTCGGCGGTCGACTCGATCTTCATGTACATCTTCTGGATCTCGACGGTGGTCTTCGTCGGGATCACGGTGGTGATGCTCTACTGGACGTTCAAGTATCGTCGCCGCCCGGGGACGATCGCGCAGGCGAGCCCCTCGCACAACACGATCCTGGAGCTGGCGTGGTCTGTGGTGCCGCTGGGGTTCTTCGTGTACATGTTCTTCGAGGGGTTCCACGGCTACATCAGCCGCATCTCGGTGCCGCCGGATGCGATCGAGCTCAAGCTCACGGGCCGCAAGTGGAGCTGGGGCGTGACCTACCCCAACGGCGCCGAGTCCCCCGAGACCAGGCACGTGGGCGCGACGGACGTCCCGGTGTTCTACGTCCCCGAGGGCAAGCCGGTGAAGTTCCGGATGATCTCGACCGACGTGCTGCACTCGTTCTGGATCCCTGACTTCCGGATCAAGGTCGACGTGATCCCCAACCGCTACACGAGCTACTGGTTCAACGCCGAGAAGCTCGACGCACACTCGACCGGCACGCTCGCCGACGGGACGAAGTATCGCGACCACTTCGTGTTCTGCGCGGAGTACTGCGGCGACCTGCACTCGGAGATGGCGGCGATCATCCGCGTCGTTCCCGAGGCGTCCTACAACGCGACGATCACCAAGTGGGTTGACGCGGTGGATCCGGTCGAACTGGGACGCCGCCAGTGGGTCGCCAAGTGTGCAAGCTGCCACACCATCGACGGCGGGAAGAACACGGGCCCGACGTGGAAGGGGATCTTCGGCCGGGCGGTGGGCTTCACCGACGGGGGCGGGCACTCTGCCGAGGAGATGTCCAATCCCGACGCGTTCGCCAATTACGTCCGCGAATCGGTGATGACCCCCGCCAAGCACATCGTGGCCGGGTACACCAACGCGATGCCGAGCTTCGCGGGCCAGCTCTCCGAGGCCCAGATGAACGGCATCATCGAGTACATGAAGACGCTGAAGTAAGACACCTGTGTGCATGATCCGGCGCCGGGCCAGGCCCGAGCCGGTGGACGACGAAAGCAACGGAGCCGGCAGTTATGGCGACCATCGACGACCGCAACGCAAACGCCCTCGGCGCCGCCGCCGGGCACGGGCACGACGAGGGGAGTTACCTGACCCCCAAGGGCGGGCTCATCACCACGATCTGGGACTGGGCGACGACCGTCGACCACAAGAAGATCGGCGTGATGTACATGTGCGCGGTGCTCATGATGTTCTTCTTCGGCGGCGTGGCGGCCCTGGCCGTCCGCACCGAACTCCTGACGCCGGTGCGCACGCAGCAGGTCCAGCAGGTCAACCCCGAGACGGGCGCGCCGGTGGTCGACGCCGCGGGCCAGCCCGTGATGAAGAGCGTGACGACCGGCCAGTGGCTGGGCTCGTTCCTGGGCGCTGAAGGCGACAGCATCAACAAGAACAACAACCTCTACAACCGCGCGTTCACGCTGCACGGGGCGATCATGGTCTTCATGGTCATCGTCCCCAGCGTCCCGGCGGCCCTGGGCAACTTCTTCCTGCCGATCCTGATCGGCGCCAAGGACGTGGCCTTCCCCCGGCTCAACCTGCTCTCCTGGTACATCTACGTGTGCGGTTCGATCTTCGGCGTCATGGCGATCCTGATGGGCGGCGTCGACACCGGCTGGACGTTCTACACGCCGTACTCAACGACGACCGACGCGGACTACATGCGCGTCGTGTACATGGTGCTGGCGGCCTTCATCCTTGGCTTCAGCTCCATCCTGACGGGCCTGAACTTCGTGGTCTCGGTGCACAAGCTGCGTGCCCCGGGCATGGGCTGGTTCGACATGCCCCTGTTCGTGTGGGCGGTTTACGCGACGTCGATCCTGCAGGTGCTTGCGACGCCCGTGATCGGCATCACGCTGCTGCTCCTGATCTTTGAGCGTCTCTTCCACGTGGGCATCTTCGATCCCGGGCTGGGCGGCGATCCCGTGCTCTTCCAGCACTTCTTCTGGTTCTACAGCCACCCGGTGGTGTACGTGATGATCCTGCCCGGCATGGCGATCATCAACGAGATCATCCCGGTGCACTCGCACAAGAAGATCTTCGGCTACCGCTCGATGGCCTTCGCCTCGCTGGGCATCGCGGCCGTCTCGTTCCTGGTCTGGGGCCACCACATGTTCACCTCCGAGGGTGAACTGGCGGCGACGGTCTTCTCGGCGCTGACCTTCCTGGTCGCGATCCCGACGGCGGTCAAGGTCTTCAACTGGGTCGGCACGCTCTACAAGGGCTCGATCTCGCTGACGGCCCCGATGGTGTACGCGCTGATCTTCCTCTTCCTGTTCACGATCGGCGGCCTGACGGGCCTCCCGCTGGCGACGCTCTCGTCGGACATCCACCTGCACGACAGCTATTTCGTCGTGGCCCACTTCCACTACGTGATGATGGGCGGCACGATCATCGCCTTTGTCGGCGGCATCCACCACTGGTGGCCGAAGATGTTCGGCAAGATGTACAACGAGCGTGCGGCGATCTTCTTTGCGATCGTCGTCTTCATCGGCTTCAACCTGACCTTCTTCACCCAGTTCATCCTGGGGACGCGCGGCATGCCCCGCCGGTATGCGTCGTACGTCGACGAGTTCCAGTTCCTCCACCAGCTCTCGACCATCGGGTCGTACATCCTGGGCGTGGGCTTCATGGGAAGCCTGGCGGTCTTCGTGCACTCGCTCCTGGCGGGCAAGACGGCGCCCCGGAACCCCTGGGGCGGCCTGACGCTCGAGTGGCACATCGAGAGCCCGCCGACGACGCACAACTTCCACAAGGAACCGATCGTCCACCACGGTCCTTATGACTTTGAGACGATCCTGCCCCCGGGTTGGGATCCCAAGGACTACCCGGTGCCCAACGCCGAGGCACAGGCGGCCGCCTACGCACGGGCGCTGGCGGCGGAGAAGGCCCACGCATCGCACCATTGAGTCTTGATTGACCCCGCGTTGAACCGCGACAGAAGAACGCCTCTCGAGCACGAGGACAGGCATGACGACCGTTCCGATCCACGACTCTTCCTCGCCCAAGCCGGCCAAGCGGCTCCCGTGGCAGGACTACAAGGCCGCGCACCACTTCCGCAACAAGGAGGAGGAGTTCGACGGCGTGAAGCTGGGCATGTGGCTCTTCCTGGCGACGGAAGTGCTGCTGTTCAGCGGGCTCTTCTGCGCGTACACGATCTTCCGGATCCTGCACCCCGAGGCCTTCGCCAACGGTTCTCAGTACCTCGACTGGCGCTGGGGCGGCCTGAACACCATCATCCTGCTCCTCTCGAGCTACACGATGGCGGCCAGCATCCGCAACGTCCAGCTCCAGCAGTTCGCCCGGGCGAAGTTCAACCTGCTCTTCACGCTCGTGTGCGGGCTGCTCTTCCTGGTGATCAAGTTCACCTTTGAGTACACCCCCAAGTGGTCGGGGTACTTCTTCTTCCTCGACCCCGCGCTCTCGCACTACCCCGACTCGGGCAAGACCGCCCTGGGCGGCCTCTTCCACTTCGTCGAGGGGTACGGCGGCAAGCGGCCGGGCGTCCTGTTCAACTATCCCTTCTCGAGCGATCCCTACGAGCACCTCTGGTGGAGCGTCTATTACTCGGCGACCGGCATCCACGCCTCGCACGTCATCATCGGCATGTGCCTCATCTACTGGGTGTACCGCCGCGTCTCCAAGGGCATGTACGGCCCGACGCACTACACCGGCGTTGAAATGACCGGCCTCTACTGGCACCTGGTCGACCTGATCTGGATCTTCCTCTTCCCCCTGCTGTACCTCATCCACTGAGATCGACACCCCGGCGGCGAGCCGCATCCGATAGACCAGCCACGAACGTTCACGAGCACGATCACCGACGCGGAGTTTCCCCTCCGTGTGCGTTCCAAAGAGACCGACGATGAGCACGACCTCTGCACACGCCCCCGCCGGACATGGCCACGACGCACACGGGCACGGACACGCCGGTCATGGTTCTCATGGTCACGGTTCACATGGTCATGGCCACGTGATCATGTCCGCGCTGACGCTGCGTTCGGTGCTGATCATTCTCCTGGTCTTCACCGCGCTGACGGTCGGGGCCGCGCAGTTTGAGGTGTGGATCCAGGGGTACTTCGACGTGGTGCTGCCCCGCTGGGTGAACGTCGCGGTGGCGCTCTCGATCGCGACGATCAAGAGCACGCTGGTGCTGATGTACTTCATGCAGCTCCGCTACGACAACCCGCTGAACACGATCGTCTTCCTCTTCACGCTCTTTGCGTTCGCGCTCTTCCTGGGCTTCACGGTGCTGGACCTTGGCAACCGCGGCACCATCGCGGCCTACAAGGCGACCGAAGCGCAGCTCGGCGGCCTGGGCAATCTCTCGCGAAAGACCGGGGAAATCAACGCACAAGGTGAGGCCGTGACCGAGTCGATCACGGGCCCGATCGTCGCATTCGCACGCCAGAAGTACCTCGAAAAGCTCGCGGCCGAGCTTGGCGACATGGAGCTGGCCCGGGAAGAGTTCGCCCGCCGCGAGGCGGCGATCAAGCACGGCGGGCACCACGGACCGCACGGGCCTGAACGCAGCGACTTCAATTACAGCCGCGCCAAGACCGGCCTGACGACCAACCTGTACGACGCGGCCCCGGCGGGCGATGCACACGGGCACGGCGGCGGCCACGGCGGGCACTGAGTTCCGGTGTGCGGCTCCTCCTGGCGCGGGTTCGCGTCCGGCTCTGCACGCACGCTTTGATTGGACGGCATGAAGAGCCCGGTATTCATCTTCAAGCTCGTGGCGGTCGTGGCGTGCATCGCCATGCTGCTCTCGGGCTTTACGATGGCCCAGCGCATCGCCGCGTTCCACAAGGAAAACCCGCGCGAGATCTTCGCCTTCCAGCGCGTCGATTTCGAGGACTTCAACTTCGCGGGCCGGCACGTGAAGCTCGCGGGTGAGGAACAGGACGGGATCGAGTACGTCCGCGTGACCTACGGCGACCATGACGAGCGGCTGCTCGTGACGCTCCCCGGAGAGAAGGGCTTGCCGCTCCTGTTGCGCAACGAGCAGTGGCTGCGAGTCCTGCTCTTTGCCTCGGCGATGAACAAGAGCCTGGATCAACTGCACACCGAGCTCCGCGAGCACAAGGTTGAGCCGCGGATGGTGATCGTGACGCGGACGCCCCGCCCGGGCGAGCCGCTGGCGTACGCGGGTCGCCTCAACCCGCGTGCATGGACCTTTGACTTCTACGAGTTGCTCCCGCAGGGCGGCTTCAAGCACGAGAAGCTCGCCTTCCCGACCAGCAAGGTGTACGAGAAGGCCAAGGAAGGCGAGCTCCGCGAGAACACGTGGCAGTACCAGGCCGCGCTCTCGGTGATTCCGTCGGGGATTTCTCCCAAGCCCAAGTTCACCGACGACGGCCTCAAGGCCGCGGGGTGGACGCTCCCGGCCACGAGCCTTTCGACGCTCGTGATGCTCGGGGCGATCGGCCTTGCCGCGAGCAAGTCGGGCCGGTTTGCCCGGCCCGCGGCCGCGTGACCTGCGAGAGCGCCAGAATAGGCCTTGCGTTCCCCCCGCGCGCCTGTACAATGTCGTACCGGCCATTCGGGGGATTCTGCGATGCGAAGCGGGGCGTCATCGGCATTGAATTTCGATCAGAGAGCGTCGCGATCGGCGATGCGGGATGTGCGATACGCGATCCGCAGGCGGATATGCCGCGGCGTGACGCTCGTTGAAATCCTGCTGACAATCGGGATCATTTCGTTGTTGTTCTCGATGCTGCTCCCCGCGCTTCGCGGTTCTCAAGAGGCTGCGCGTTCGACCCAGCGTCTCTCGCTTGCACGCAACAACATGATGCTGGTCGAGGGCTATGCATCCGCCCATCGCGATGTGTTTCCGATCGCACACGCCAAGGTCAATCCATCCATGCTTGCCTGGCACACGCCGCTGGTCGCCGCAGGTCTTCTGGAGCAAGCCTCGCTGGCAGATCCAGAGGGCTTTGAGGTCGTGGGCACGAGCAGGTTCTGTCTTTCGGGAACGCTTCTCCATCCACCCGAGTTGATGAAGCCCGATGCAACAGTGCCGATCGAATACGCGCTGGCATCGCCCGTGACGATCTCGGACGTGGTGTTTCCATCTCAAAAAGGCGCGATGGTTCAGTATCTCGACTTCGATACGTCGACAGGTGAGCATGTCATCTGGGCCTGGAATCCGCATCGCAGACCCCTGCGTCCGATCATCATGGTCGATGGCAGCGGTGATACTGCACGATGCACGGATTTCAAATTGGATCAGGACTTCTTCGAGAACTGGGTCGGCAATCCCGTGATCTCAACGTGGAATGGATGTCGCGGCATCGATCGCAAGCGGTAGCCACCGTGCCCGCTGGATGGATGCAGGTTGGGTGCTCATCCGAGGGCGTGTGTTGCTACACGACGGATCTCAACGAGCAACACGGTGACCATGGAACCATGGCCAAGCCTACGGGTGGAGCATGCGGGTGTTGAAGCTTCTCGCTCTCGCTTTGACAGTGTGCAGTGCACAAGCGGGCTCTCTCGCGCTGGTGCAGGACGCATCCTCCAGAGTACCCGCCCGAGGACTTGATGCACTCGCGGAACGGACAATCCACCGCTGGCCGCGGGCCGGCGCTGTGCACGCCTCGTACGACGACGATGGACGCAACCTGCGCAAGGTCGGGTACGACTTTGCCACCGGCGCGTGGTACTTTCAGGATAATGAACGCATCCTGGGCCGCGACACCGCGGGGCGTGCGTACTCGGCTCTCATTTCGCGGGATGAGTACAACGATCTGGATCCCCCGGTGACCAACGGGTCATACATGCTCGACGCGTACTTCCCGGGCGTCGGCATCGCCGAAATGCTTGCGGATGACCGTGCTCCCAAGAAGCTCGTCGCTGGCGATGGTGAGAAGCTCACGCTCGAGGTCATGCTTCCGCGGGCTTCTCGCGCTCTCTTGCTCGAGAACATTCCAAAGCCTGAACTCGAACGCTGGGGAGGCGCAGAGGGTGTTCTTCGTCGTGTCGCGATGATGATCGATGCACAGGGAGCCGTCCGGTCCGTTGAACGCGACACGCTCGCAGGCATCAAAATTGAATCCTTTGACGTCGCTGAGTGCTCGATTCCCGGCTTTCAGGTCGTGGAGCATCCCTGGCCCGAGGACCCGACGTTCCGCCTCGTGGATTGCGAGTTTGAATCTCGCGCGACAACCCAGCGGTTCGATGGCCACGAGCGTTTGCAAAGCGCGGTGGCTGTCATATCCACGAAAAGAACGCGGACGCCGGTGGTCTATCACCCCGATGAAACAAAGCCGCCGCCGGTGCCTCTCTATTCGGAGATACCGGCGGCGATTCGAGTTCCCTGGCTTGGGGTGATCGGCGTCACGTGCCTGCTGGGGGCGGGGGTGATCCTCTGGGTGCGCAAGCGCTGCGCGTGATCGACCGCCGCCTCCTCCGCGGCTTTGTTCACTTCAGCGGCCGGACCCAGATGTTCCGATAGCGGACATGGTTGCCGTGGTCCTGCAGGTGGATCGGGCCGTCGCCGGTCCCGGGCTGACCGCCGCCTGTGGGGCCGTCGATCTCCACGTTGTCCTGGATCAGGACGCCGTTGTGGATCACCGTGACGCGAGCGGGGCTGACCACCTTGCCGTTCTCTTCCTTGGCCGCGTGGAAGATGATGTCGTAGGTCTGCCACTCGCCGGGCTTGCGGCACACGTTGGCGAGGGGGGCGTGCTTGAGATACACCGCGCCGCACTGGCCGTTGTAATACGTCTCGTTGTCGTACGAATCCAGGACCTGGACCTCGTATCGGTTCTGGATGTAGACGCCGCTGTTGCCTCGCTCCTGGCCCTTGCCTTCCACCTTGTCGGGCGTGGCGAACTCGACGTGGATCTGTGCACTGCCGAACTTCTGCTTGGTCAGGATCGAGCCGGACCCCGGCTTACAGGTCATGAAGCCGCCGGCCTTGCCCTCGGGTGTCCACTGCGCGGCCTTGCCGTCGGCGTGCTGCCACTGGTCCAGGTTGGTCCCGTCAAAGAGCACGATCGCGTCCGACGGCGCGGGCGTGGGATCCTTCTGCGCAGGTGCGGGCGTGACGATCGGAGGCGCTGCCTCCTTGGACTTCTCGGCGGGCTGGTTCATGGTGGGGGATGCAAGACCGGCGACGAGCAGGACGACGAGCGCGGACGAAAGCATGACAACCTCCGCTAGAGCGTTGAATGTGGATGACCGTGACCGGCACGGACCTGTCCAGCATACACCAAACACCCTCGGCACTGGCAAGCGCCCCGAGACTTCATGAACTCGCCAGCGGGCATGGGGCAATGCCCGGGTGCGGGCGCCGTGCACGGCGTGTGCACTCACACCCCGTAGATCGGCCGGAGCTTGCCCTCGAGGTGGCGCATCAGGGGATCCGCCGAGAGGGGCTTGCCGGTGATCTTCTCGCACAGCTCACCCGCGCGGTAGCGGCGGCCGTGTGCATGGATGTTCCGGTTGAGCCACTTCTTGAGCGGTGCGAAGTCGCCCTTGGCGATGCGCCCGTCGAGGTCCTTGATGTCCTTGTTGATCTTCTCCCAGAACTGGGCGGCGTAGAGGTTCCCGAGCGTGTAGGTGGGGAAGTAGCCGATGAGCCCGAAGCTCCAGTGGACATCCTGCAGGCAGCCGCGGCGATCGTCGGGGACCTTGATCCCAAAGAGCCGCTTGAAGTTGTCGTTCCAGACACCGGGAACGTCCTTGACCTTGATGTCACCGGAAATCAGCCCGCGCTCGATCTCAAACCGAAGCATGACGTGCAGGTTGTACGTCGCCTCGTCGGCCTCGACGCGGATATAGCTGGGGGTCGCCGTGTTCACGGCCGCGTGCAACTGGTCGACCGTGGCCTTGGCGAGCGAGCCGCCGAGGGACTTCCTGGCCCGGGGGAGCGCCCACGTCCAGAATGCGCGGCTCCGGCCGACGAAGTTCTCCCACATGCGCGACTGGCTCTCGTGGATGCCCAGGCTGATTGATTCGGAGATGGGTTCCCCGAAGAAGTCATCCTTGGGAAGGCCCTGCTCGTAAAGCCCGTGTCCCATCTCGTGCATCGTGCCGTAGAGCGCGTCGGTGAACTTCTCATCGCGGTAGCGGGTCGTCAGGCGGGTATCGCTCGGGCCCAGGCCCTCGCAGAAGGGGTGCGTGGTGACGTCGAGGCGGCCGGCGTTGAGGTCAAAGCCCATCGACCCGAGCACGAACTGCCCGAACTCGTGCTGGCTTGCCGCCGGGATCTTCGAGGCCAGGATCTTCGTCGAGACCTTCTTCTTCGAGGAGGCGATCGAGGCGATCAGCCCGCTGAGCCGCTCGCGCAGCGGCGTGAAGATCGCTTCGAGCTCGCGTGCGGTGGCGCCCGGCTCGTATTCATCGAGCAGTGCGTCGTAGAGCTCGCCGCCCTCGGGAGCGCCGTAGCACATGGCCTTCTGGCGCGTCAGCTCCATCATCTTGTCGAGCCACGGGGCAAAGAGCTTGAAATTGCTCTTCTCACGCGCCTTCTTCCAGACTTCCTGCGCCTGGCTCCCGGTCTTGGCGAGCTCCGAGACCAGCGACTCGGGGAGCTTGATCGAGCGCTCGTAGTCGCGGTGCATCTCGCGCACGTTGGCGGCGATCACGGGGTCAGAGAGGAGCGTGGGATCGCTGTTGCACGTGGCCAGGAGCTCACCGATGCGCGGATCGGTGGAAGCCTTGTGCGCGACGCCGGCCATCAGCGCCTGCTGGTCCGAGCGGCCGGCGGCGGCGGCGGGGGGCATGTAGGTTTCCTGGTCCCAGCTCAAGAGCCGCTGGACGCTCGCGAATGTCGCGGCCCGGCGGCGGAGATTGCACAGCTCGAGGTATGCGGGTGAGGAGGGACGGCTGGCGGCTTTCGCGGCGTCACGAGGCATGGCTGAAAACTCCGGGAATGACAACCCTTTCCGTGCTGTACGGATGGGAGCATAGCGACCGGAGCAGCCCGCGGACGATTGTGCGGCTAGGCCGCTTTTGACCTGCCTTCAGCGCTTCCCTCTCGGGTGACCTTGGCGATCGTTTCAAGTTGCTGAGGCTCTGCACTCCCCAGGCGGCACAGGAGCCTGCCAGATGATTCCCAGAAGATGCGGATCGGCCCCCGGACGGGGCGATCAAAGAGCACGGTGTAGGCGCCGATGGTGAGCTTGACGTTGGGAAGGATGATCTTGGAGACTTCGACGTCGAGTCTTCTCCGCGCTGCGACCGCGTTCTGAAGCTCGAGCAGCGAGCCCGACAACTCCTGTCGCCGGCTCTGAAGCTCCTGCATGTCGAAGGCCAGTTCGGTCAGTTGCTCGCGCTCCTGAGGCTTGAGGCGAGGATTGAGCCGGATGATCCGCTCCTTCTCGGCGAGCTGGGCGAGCTTGGCGTCGATGACCTTGACTGCACGCAGCGACTCTGTGCTCTGCCGGGCAAGCAGCGGGACATCGCCCAGCACAATGTGCGTCGGCCGAAACGCCTCAGACCCAAGCGTCCTGATCCGGCACGAATCGGTCACCGCGACCTCGCCGCCGAAGACCGTCGCGTCGCGGGCATCGAGCGATCCGCCCACCGTGATGTTGGAGTTTACAAGCTCCCGCTCGACGATGAGCGACCCCTGGATCGTCGCGCTCACCGAGTCGAGATAGCCCACCCTCGCGTTGGCACCCGCGCTGATCGTGCCCCGCCCCGCGCCGGCCATCCCGATCGTCAGGAAAAGGTCGCCGACGCTGGAAAGTTCGCACGCTTCGGCAAGCCCGTGGACTTTCAGCGATCCCTCTGCATGAACCTTGAACCCCGTCCGAACGCCCCCCTGCACCACCACATCTCCCTCCGCGGTGATGTGGCCGGTGGCGAAATCAACCGTGTTTTCTATGCTCAGTACGTCGGCGAGCCGGTACTGGCCCCCCAGCCCGATGAGCATGCCGTCCTTCCCCGCCGTCAGGTTGCCCTGGGCATCTGACCGGATGGATGCATCGAGCCTCGAGAGAATGCTCTCGCCCCGGCTCTCGATCACGCCCCCTCGAACGTCCCGCCCCGGCGTGCCTTCCCCCGGAGCGACGAGCCGACCGATGTGCGTACCCGCCTTCAGTCGCGTGTAGGTCCTGCCGGTGTAATGATCGGTCCCGGCGGCCTGCTTCTGGCCCGGCCCGGGTTCGACGGGAACGGCGCGGTCGGGTTCGAGCCCGGGCGCCCAGTCGATCCGCCCCGGCTCCCCTCGGACGGGAGGTACTGCACGCAGAACAACGCGGTCGAGCGCTGCCCCGCCGCCGGCGTAGTCGCGGATGAACTCATCGATCGCGCCGTGCACCGAATCCTCGACCACCAATCCCATCTGCCGCATCCGAACGAGCAGCGCCGCGGCCGAGAGCGAGCCGGGCGGGCACCCGGCGGGGGCGTGCAGCGACACCTCGGTCTGATCGAGCGAAACGCGAATACCGATGTCGTTGGGTGTCGCCACGATATCCCCCTGGTGCATCCTTACCGGCAAACTGAAAACGATCATGGCGGGCGTGCGGCCCGCCTGATCGAACCCGGAACGTAACTCGCTATCGACTGCACCCCAGCGTGATTTTCGGTAAACCCCGGAGAACACCGGCACTCCCGTCGAGCTGGGCGGTGTGGGAGGGTTCTCAATCGATCAGGGTGTTTTCCTGCTTTGGTGCAGCAATGCCGGAGAAACAAGGGTTTTACACTTGGTTTTGCGCACCGGATGCGCGATTGATCAAGAGATAGGGAACATGCTCTGTGTCGCGCGGAGTATGTCCATCGGGCTCGGGGCGAGGCCGGGCGTTGCTCCGGGAGGGGGATGGAGCCGGGGATCCTGAGGTTGCCTATACTTGGATCGATTGGTTCCCTGACCTACGGGCATTGGCCCGAAGCACATGACAGCGGGACTGGTTTCCCGACGCTTTCACCGCCCAGGTTCAAGCACCGGTTCGACCCCCTGGGCAAATGTGAAAGTACTCCATGAAGCTTTACGTCGGCAATCTTTCGTTCAATACCAATGAGCAGCAGCTTCGCGACCTCTTCCAGCCTTTCGGAGTCACCTCCGCATCGCTGGTGATGGACCGCGAGACGGGTCGCCCCCGCGGGTTTGGGTTCGTCGAAGTCGCCGACAGCCAGCAGGGCAATGCGGCGATCGCGGCGATCAACGGCAAGAACGTCGATGGTCGCGACCTGACCGTCAACGAAGCCAAGCCCCGTGAACCCCGCGCTGGCGGCGGCTTTGGCGGCGGCGGCGGCGGCGGTGGTGGTGGCGGCGGTCGCGGCCGCGGCCGCGGCGGCTGGTAATCATCCGCTTCAATGCATGAATCGACCGGCCTGGCTGATTGCCAGGCCGGTTGCTTTTTTGGCGTGGATGCGCTGGCGTCGGTCGTTACGGGCGGGCAGCGGTGTCTGGTCACCCATCGCTGGCCGCGCTGACTTCATCAACCTGTCTGATCGCGGGCGGGTGTCGGCGGGCAAAGCGGGAGCAACTGTGCCAGCACCATCTGCGTCGGCCCTTCGTCGGTGACTTCGACGAGCCTGCACACGTCTCCGATCTCGCGTCGGGAGAGGAGATGCAGGAGCGGCACGGAGGTCACCGCAGGGTCGGCAAGCAGGGCCCGCTGAAGACTTTCCCACGAAGACGTATTCGTCACTCGGATACGGAAATGGGATGCAACCTCAGCCATTCGGTTGACCGGCAGGATTTGAATGATAAGTGTGACGGTGACAGGCCACTTCTGAGCCTCGTCACCTTGCATGCCAGATGGTAGACGACAGGGGCCGCTGGCGATGGGGGAATGTGCTTCCCGCGTCGGCGGTCCTTCAGACCCGGAAAAAGCAACACGCCGTCTCTGACCAGAGAGAACGGCGTGCAGTGCTTGTTCTCGCTCACGGAATCGTGGGACAAGTCATCCGCTTTGCGAGAGCTCTTCGATTCAAGATCCGGCCGGGCGTCTCGGCCCGGTCGGCGTTCCATCGATCCCGGCGAAGATTCAGATCTCGCCGGAGGGATCCTGCTCGTCGGTCGTTGCTTCCGCGCGGCGACCCGCGGCGTGTGCAGGACCAAAGGCCAGGAGGACCGACAACGCAGACCAACGCATCCAATCAGTGACCAGCATGGCTCAACCCTTCTTTCTGGCAGCGTGTCCGTGATTCCGCGCGGCCAAGGCCGCGATGACTCCGACTGACGTGTGCGGCCATGGCCCGCCGGCTCCCTCCACCGGCCCCTCCTGAGCAGGCTCAGGACCCGGCGTAGACCCGACCTTCCACATACACCGCACAGACATCCCAAATGTGCACCATGAACCCGGATGTGCCAGTCCGCTCAATCGATTTCCTGCAAAAAGTTGGAACCTTCGATATATTCGGTGTCGCTTATCCAGTTTTACGTTGAACGAGGAAATTGAGACGTGATCTCATCTGGTCTATGATCTTCACCCTTCCCCGGAGTGTCTGTGGCCCCGGCAAAACACCAGACAATCTCGCTTGTATCGTCCTGCTGCGGCGGGGCGTGTGCACATGGACAGCGGCCTGAACCCGTCCGGGTTCGGCTTTCCGATGCCGAGGTGGGGGACAGCGGGGTCGTGTGCCATCACAACCTTGATATCCGGGATGCCGAGCTGCTGAGAGCGATGGGGCTGCGGCCTCGGGCGCGGGTGCGGGTGTGCAAGCGCGGCGAGCCGTGCATCGTGGAGGTCCTGGCGGGTTGCGGCCATGGCGGCGGGGGCATCGAGGATGCCTGCTCGTGCCGGATCGGCCTTGCGGGTTCGCTCGCGCGTCTGGTGATGATTGAACCGACCGCCGCAACTCCGGCGTTGGCCGTGGTCTGAGGTGTGCACAAGCGAGGTTGCTGCGATGTCCGATGGATGCGACCGCTGCGGTGAGCAGGCCTCGGTGGGCGGGAAGCCTGCCGGGACGGGAACGGTCGCGGCCCTGCACATCGCCCTCCTGGGCAATCCCAACACAGGCAAGACGACGCTCTTCAACCGGCTCTGCGGGCTTCGGCACAAGACCAGCAATTTCCCGGGCACTACACAGGACGCCAGGATCGGCACGGTCCGCGGTGATGACGCCGGCGGCGAACTGCACGTGATTGATCTGCCGGGCATTTACTCGCTTGAGATCGAGCAGAACGAGTCGGAGGTCTGCCGCCGGGTGCTCGCGGGCACCTTGGCGGCCAAGGGAGAGCAGGCCGGCGAACCCGATGCGGTCTGCGTGGTCGTCGACGCGACGAATCTGGCACGCAATCTGCTCCTGGTGGGCGAGGTGCTTGCACGCCGGCTTCCGACGGTGGTTGCACTCAACATGATCGACCTTGCCCGGCGCGGCGGATTCCTGGTGGAGCCGGCCGAACTGGAGCGGCAACTTGGGTGCAAGGTCGTCGAGTGCTGTGCACGCAGCGGCGAGGGGATCGACCAACTCATCAGCGCAATGTCCAGGGCGGTGGTTCCAAGCCGGACGCCCCCGGGCTCGCGCGAGGGTCTCGAAGCGTGGACCGATGAGGTGTACGCGCTGTGCGTGGGGCACCGGCACCCGCCCGCGAGCGCGGGTGGAGAGCGTGAGGGTGGACAGGCGATCGATCCGGCCGCCGTCGCAAGCGCTGCGCGGGCGCGAGCGCGGTTCGGTCTCTTGACGGATCGGCTCGACCGTGTCTTCACGCACCCGCTGCTGGGAATGGTTGCGTTCCTGATCGTCATGTCAGCGCTGCTGTACGTGGTCTTCCAGATCGCGACCTACCCGATGGACTGGATCTCGGCGATCTTCGACGGGAGTGAAGACTGGGTCGCGGCCTGGCAGCCCGGATGGGTGCAGGAACTGCTTGGGGGTGGGCTTACCGGCTTTGTCGAGCACCTGATGCCCGAGGGGATTCTGCGTGATCTGTTGGCGCAGGGTGTCGTGAGCGGGATCGGCGCCACGGTGATCTTCGTGCCGCAGATCGCTCTGATGTTTTTTCTGATCTCGCTGCTTGAAGACACGGGGTACCTTGCACGTGCGGCGTTCCTGATGGACCGCGTGCTCGGGCCGTTTGGACTGCCCGGGCACAGTTTCGTGCCGCTGCTCTCTTCGCACGCGTGTGCACTCCCTGGGATCATGGCGACGCGGGTCATCCCCGACCGCCGCCAGCGTCTCCTGACGATCCTGGTCGCGCCGTTCATGACGTGTTCTGCACGACTCCCGGTCTACGTGCTGGTCACGATGCTGCTCTTTCGGGATCGACCCGGGCTGGCGGCGGCGGCGTTCATCGGGTGCTACGCGCTGGGCGTGCTCGCGGGGCTTGGAAGTGCACTGCTGCTGGGAAGCACGCTCCTGCGGGGACGACCGCGCCCGATGATTCTCGAGCTCCCGACGTATAAGCTGCCGAGCATCCGGACGGCGTGCGTCACCACGTGGGACCGCTCGATCGTCTTTCTCAAGAACGCGGGGACCAACATCCTGGCGATCTCGATCGTCCTGTGGTGGCTGGGGACCTACCCCAAGGTCGACCCGCCCCCGGCGGCGACGCAGCTTCGCATGATGGCCGCGGAGATGCGTGAGGGCCGGCTCGCCGATTCGAACATTCATGATTCCGCGCGGGGCACTCCCTCGACGGCGTCGCAGGCCGCGCCGTTTGCCGACCGTGAGTCGCGGGCTGCCGAGCTTGAGGCCAAGGCCGACCACCTGGAGTTGTCCAACGCCAAGGCACGGAGTTTCGCGGGCCGGATGGGACGGTTCCTGCAGCCGGTCTTTGCGCCGCTGGGGTACGACTGGCAGTTGACGGTGGGCGTGGTGACGAGCTTTGCGGCCCGCGAGGTCTTCGTTTCGACGATGGCGGTGATCGTGACGGGACGCGAGGATGCCGAGGAAGAGGGGATCCTTGAGGAGATCGGCGCCGCCAAGCGCGAGGATGGCTCACCGGTCTTCACGACCGCGACGTGCTGGTCGCTGCTGGTGTACTACGTGCTTGCCATGCAGTGCCTGCCGACGCTCGCGGTGACGGCACGCGAGGCTGGGGGCTTGAAGTGGGCGATGCTCCAGCTCCTCTGGATGTCGGCGGTGGCGTACCTGGCGGCCCTGCTCGTCTACCAGGGGCTGCGACTTGCGGGAGTGTCGTGATGTCACTTCCCATCCACGACTGGCAGTTCTGGGTTGCCACGGTGATCGCGATCCTGGCGCTTCGACACGTCCTCAAGATGCTCTTTCCCTCCGGGCTTCCCTTGATGAAGAAGCGGGCCGGGGGCAAGGGGACGCGGACGACGCTGACGGTCGACCGCAAGCCGGTGGATCGATCGATCCCGACCAAGTGAGGTGTGCACACGGGTCTGGGCCCGAGACTTCAGCGGCGGGATGGTTGATCATCGTCGCCCGCAAGTTCGTAGGGCATGGGCTTGGCGGATCGCTCGATGATGTGCTCATTGGCCGGGACGATCAGCGGCTGGTCCGCGGGATCGGGTGGCGACAGCGCTGGAAGGGCCAGTTCGTGCAGCGGCGGAGCCTCGCCTACACCGTGCTCTGGAGCGATGGGCGTGGGGTCGAGCCGGTCGATCATCTCCTGGTCGTACTCGCGCTCGCGGCGATCGCGCAGGTCAGCGCTTTCTGCCTGCGTCTGCTTGTTCTTCACGGCCCACACCGCGAGGTACGCGAGCTGGCCGACGCCCATGGCGAGCACGCCCATGGAAAGCAGGACCGCGACGCCGCCGAGGATACCCGCGGCGACGGCGATGAGCGTCAGCGGTCCGAAGGCGCCGAAGAAGTACCACGCGCCGATGGCGACGGGAGTGCCCAGGGGAAGCCCAAGGCCCGCGAGGTTGAATCGCTCGGCCAGCGCCGAATCAGAAGCCCACTCGGCAAGGTCCGCGAGCACATAGCAGACGACCAGCATCCCGAAGATGGCGATGAGCCCGCCGAGCCATGCACACCAGAGGAGGTAGGTAGAGATGTGCGGCCGCAGGAAGGCCGCGCCGGTCGTGGCGGCGGTCTGCATCGCGGCGGCGTCGATGTGCGCTGAGAGACCGATCCCCAGCGGGAGGGCGAGCCAGCCGAGCTGGGATAACCGCGCCAACCACCGCGCGTGCCGCATCTGCACGCGTGGAGGTGTCTTCTGGACCACGGCAAGTGGCTTGGGCTGGGAAGCAAACCAGACGCCGATGTTCCAGCCGCAGGCGGCGATGACGCCGAGGATGATGACCCAGTTGATGGATTGAGGCCTGGGCTGGAGGAGTGCAAGGATGCCGCAGAAGGCCGAGAATGCACAACCGCAGAGGGAGTAGGCCAGGGTCTTCAGGTACCAGCGCGGGGCGGCGGTCAGGCTCTCATCACCGATCGAGGCCTTGGCGGCGGTCAGGATGAGCAGTCCGCACTCGGGGCAGTTCATCCCGGGCTTCATGCCGCGGAGGTTGTACTCACAGCGGGGGCAGAGCCGGTCGGTGGTGAAGGCGTCCAGCGCGGGGTTCCGCAGGGCCTTGGGGAGCAGGGGGTTCCTCGATCCAGCGCGGGACATTCGCACCTCCACGTACCGCCCATCGGACGCTGAGGATGCAGATCGTAGGGGAAAACAGGAGCCGGGGGCCGCGCGGCGGGGATGGCTCGTTATTCGCCCCCATCCAGCCGCTGGAGCCGCGCGTATTCGAGCACGAGCGTCTTGGTCCCGACAGTCTTGAACTCCACCGTGGCACGGGCGTTCATGCCGCCGGCGATCTGCCGGACCCGGCCGACGCCAAACTGCGGATGCCGGACCAGGCACCCGACGGGGAACTTGCCGCCGCCTCCGCCGCGGCTGAGTGCATTTCCCGATTCATCCTCTTCGACGACATGCCGCTCGCTGCGAGGTTCCCCATCCCACCCGGTGCCCGAAAGCTCCGAGTCGATCGCAGACTGGTCGCTGAAGATGCAGTGACGCTGGTCAAACTCCGAGACAAACCGGCTGGGGATCGTCCGTTCCGACTGCCCGCGGATCGTCCGGTACTTGGCGGTCGAGATGTGCAGATGCCGCATGGCGCGGGTGATCCCCACGAAGCACAGGCGGCGCTCTTCCTCCATCTCGCGTTCAGATTGCAGCGCCCGCACGTGCGGGAGCATGCCCTCCTCAAGCCCGATGATCGCGACGGCGGGGAACTCAAGGCCCTTGGCGGCGTGCAGCGTGAGCATCGTCACCGCGCCCTGGTCGGGGTCGACCGTGTCGGCGTCGGCGACGAGCGAGACCGATTCGAGGTATGCACGCAGCATCGCGAGCAGGGGCGGGACGGTGGGGGGGCGGTCGGCCGCGGGCGCATCGAGCGCGGGGTCGGAATCGGGCTGGTACTCAAGCTCAAAGTCGCGGGCTGAGGAGACCAGTTCGGCGAGGTTGTCGAGGCGTTCGAGGTCCGATTCATTCTTGCCCGCCGCGGCCTGGGCGCGGTACATGGCCTCGAGGCCCGATTCGCGGATGACGCGTTCGACCAGTTCGGCGAGCGATCCTGAGAGCTCCGAGCCCATGAAGCTGCCGTTGCCGGTCCAGGCGTCGATAAGTTCGATGAAGCGTGCACACGCGGCCAGTGCACGTGCGTTGACGCCGGGGATCTGCGGGGCCATGCGCACGGCCTGCATGAGGGGGATCCCCTGCAAGTCGGCGGCCTCTTCCAGCCTGGCGATCGTGGTGGAGCCCAGACCTCGGGTGGGGACGTTGATGATGCGGCCCAGCGAGACGCTGTCGGCGGCGTTGGCGACGACGCGGAGGTAGGCCAGCGCGTTGCGGACTTCCTCGCGCTCGTAGAAGGCCGTGCCCCGGGCGATGATGTAGGGGATGCCCGAGGCGCGGAGGGTGTCCTCGATCACGCGGGAGAGCGCGTTGGTCCGGTAGAGCACCGCCATCTCGCGCCACGCAAGGCCGCGGCGGGGCGAGGGGCCCTCGAAGTCGCCGTCGTGCAGCTTCTTGAACCAGTCGGCGATCAACGAGGATTCGTGGTGCTCATCGCGGCAGAGGGTGACCTCGACCTTGTCCCCGCCGGGCGTCGAGGTGTAGAGGTCCTTGTGCTTGCGGAGCTGGTTGTGGCGGATCAAGCCGTCGGCGATCGCGAGGATGGGCTCGGTCGAACGGAAGTTCTCGCCCAGCGTGATGACCTGTGCACGCGGGTAATGGTCCTCAAACTCGAGGATATTGGTGATGTCGGCCCCGCGCCAGCCGTAGATCGCCTGGTCGGGATCGCCGACCACGAAGATGTTGGGCCCCGCGGGGCCCGAGGATGCATCGTCGCCCGCGAGCATCGAGGCGATGACGAACTGGGCGTGGTTGGTGTCCTGGTACTCGTCGATGAGGAGGTACTTCCACCGGCGGCGGCACTCCTCGCGCACCGAGGCGTCGTTCTTGAGCGTCTTGGCGGTGAGCACGAGCAGGTCATCAAAGTCGACCGCGCCGGCGGTCCGCATCGCCTTGTCGTAGGCGGTGTAGATCTTGGCGATGGTCTTGCTGTAGAAGTCGTGTGCACGCGCTGCGAACGCCTCGGCATCCAGGAGCTGGTTCTTGGCGGCCGAGATCGCACCCAGGACCGAGCGTGCAGGCCAGTTGCTGGTTGAGAGCTGGAGGCTCTCGATGGTCTTCTTGACCAACGAGACCTGGTCGGAGGAGTCGTAGATCGTGAAGTCAGGCTTGAGGCCCGCGGGCTCGGCGAAGCGGCGGAGGAGACGTGCACACAGGGAGTGGAAGGTGGTGACCGTCAGCCCGCGTGCGGTTGATTCCGGGAGGCCGAGGATGTCGGAGGTGAGCTTCATGACGCGCTCACGCATCTCGCCGGCGGCCTTGTTGGTGAAGGTCAGGGCCATGATCGACCAGGGCGGAACTCCGCAGGCGATGAGGAAGGCGATGCGACGGGTGATGACCCGGGTCTTGCCCGAGCCTGCGGCGGCGAGGACGAGGATCGGCCCTTCGGTCGCCTGGACTGCCTTGGCCTGCGACTCGGTCAGGCCTTCGAGGAGCATGGGGACGGGGTCGGGGCGCTCCTCCGGCGCGGGGGGAAACTCGGGCTCCATCGGAGCGCCGCCGTAGACGTCGTCTTCACCTGAAAATGGGCTCTGGCGGGACATTCGGGCGAGTGTAGGGCGGGTGTGCGGCGTGCCCGAGTTGAGCACGAGAAGCGGCGTCTCGGGGGCAGCAAAGGGATACATCGTAACAATGCGCCTCGTGTAGATACGAGCTTTGAAGCCAATGCTGTGTAACATACTTGTTGCTGCTTGTCGATCGTGGTAGGGTCGTGTGCAACGCATGTTGACCGTGTGGTCATGCAGCGATTCTGGGGAATCTCACAAAGGGGTTTGGTATGTCCTGCTACCGGGGTCAGTGGTGTCGCGCTTTTGGGGGACTATCGATCGTTCGGATCCTCGTGGCGGTGTCTGGATTTGGAATGATGGGCGGCTTTGTGCTTCGAGCGCAATCGTGCTGCGAGAAGAAGGCGTGTTCTCAAATTCAACTGCTCGCCAATCGCATCGCTCAGGGGACCGCATCGTGTTGCAACAAGCCCGCCTCCGAGCAGAGCGCGTGCTTCACCGAGCTTGACTCAAAGGTACAAAGCTCGCACGATGCCATCCTGGCGGCCCAGATCGCGTGCGACAATGCCGATGATGAGCTGTTGCGGGACGCCATCAAGCGACTGCACGACATCTGGCAGCCCAAGCCCAAGCCGGTGGGGGGCGTGATCTTGAATGAGATGGTCGCCCTGGGCCGCAACGACTGGCTGCATCTTGATGCGATGCTTGCGCGGAGCAATGCGGCCTGCGTGCCCGTCACGGTCGCCATCGTGGGTGAACAGGTCGTGAATGCCGAGGCGACCGGGTCCGCATCCGAGGAAACGGTGGAAGCGGTCGTTACGGGGGAGGTTCCCGCGACGGTCGTCAGCGCCACGGGGAATCAGGCGTTCCAGTCGTGCGAGTACCTGATTCCATCTGGAACCACGCTCGACATGCGGTTTGGTGAAGAGATCTCGGGACTTTCCGTGAGCGGATCCATCGCGGTCGCCCGGACAGTACCGGGCTTCCCATCAAGCGGGATCGCGACGGTGGCGCTGCCGACGAACGTCAGTTTCACCATCAGCAAGTGGGGCCAGACCCTGAAGATGGATCTGGACAAGACGTTTGCACACAACAAGCTCGAAGTGGATGCGGACGGCAGCGGCACGCTCGGCGTTGCTCTGACGCTGAGCAGCAACTCCAGCAATCTGATCGGCTTTGTTCAGATCGGATCCATCATCTACTTCACGTTCCCGGTGCAGGTCGCGGCGGACTGGAGCACGATCCGCCTGCACGCGGATCCGACGGTTCCGGGAAATCACATCACGCCGATGTCCGACATGATGCTCGAGGTTCTGGAAGGCGAGTACGGGCTGGCATCACTGCCGACGGATCGATGTGCGGACGAGGATGGCAATGGCATTCGTGACAGCGCGGATGAGCAGATCAACGCCATGAACAAGATCCTGGGCTGCAAGGCCAACAACTGATCGACGACCGCCTTCCGCCGCCGGAGAATGGTCAATTCGTGTTGTTTGCCGGAGGGAGACGGTATTTCAGCACTCAACCTGAGGCAGGCGGGTCATCGGTGTCTCGCACGTGTTCTTCGGTCCCCACATCCGGCGCATCCGGCTCGAACGGCGAGTTTGAACGCATCAGCAGCGAGACGCCGTCGGGGAGCGAGCGGGTGACGTCGCTGATGACGTCGCCGGAGAGCTTGCGTGAGAAGATCCACCGGCGGGTCTTGCCCATGATGAGCGTGTCGCACCCGTAGGTGACGGTGTAGTCGAGGATCTCCTGGGCGATGTCCGTGCCCGTCACGTAGATCGGGACGAAGGGGACGCCCGCCTGGCGTGCGAGCACCGCCGTGGTTCCCAGCGCGACCTGCGCTTCGGGATCGTCCTCCACGCTTGGGATCTGCCCCGGGGCCAGGTCCATGACCCGGAGCGTCCTGACGTAGACCGAGAAGAGGACCGCCTTGCGGCGCTTGGCGAGGTGGACGGCGAACTCGGACTGATCCTTGCCTCTGGCGGCGAGCATGATCCGGGGACGCGAGCCGTCGAGCTTGACGGGCTGCTCCTTGATCTCGGCGATCCAACCCGTCGCGGGCTCGGGGAGCTTCTCTCCCAGGGCGATCCGCCGGCGCTGGGCGGTGACGAAGGCGCGGATGATGAGGATCGACCCGACGACGCCCGCCGCGAAGAAGGTCGCGTGCAGCTTGGTCGCGATGATCGTGACCTCGACCAGCAGCATCACCAGCGCCACGCCGAAGAGGCCGGCGCGCTGGGCCTTGGAGATCTCCAGGCGCTTGTTGGCGACGCAGCAGCCGATGTTGATGGTGATCGCCCCGACGACGCCCACGGCGTACATGTCGTAGAGCAGCAGCGTGTTGCCGTTGCTGAAGATGACGGTGAGAATGCACGTGATGACGGAGATGACCAGCCCTACCCAGGGCACTCCCGAGTAGTTGAGCCGGGTGAAAATCTTGGGCACCTCGCGGTCCTGGCCCATCGAGTAGAGGACCGAGACCATCGCCATCACGGCGGTGTTCGAGGCCGAGAGCAGGAGGAGGCCGAAGGCGATGGCGGCGACCTTGCCGAAGTAGAAGCCCGCCGTCTGGCCGAGGAAGGACGCCTGCCCCGCGGCGATCGCGAGCTGCTTGATCGCCGTGTCGCGGTACTCCTCGACCTCGTGGGGCACGTGGGCCGCCGGGTCGTGCAGCGCGTGGTATTGAACCGCGTCGGGAACCGTCAGGTCCACCATGTGCGGCAATCCCGTGAAGGCGATCCCGAAGATCAGGTTCAGCGTCACCACTTCGATCAGCACGGGCCAGATCGTCTTGCGGGCGGTCTTCTCGACCGGCTGCTTCATCAGCCCGGTCATGTTGGAGACCGCCTCGACGCCCGAGAGCGCGAGCATGATCGCCACCAGGCTCGTCCACCGATCCCACGGCGACGACATCGAGGGATGAACCCCCGAGATGGTCCTGAGCCCTTCACGGAAGAAGGGGTAGCACAGGCACAGGATGATGATCGAGACGACCAGCGTCGCCATGGCGACGATGAGCGCAAAGCGCCCCGCGCTGCGCGCGCCGAACCAGTTCACGATGCCGATCAGGATCAGGGCCACGACCGAGAGGGGCACGATCCACCCAGGGTCAGTCCCGAAGTACTTGAAGGCCTCGACGGTCGAGAGCGCCGCCGTCACGATGTAATCACACAGAAGCAGTGTGGCGCCGATCACCGAGAGAATCGGGCTGAGCTGGCGCGCGGAGGTGTAGACGCCGCCACCCTCGGGAAAGACCCGGCAGACGATGGTGTACGCCCAGGCGACCGCCGCCATGACGATCGACATCGCGCCCAGGTACCAGACCGCGGCGTGCCCCGTGTAAAAAAACGCCAGACCCAGGACATAGAGGCGGCTGGTTCCCCAGTCACCGAACAGAAGGGGACCGGCGTGAAACCAGTCCAGATTCCGGGGCCGACTTTGCGCAACAAGCATCCAGATGGATCCAGGGGTTGGTCAGGCGGCGAGAGAACGCCGGTCTGATGCCCAGGCGAACGGGCGAAGTGTAACCCGCCGGCGAGTTCGGTGATGAACGCGCCGTTCGACACTGAACGGATTTTGTTTGTTACGACTTCTTTCCGATCATCTCCGCCAACTCGTCGATCATCGCCCCCACGCCCTGGAAAACTTCCCAGGGAGTCGCGTGATACATGTAGGCCGGGGTGGTGACGAGGCGGTTTGCGGCGTCAACATGAGCCTGCGTGACGGCGCGGTCAACGTGCGTGGCGCCCATCTTCTCGAGCACGGCCGCGGTGCCCGCATCGTTCCCGATGGTCAGTGTGCATCCCGGGCCTCCCGAGCCCTTGCCGAACACCCTTGCCGCGATCGCGGGGGCGATGCAGCACAGGGCCATGGGCTTGCCGGCAGCGCGGAACTCTTTCAGCACGCGAGAAACCTCGGGGTTCACGGTGCAGTCAGCGCCCTGCGTCGCGAACGTGGAGAGATTCTTGGCTGCGCCGAAGCCCCCCGGCATCACCAGGCCTTCAAACCGTTCCGTGTGCAGTTCCGCCAGCGGCGCGATCTGACCCCGCGCGATGCGGGCGGCCTCGATCATGACGCGGCGCGTCTCATGGACAGGCTTGGACGTCGCGTGGTTGATGACATCGACCTGCACAATGTCGGGCGCAAAGCATGTGTACGAGATGCCCCGACGCGCCAGGTGGACCAGGCATGAAACCGCCTCGTGGATCTCGCTGCCGTCTAGGAATCCGCAACCAGAGAGGATGACTGCGACGGTGGGCATCGTGTGCAACTCCTTGGACGCGCGATCTTTGACCGCGCTGTCCCGGAGATGATACCCGGATGTGAAGGACTCCCGAACGCACTTTCATCGCGTGGAAGAGGCGGAAACTTCCGGACGCGGAGCAAGGAGCTTCAGAAGCATCGTCCTTCGAAACTCAAAGATGCGGTCAAGATCACGCCGGACGTAGATCCGGTTGACCAGGGGGGTCAATGGTCCCCCGAAAAAGGCGTACTCCACACGGTCAGTCATGCGGGTGCCGCCCGATCCGGCGGGATCGTTCTCAAAGATGTGCTCGTGCCGCCACAGCCTGTAGGGACCGGAGAGCTGTTCATCGACGAAGCGAAAGGGCGGTTCCCATGCCGCGATGCGGGTTTTCCAGCGCAGCGGAATGCCGTGAAGGCGGAGCCGATAGTCAATAAGCGTTCCCGCCGACATGTCGATCGGGCGGGGCGTGACGATCTCAAAGTTCAGCCACGGGGGCGTGATCGCCTCCAGATTGCCCGCGTCCGCGAAGAACTCGAACGTCTCCTCGATCGGGCGGGGAACGACCGTCGTTGTTTCAAGTCGAAAGGTCTTCACGCGGGATCGTCGGCAAGGAAAAGGCCGGCGACGACCTCACGCGGATCATCCGGCCGGGCACCACCGATTCGTGCCGGAGAAGCCCATGGATTCGCGGAGACTCGCGCCGAAAGGAGCCCGGGACCAGGCCAGCATCCTCAGCGTTGGTGGTGCGGCAGATCACGATCGCGTGGACATGCACGGTGTGCACATCACCCTCGTCGTCACCGCCCGCGGGAACGCAGAATGCGAGGCTGACGTCGGCCGGAACGGGGTCCCCATCCTGAAGGTCAGCATCGTGCACCGCGCTGTCTACGCACGCCAGCACTTCTTCAACAAACAGTCCGGCTGAGTCCGTGACGCCCAGCCGGGCTGAGTCTGTGACGGCTCGTTTGGTGATCTGTGGAACCAGGTCAGGTTCGATCGCTCGACCCTCAGACTCCGCAAGCTGGACGTCGGGGCCTGCAAGGGGACCCCGCTGATCGGTGCTTTCGTCGAGAGGGGTCGACAACAGGGCGATCGCAAGAGGAGCCCGTGCCCAGTGCATCCACGAGTGGCCTGCGGCGAATGATTCAAACGTGTCGTGCCCGGCCTGTACGGCCCACCCGCCGAGCCAATGGCGGTTGGACTGGATGAGGCCGGCGGTGGCGTCGGCGGCGACCTTCATCCCGCCGACGGCGAAGATCATCATCGCCGCAGCGCAGGTCTTGAGAATGTTGGAGCGTCCAAGCTGCATAGAGCACCGGCGCCCCACCCAAAGTCATTCTGGGGGCGCTTCTGCGGGGAATGAACATCCAAGATGCGCGGCAGGCCGAAATCCGTCGTCGGGCCGCCGAAGTGGTCAACGCACACGGAATCTCGGGATTGCAGTGGGGCGTGCTTGTTCGTGAACCGGGCAAATGTGCTTCGAAATCGCGCCCATGCGGGTTATAGTCCGACGCACATGTCATTCCGGAGAGTGATGTTGGATCAACAGGATGCCGTGACAGGTGGAGGCCAGGGTGCACACGGGGATGAAGTTCCGCGCGGGCCTGTGCATGAACACGCGCCGTACGTCCCTTATAACCCTGGGAAGCCGCCGCAGGAGGCGGCGGATGAGTTCCTGGAGGTGATGCGCCGGCGTCGATCGATCCGTTCGTTCTCGGATCGTCCGGTATCGGAGCAATTGATCCAGACGCTGGTTTCGACGGCGGCGACGGCGCCTTCGGGCGCGAACAAGCAGCCGTGGCGGTTTGTCGCGATCTCGAACCCGGAGATCAAGCGGCAGATCCGCATGGCGGCGGAGGAAGAGGAGCGAGCGTTTTACGAGCGGCGAGCGACGCCGCAGTGGCTTGCGGACCTGGCGCCACTGGGAACGGACGCATCGAAGCCGTTTCTGGAGGTTGCGCCCTGGCTTATCGTGGTCTTCAAGCTGCTCAAATCCGTGCCGGGGAGTGCGATGGAGCACGCGGGCGTCTATTACGTCAACGAGTCGGTGGGAATCGCGACGGGGATGCTGATCACGGCGATCCACCAGGCGGGGCTTGTGACGTTGACGCACACACCCAGCCCGATGGGCTTCCTGGGGCGGATCCTGCACCGGCCGGAGTATGAGCGTCCCTTCCTGCTGCTGCCGGTCGGGTATCCGGCGGATGATGCGACGGTGCCCGTGATCGCGCGCAAGCCGCTGAATCAGGTGCTGAACTTTGAGCTCTGATCGGGTGCGTTGCTCGGCGTGCATTTCGCGGCGTGATTCCTATCATCCCCGTGGCAGGAGCCACGTTCGCCGCGCCGCCGCCTGAGCACGGCCGCGGGGGTGGATTCCCGCCGCGGAGCATGCCGTGAAGAAGCGGGTCGTCATTGTCGGTGCGAGCGGGTACGGCGGTGCGGAAGCGCTGTCGATTCTGCTTGGCCATCCGGACGCGGAAGTGGTGGGGCTCTTCGGGTCGGCGGGTCGTTCCACCGGTGATCGTGTCCAGACGATCGACGAGGTGTTCCCGCGATTCCGGGGGCGATGCACACTGCCGCTCTCGGCGGGCACCGTCGAGGCGATCAAGGCGCTTTCACCCGACGCGGCATTTCTCGCGACGCCGCACGAGGCGAGCATGGACCTTGGACCTGAACTTGCGGCGGCGGGGATCGTGGTGCTGGATCTTTCGGCGGCCTTTCGCCTGAAGGAGCCGGGGCTGTACCCCAAGCATTACGGTTTTGAGCACCATGCACCGGGTGTGCTGAAGGATTCGCCGTACGGCCTGCCGGAGCTTTTTCGAGAGTCGCTCCCGGGCGCGATGCTGATCGCGGTGCCGGGGTGCTATCCGACGTCGGCGATCCTGCCGCTGGCGCCGCTGGCCGGGGCGGGGGTGATCGAGCGCGGTCGGCGGCCGATCGTGGATTCGACCAGCGGGGTCAGCGGCGCGGGCCGGTCTCCCGCGCTCAAAAGCCTCTTCTGCGAGGTCAGCCTGCAGCCGTACAACGTTTTCAAGCATCGCCACCAGCCCGAGATCGACGCGTACGCGGGCGTTTCCACGGTCTTCACCCCGCACCTTGGGG
The DNA here is from genome assembly GCA_035298585.1 of Phycisphaerales bacterium. Taxonomy (GTDB): domain Bacteria; phylum Planctomycetota; class Phycisphaerae; order Phycisphaerales; family UBA1924; genus JAEUJB01. Next base: position 33,865 of record DATGXW010000077.1, read on the forward strand.
CGTACGACCGGGGCATTCTCTCGACGATCCACGTGGACCTCGCGCCGGGGACGACCGAGCCTTTGCTGCGGGAGATTTATCGCCGTGCGTACGGGAATGAGCCCTTCATCCGCCTGCTTCCGGCGGGGAGCTGGCCTTCGGTCGCCGACGTGCGCGGGACCAACTTCTGCGACATCGCGCTGGCGGTGGACGCCGCGAACAACCACGCGATCGTGGTGAGCGCGATCGACAACCTGGTCAAGGGGGCTGCGGGGCAGGCCGTCCAGTGCTTCAATGCACGATTCGGATACCCCGAAACAACCGGGCTTCTCGGCGGGGTGTCCACGAGCGAGGTGGCGCGATGAACCAAGGCGTGCACACGGGCCCCATCGTCATCAAGGTCGGGGGGACCATGGTCGAGGATGCCGCCACCGCGCCCGGGCTCTGGAAGGCGGTCTCCCAACTGCATGTGCAGCACCCCGGGGGCGTCGTGGTGGTCCACGGGGGCGGCAAGGCGGTCGACCGCCACCTCGACCGCCTGGGCATGAAGACCGACCGCCAGGAGGGGATCCGGATCACCCCGCCCGAGCAGCTCGACGAGATCGTCTCGGTGCTGGCGGGACGTGTGAACAAGTCCATCATCGCCCAGTTCCATCGCATCGGCGGGCGCGCGGTCGGGTTGTGCCTCGGAGATGGCGACGCGATCACGACCGCCAAGACGACGCGGTATGCCTTTGATCCCGGCCGCGTGGGGGACGTCGTGGAAGGATCGGCCGGAGAGCGGGGCCTGCTCTCTGTGCTTCTGAAGGCCGGGTTTCTCCCGGTGCTGAGCTCGATCGGGATCGATCGGGACGGGTTCCTGAACATCAACGCCGACGATGCGGCGGCGGGCGTCGCGCGTGCGGTTGGCGCGTCTTCGCTCGTGCTGATGACCGATGTGCCTGGCATTCTCGATGGACAGAAGCGATTGATCCCCACGATCGACCTCCGGGGAATCGAATCGAGGATCACCTCGGGGGAGATCACCGGCGGGATGATCGTCAAGGCCCGGGCCGCGGCGCAGACCGCGACGCGGATCGGTGCGCCCGTGGTCATTCTCTCGGGGGCCGGCCCTGCCGCACTTGAGAGCTGGTGCAGGGGTGAAGCCTCGGGGACGGCTGTTCAGCCCGGGTGATGTCTGGAGCGGCGACCGGGAGCGTGCGGCCTGCACCTGGGCGAGAGCGCGGGGGGCGGTGAATCCTCACCTGCATGGGCTGACAAGCCCTTGGACTCCTTCTATCGTTTCCGTTTCCCGCACAGAGATGGGACGGGCTGTCCCATGCCGGAGCTGACGATGTCCACGGGCCCCTCATCGCTGGTTGGCGCTGATATTCTGACCATCTCGACGCTCGACGCCGCGCAGGTGCGATCGATCTTCGATCTCGCGGCGCGCGTCAAGGCCGACGTGGGCGCGTTCCGTCAGAGCCTGGCGGGGATCAGCGCGATCCTGATCTTTGAGAAGCCCTCGCTGCGGACGAAGGTCACGTTCGAGGTCGGGATCCGCGGCCTGGGGGGGAACCCGGTGTACCTCGATCAATCGGGCTCAAGGCTCGGCGAGCGCGAGAGCATCAGGGACTACGGCAAGAACCTCGAGCGGTGGGTGCAGTGCATCGTCGCCCGGGTCTACAGCCAGCGTGCGCTGGAAGATCTGGCGCTGCACGCGGGCGTGCCGGTCGTGAACGCGCTGTCGGATCGATTCCATCCGTGCCAGGCGCTGGCGGACCTCTTCACGCTGCGGGAGAAGTTCGGGGAGCTGCGCGGCCGGAGACTCGCGTTTGTGGGTGACGGGAACAACGTCTGTCACTCGCTGATGCACTGCGCCGCGCTTCTGGGCGTCGACATGACGGTCGTGACGCCCGCGGGGTATGCGCCCGCGGCGGATGTGACGGCCCAGTGCGAGGCGTTCGCGCGTGCATCGGGCGCCACGCTCACGCTTTCGAGCGACATCCAGGCGGTCGCCGGGCACGACGCGGTCTACACCGACGTGTGGGTCTCGATGGGCCAGGCCGACGAGGGCGGGAAGCGTGCCGCGGCGTTCCGGCCATACCAGGTGAACGCGGCGCTGATGGCGATCGCCTCGCGCGGTCTGGCGAAACCCTCGCTGTTCATGCACTGCCTGCCTGCGCAGCGGGGCGTCGAAGTCACCGACGAGGTGATCGATGCGCCGTCGTCGGTGGTGTACGACCAGGCCGAGAACCGGATGCACGCACAGAACGCGCTCCTGCTCAAGATTCTCAGGGGGATGTGAACCGGGCGAGCGACGGGTTCTTGACCGTGTCAACCGAGCTTCACGAGGTTCTCTGAACCGATGGCCGCGGGTCCCCCGCGATCGAAGGCGATGATGTTCTCCATCGTCGTGTCGGTGATCCCCTGGATCGCCTCTCTCGTGAAGAAGGCCTGGTGTGCGGTCACAAGCACGTTGGGAAAAGTCAATAGACGCGCAAAGACGTCGTCCCCGATGACCTCCTCGGAGAGATCCCGGAAAAACAGGTCGGCTTCTTCCTCGTAGACGTCGAGCCCGACGCCGCCCAGCCGGCGCTGCTTGAGCGCCGCGATCAGCGCGACGGTGTCGACCAGCCCGCCGCGGCTGGTGTTGATGAGCATCGCGCCGGGCTTGAGTCGAGCGAGCACCGAGGCGTTGATCAAGTGCCGCGTGGAGGCAACGAGCGGGCAGTGGAGGGCGAGGATGTCCGCACGTGGCGCGGCGTCATCGAGAGACACGTACTCAACGCCCAACTGGAGCAGTTCCTGCGCGGGGCAGGGATCAACCGCCAGGACCTTGCATCCAAACCCCAGCATGATCCGGGCGAAGCACGCGCCGATCTTGCCGGTGCCGATGCACACGACGGTCTTGCGGTGAACGTCAAAGCCCATCAGCCCGTCGATCGAGAAGTCGTGCTCGCGGACGCGGTTGTAGGCGCGGTGGGTGTGGCGGTTGAGCGTGAGAATGAGCGCGACGGCGTGCTCGGCGACGGCGTGGGGTGAATAGGCGGGAACGCGCGCGACCGTGATGCCCAGGCGGGCGGCCTCGGTGACGTCGACGTGGTTGAACCCGGCCGAGCGGAGCGCGAGCAATTCGACGCCCTCGTCCTTCATGGCTCGCAGCGCGGCGGCGTCGAGCGTGTCGTTGACAAAGACGCACGCGGCGCGGCATCCGCGGGCCAGTGGGGCGGTTGCGGCGGAAGCCGGGGCGTCCAGGAAGCGGATGGACTGGCCAAGCTCGACCGCGCGAGCTTCAAAGAACGGCCGCTCGTAGCGCTTGGTGCTGTAGAAGGCGGTGTTCATCGATGATGCTCCCACCACGCCAGGGGCGTGAACGAGACAGTATCCTGTCGCGCGGCGAGCCCGCGGCTTCTGTCGCCTGTTCCTCTGGTCTTTGGATCAGAGGAACAGGTCGGTGCAGCCGGCGATGCCCAGGACGCAGCTCACGATGCCGTTGAGCGTGAAGAAGGCCATCTCAAGCCCGGCCTTGCCCCGCCGGGCCAGCACCGCGTGCTCGGTGATGAGCAGCAGGCCCACGAGCGCCACCGCCGCGCCAAAGAGCGGGCCGAAGCGCGGTTCAGAGCGCAATCCCGCCGCGAGCGAGGCGAACGCCGCGATGTGCAGCAGTCGGCTGATCCAGATCGCACGCGTGACGCCCAGGCGCGAAGGCACGCTCCACAGCCCCGCGGCCCGATCGATCTCGACATCCTGCAGTGCGTAGATGATGTCAAACCCCGCGACCCAGGGGGCGATCATCGCCATAAGCCACCAGATGGCGGGCGTCGCCGAGAGAGAGGACGGGTTGATCGCCAGCGCCGCGGCGACCGGGGAGATCGAGAGCGCGACCCCCAGGTAGAGATGGCAGAGCCACGTGAACCGCTTTGTGAACGAGTAGCCCCCGAGGTAGGCGAGGACGGGAAGGGAGAGAATCAGAGGCCAGGGATTCTGGGTGTGGAACCAGAAGCCCGAGGCACCCGCGACAAAGCCCAGGGCACACACGCCAAGCGCGGCCGCGCCAAACGTGTTCGAGAGCTTTCCAGCGGCGAAGGCTCGGCGCGCTGTCCTGGGGTTGGAAGCATCGATGTGCTGATCGGCGATGCGGTTGACGAGCATCGCCCAGGTACGGCCGAAGACCATGCACACGAGGATGAGCAGGAGCTGGACGCCAAACCGGCTCCACGGCGTCTGTGGATCGCGGGCGAGGAAAGCACCGAGCACCGCGAACGGGAGTGCAAAGACCGTGTGCGACAGCTTGATGTCCATCGCCGCCATGCGGATCGCCGCGATGCCGCGCAGGGGCGAAGGAGCGGAGGTGGTCGACTCTGCGGCGGTTGCGGGCATGGTCGTGTGCACGTGGCCTGAATCCTGCCAGCCGAAAGCGGGTCAACCGCCCCCGGCGGGAGCGCCCGAGGGCTTCTGGTCGGTGGGCGCTGAACCTGAAGCGTCGGCCGGCGATTGGCTGGGTTCCTCGGTCGGCTCCTCGGCGGGCTGGTTCTCGGCGGGGGGAGCGACCTTGGGGGTCGGGATGCGTCCGTCAAACTCGCGCATGCTGACGACCTTGTTGCCGCGCACGACGACCTCGATCTTGGCGGTGTTCTGCGGGTCGATCTTGCTGAAATCAAAGAGCCACACGCCCGGTTCACCCTCGACGGGCTGATCGTGGCGGAAGAGCTTCTTGACCTCATCGAGCGACTTGCCCTCCGCGATGATGCCGGCGGAGTCCTCGGTGACGATCTGCATGAGATTGCCGCCGCGCGGGGGCTGTGACTGCTTGAAGTACACATACCCGCCCAGTGCGCCCAGGATGGCGACCAGGACACCGACGCGAACCAGGACACCGCTGTTCCCCTCAGCCATTGGAA
>DATGXW010000078.1:0-11283 GCA_035298585.1 Phycisphaerales bacterium
GTAATCCATCGCCTGGCAGAGGATGTCCTCGCCCACGCCCTCGACCTTGTAGACGTGCGGGGTCGGCATCGTCTTGGTGTAGAAGTAGTGATAGTGGATCGAGCCGATGGGGTCGACGCCCACGACCTTGACGTGCGGGGCCTTCTTCTTCATGAATCGGCCGATGCCCGAGATCGTGCCGCCCGTGCCGGCGCCAGCGATCACCACATCCAGCTTACCGCCGGTGTCGGACCAGATCTCAGGGCCCGTCGAAAGCTCGTGTGCATCGGGGTTATGCGGGTTGTGATACTGGTTCACGTAAAACGCGTTGGGCGTCTCGCGCGCGATCCGTTTGGCGGTCTCGACATAGTGCTGAGGACTGTCGCCGGGAACGTCGGTCGGGGTAATCACGACCTCGGCCCCGAATCCCTTGAGCATGTTCACCTTCTCGATGCTCATCTTGTCCGGCATCGTGAAGACGCAGCGGTATCCCTTCACCGCCGCCCACATCGCCACACCCTGGCCGGTGTTGCCCGAGGTGTTCTCGACGATGGTTCCGCCGGGCTTGATGATCCCGGCCTTCTCGGCCTCGTTGAGGATGTGCACCGCCATCCGGTCCTTGATGGAGCCGGTCGGGTTCATGTACTCGCACTTGACCAGGACGGTCGCGTCTTCGGGCCCCACGACCTTGTTGAGCTTCACGAGGGGTGTGCGGCCGACGGCTTCGAGAATATTGGCAAAGTGCGGCATGATGACTTCCTTTTCCCCTCGCTGGTCGCGGGAGGAAGGGAAGGCTAGGCAGCCTCGAAGGAATTCCACAGTGCGGCCAAGCGAACGGCGTTGAGAAGCGGAATCACCCGCAAATCCCGAAACATCGAGGTCGCCCGCGGAACCTTGAGCCTCCCGGATTCATCCTCCCAGGACCTGCTCGCAGATCTTTATCGCCTCCGGAACCGAGTCTGCGATCTTTTCCCAATCGACGCGGGCGGGGCTGGGGATCTCGTACTGCTTGCTGGACTCAGATTGCATCAGCCACGGCCGGACCGGGACCGTGTGCTGCTCCATCTCCAAGAGCATCCGTTCGGTCGCTTCCGAGAGCAGGTACTCGGCCAAAAGCCGGGCCTCACGCGGATGGGGCGAACCCTTGACGATCGACACCGTGTTGGGAATCGCAAGCGGGCCGAGGCTCTGCATCCCCGCGGTGCTGGAACCCGCCTGCCGGATCGCGCCACCGGGGGCTTCCTTGCCCGCCGTGGAGGTCATGCCGTCGTGCCGCTCGTAGTTGAGTGCGACAGGCCAGACGTTCCTTTGGGCCGCCCAGACATCGTCCGTGTCGGTCAGGCCGATATCGATCTCACCCATCCCAAGCCCCCGGGCCACGGCCGAGTTGCCGTCGTACAGCCGGACCTGGTTGGCCTTCAGGCCTTCCAACCACGACCGCAGGGCGTCGGGACCGTGCAGGCTCAGGATGGCCGCCATGTGCGTCCGGGTCGTCCCGAACTGCGGCCGCGCCAGGCCCACGCGCCCTTTCCACCGGGGGTTCAGGAGGTCGGTCAGGGATCGCGGCGCTTCCCGCTGTGTCACCCACTTGGTGTTGAAGGCGATCGCGCGTGCCCGCAGGGCGATGGCGTGCCATGTGCCGTCGGCGGCCTTGTACTCGGCCGGCCACGCCTCCTTGGTATCGACATTGAAAGGCGGCGAGGTCATCGGTTCGAGAATGCCCTGGCGAGCGAGGCGGATCGTGCCCACCGGCTCGCTCGACCACCAGACGTCGGCCCGGGGGGCATCCTTCTCAGACTCCAGCCGCATCACCAGCCCGGTGGTCTTGGTCGCCTCGGTGTCGCCGACGATCTCGACGATGATCCCCATGTCGACGCGGAACCGCTCGGCGACAGCTCGGGCGATCGGATCATCGACACTGGTATAGAGCGTGACCTTGCGCGGCGCTTCGAGCTTCACCGCGGCCCGATCCCAGCCGCCGGTGATCGCATAGGCCGCGACGACGATGGCGCTGAGGAGAACGACAATGGCCGAGATGCTTCGAACCCACTGTCCCGTGGTTCGCATGGCATGTCCCCTGTCGCGGCCTCCCACCGCGTGCACAAGGGTATACCAGACCCGCGCGTCCGAGTCTACCCACCCCCCGCGCCGGACCTGTCATGTTCCCCGGAAAACCAGGCCGACCCACTCGGCAAACCGGACAGAAAGAATGCCGACCAGCGGGAAAACAACGGCTCGCATGACCGGATCAGCGCTCCAGGGACCGAATGATCCCTGGCTGATCGATTGAATCTGGGCGATCATCGATTCGATGCGGGTGCGGTGGCGTGCCTTGGTGGTCTCCATTCTTTTGACGCGGTCGGCGGTGGTGCTTGCCGTTCGGAGCGACGCGGCGATCAACTGTGCCTGGGGGGGCTCGACTTGGCGGCCATCGCTGTAGACAAGCGTCGCCTGGTCGGTCCTGCGGAACCGCAGGCTGAAATCGGAGGGTTCGGGGATCTGCGCCGGGTCTCCGGGCTTGGCCTCTCCCGTGACCACGGTGATGGTCTGCGCGATCGCCAGGGCGGTCTGGTTGCCGATCGCCAGGACATCGGTTCGATCGGCGTGCGTCTCCGGCGTGGTGATGGATTCGACGTACCACTTCCTGCCGAACTTGATCTCGAGTTCGACGCAGGGCTTCCTGGCATCCGCCACATCCCTCGCAAGAGATTCATCGAGACTGTCAAGGCGGTTGAGCTCATACCGCAGTCGCTGGATCTCGCTCGCACGCAGGCGTTCTGCTCCCCGCCGCATCGCCCAACCCACCGCGACGCAGGCCACGGCGCTGAGCCCGTAGAGCACGACCAGGACGCTGCTCATGGGCCAGGCATCGATCCTGGAATGCCACGCCGCCGCCGAGATCACGATCACGATCATCGGGTAATAGACCATCGCGTTCACCCGCGCCGTGGCGCGCGCCACCGCGGTGATATCCAGCAGCGAATCAATCTGTTCGAGCGGAAGCCCCGATTCCGACGCCGCCATCGCCCGACGCTCGTCGGGCCAGCGCGAATGCCCCGCGTTGAGCAGGCCGACAAATCGATTGCAGAGATTGCCCGCGTCCAGGACCTGGAGCACCAGGAAGTTGAGCGCAACCCCAAGCGCGATCATGACGCCGGCGTGCACCAGGAAGGCGCCCCGCCCGCGGATGGGTGCGTGGGGAACGTCGAGCGAGATCAGGCATCCGACCACGATCGTCGAGACCACCAGCGAAAGCAGGGCGAGCCGGATCGTGACGGCGGGCGTCTGCGTCCGCTGGCGGAGCATGGAAAGCAGTTCACCGACTTCGACCCGCCCGTGCGTGTTGTAAGGACAACCCCACGTGGCGATGATCGAGTTCTCGATCGCGGTTCGCGCGTCGGTGTACTTTCCGACAAACCACCCGGGCACCGCACGCAGACGTTGGGACCATTGCGTTGCGCGGTGCTCCATGTGCACACCGGCGCTCTTCTCGCCCATCGGCGAATGTGCGTCGCTGCTTCCGGTTCGAGACCCGAGCCGGAGCGGAACCGCCGGCATGCACGCGACTTCCTCGTAGAGCGAACGGCCGACGCAGTGTGCACACCGCACGATGAATATGCACGCGACCGTCAGGGCAAGAATCCGGATCATCTCCGAGGGCCATGCGCTGACGCCGTCGAGCCATCCCCAGGGTTCACCAAGCTGCGGTCCCCCGCCGCGGATGAGCATGAACACAAAGATCAGCGCTCCGCTGATGATGCAGATGCGGATCATCTGCGTGGTCAGACGCGACATGTCCTCGTGGGCAGAGGCCTTCCCGGCGATGCGCCCGTTGCGATCGAGCGTGAGCGCCAGGCACAGGAAGACCACCAGCCCGATCCCCCCGATGATCCCCCCCGCGACGCGAGTCGCCGTGTCGGCGGAGATCGAGAGGTACGCGAACACCACGATCGCCACGGGCGAGAGTGCAAGCAGCGTCCGGCGGAACGAGGGCTCGCGCAGCTGCTGGAAATAGATCACCGCCAGGAGCAGGATCGAGAACGTCGTGATCACCATCAGGTCGGGAGAGACGCTGCTCAGCCCGGCCCGCATGGGGTACACAAAGCACATCATCCCCATCATGAGAACGACCGGGACATAGAGGGTCCAGGCTCCGTACGGCCTGCGCGATCGCCGTGTGCACCACGCCATCGCGATCAAGAGCATCCCGAACATGACCGCCAGCGCCCCCGTCGAGATCTTGTACGTGTCGACCTGAAAACTCGGGTAGTACGCCCAGTCGGCCGCACCCTCAGGCCCGGAGACGGGAACGCCCCCCTCGCGCCCGATCTCGTACACGCTGCCGCCCGGCGCGGAAGCCCCCATCGCCGCCCGGGCCTTGTCGAGTTCGACATCCGCGCTGCCCCTCGATGGAATCACCTGGATCAGGCCGAGAAAGGTGGCCGTCTGATAGCACGAGCGGAACGGAGGGAGCCCGTCCTGCGCCACTTTCCCCGCCCGAAGCCCCAGGTGCGTCGCCACCACCACGTTGCGCATCGTCTCAAAGTCCGCCGGATCGGTCATGAGCGCGTGCATGTCCGCCGTGAGTATCAGCGCATCGGGGAATCGACTCCTGACCAACTGGACGAGCGGACGCTTGTCGTAATGGTCGTAAGCAAAGAGGATCACCGCGGAAAGGTCGTTGCCTTGCTGCCCAAGCTCGTTCTCCCATGCCGCGAGCTGGCGGTAGACATAATCGACGCCGCGAGGACCCAGCGGCGCTGTTGGAGAAGTGACGCCGCTGCGGCTCATCTGCTCTGCCTCGGCCCGGTGCTTGAGGTACGCTTCCCGCCCCTGCTGGCTGCGGGGCGCGATGTCCAGGCCGCTCTGGAAGTGAAACAGCGCCACCCGGTCGCCGACCTGGGTCTGTCGAATCTGCTCCGCGAATTTGCGGCCGTACGTGCTGTCGGATTCGCACAATACCGCCACCGCATTGCCCGCCAGGCTCGGGCCCCGCCTCCTGAGTTCCAGTTCCCGAAAGAGTAGGTCGCTGAGAAGCTGGTCCGATCCCATCACCCGGCCGATCTCCCACCCGTTCAGCGAGGCCAGCATGGTCGCGGATCCGCCCTGGCTTGCGCGATTTTCCCGCGCGAGCATGTGCCTTTGAGCCAAAGTCAGGGCTTCCCTGGCATTGGCCCCCGCAAGCTGCACTCGCTCCCCCGCGGCGCCGAATACATCCTCGAGGGGAACCGTCGAACCGGCATTCACCACCTTCCACTTCTGATGGAGCGGAGCCGGCGTCACCGCACACTCGGCAAGGTCTTCGATCAATTCACCCGAACTCAATCGGAGCACGATGAACGTGGTGTCGTTGGCGGCAAATCCGCTCTGCTCCTGGACAATTCCACCGATGTCCGTCACGCGTGCAAGGCCCCTGCCCTGGTCGAGCAGGACGTCGGGAACAAAGACCAAGAGGGCCTTGGAAGTTGCCGATCTTGCAAACCACTGCGCGGCGATGAACCTGCCAAGCCCGCCGCGAACCGGCGCCTGCACCGTCAAGCGGATCAGCCCGGGCGTCTGGGGCTCATAGCCGCAGCGCTGCATCGCCAGCGTGCTCGCCAGCCGGAACTGCCTGCGGCTTTCCTCATCCTCCAGGCCCGGTCCTCCCGGCAGCACCTGGAGGACGACCAGGAGGGAAGCGGCCGGAGGGGCGGCCTTCTCCGGCTTGAGACGATCAAGCGTGGCCAGCGAAATCTCACCCTTCCGCGCCTGCACCGTCTTTGCAAGATCGGGTTTGCTATCGCCAAGGTCTTCGCTCACCGCCAGGAGCGGATCCTCCCATGCACGTGCAAGCACCAGCTCGGTCGGTCCAAAGTGCTCCTTGACCACGCTCGCCGCGGTCGCGCTGGGGCTGCGGCTTGCAGGAGAGAGGACGGGCTTACTTGCGATGAAACCGCTGATGATCGCGATCAGTAACGGCGCAATCCACGATTCATACCCGAACTGGGATTTCAATTGCACGTGCATACCCCCGTGAGAGCCGCCTCAATGACGGCTCGGCCTCTGGACCGCGGACGAGAGACGCGTGTCCCGGGCTGGCTTGTGCTCATGATACAAGCCGCTGCGAGCGTACCCACCCCCGTCAGGGCTCGTCAAGAACATCCGCACCGCGATAACCCCGTGCGTATATCAGGTTTTTCTTGCAGGCCAGGGTTTGCCACGATCTCGGACCCCTCACAGCGCTCTATGCTGGGGCATGGCTACACCACGCACACGCAAGGGACGCACATCGACTTCCACGCGCGGGACTTCCGCCGCGCCCCCGGGTGATGGCGACATGCTCGGCACGGTCCACCTCCAGAAGTGGATCAGCGCCAACCGGAACAACCTGGTCCCTCCCGTGAGCAACAAGCAGCTCTACAACACGAGTCAGGACATGATCCTGTTTGTCTCGGGAGGGCCCAACACGCGCAATGATTTTCACGTGAACCCGACCGAAGAGCTGTTCTACCAGGTCAAGGGCGACATCGCGGTGCGGGTCCGGCCTCTGGATGGATCGCCGCCGCACGACATCGTGGTGAAGGAGGGAGAGCTCTTTCTCCTTCCCCGCTGGATCCCCCACCGCCCGCAGCGTCCGGCGGGAACAGTCGGGATGATCGTCGAGTTTCCAAGAGGACTGGATGCCGACGGCAATCCGCACAAGGACGGCCTGCAGTGGTACTGCCCGCAGTGCGATCACCTGGTCCACGATGCACGCTGGGTGCTCAAGCGGATCGACGAGGACCTTCGCATCATCATGGAGAACTTCTGGGGCGGTCCGGAAGAGATCAGGACCTGCAAGCAGTGCGGGCACGTGATCGAGCGTGCAGGGGCGATCGCGCTGTCGGGCGGCAAGGTGATGACGGCGGGAAAGAAGAAGCCCGCCGCGAAGAAGAAGATCACAAAGAAGGCGCGGGGGAGCACTGTGGCAGGCAGGAAGTCGGTGACGCGCCGCGGTTAAGCAGGGCCGGGCTGCTCAATCGCTCGCACCGGCAACGCCCATGAATCGATGCAGAACGCGAGGGCGTGCTTCACCATGGCAATCCGCCGCGAAACGCGCCCTCTTTCGTGGTTCCCTTCAGAGAATCACGCAAAGGCAATCACGCCGTCGCGAGGCGTGCGATCTCCCTCGCCACATCGAGGGTGCTGTCCTTCCCGCCCATGTCGTAGGTTTTCACCTTGCCCTCGGCGATCACGCGTGCAACCGCGGCTTCGAGGCGCGACGCCCGTTCCTTCTCGCCGAGCCAGTCGAGCATCATCTTCGCGGTGAGGACCATCGCGATGGGATTGACCTTGTACTGGCCGGCGTACTTGGGTGCGCTGCCGTGCGTCGGCTCAAACACTGCATACGTGTCGCCGACATTTGCGGACGGTGCGAAGCCCAGCCCGCCCACCAGCCCCGCACAGAGGTCGCTCACGATGTCGCCGAACATGTTCTCCGCGACGAGCACCTGGTAGTCCTGCGGATTCTTGAACATCCACATGCAGATGGCGTCGATGTTCGCCTCGTCCCCCCGGATGCCCCCCATCTCAGGCTTGGCGTACTCCTCGGCCATCGCGCGGAAGATGCGGGTCATCAGGCCGCCGGTCTCGCGCAGCACATTGGGCTTTTCAACCAGCGTCACCCGCTTCCTGCCCGTCTTTCGTGCGTGCTCGAACGCCTGCCTGCAGATGTTCGTGCACCCCTGGATGCTCACGATGCGTGTCGAGAGCGCCACGCTGTCGAGGCCCTTTTCCTTCCACGGCTTCATCTTGGGGTTGGCGCACAGCGCGTCATACACGCCCTGCGGGAGCGGGAAAAACTCGACCCCGCCGTACATTCCCTCGGTGTTCTCGCGGAACACGACGTGGTCGATCGCCAACTCGTTGCCGCCGGGGTTGGCAAGTAGCGTGCCGCGATAGTTGAGCGGGTTGCCGGGAAAGCTCTTGCACGGACGGATATTGGTGTGCAGATTGAACATCTGCCGGAGCTTGACGATCGGGCTGAAGTACACGGGGTTCTTCGCACGAAGCTCGGGCGCAAGCTCAAGCTTCGCATCGTCCTGCGGCTTGCTGGTAACCGCACCAAACAGCGCGCAGGTCGTCCCCCTGAGCGCCTCGACCGTGCGATCCGGGAGTGCATTGGCCTCCTTGCACCAGAACTCCCAGCCGATGTCGCAGTGGACGTACTCCGCGTCGAGTTTCATCGCGTCGAGGACAATGCGTGCCGCGTCCATGACGTCCTGACCAATCCCGTCGCCGGGCATCCATGCGATTCTGTACTTGCTCACGGTGGGCTCCTCGACATGCTCATCACCAACTCCGCGGCATGCGATGCGGTGAGTTTACTCGTGTGCACTCGAAAGTCCCGTGCGTCCGTTCCCTGCGAGACGATTGAATGACGAGTTACTGAAGCCGCTTGAACACGGCGAAGCGTGACGGGGCGTACACCCCATCGATGTGATCCGGGCTTACATGTTTGACTTGGGATTCCACCGGTACTTCAATACTGCTCACGATGCCGACGACTGCACGCAAATCCAAACACAGCCTCGCGGACAAACTCCGCGGCGGTCGTGTTCCGATGATTCGGGCGTGCAAACAGCGTCATTTCCGCTGAAATCCAGCGAAAACGGCGAACTTGCCAAGGCCCGACGGACGCTTCCGCCGGGCCCTTCTTGTTTTCAGGCTCGTTCTGAGCCTGACCGCAGACTCCCACCGCTGCCCGACGTTTCGGGGCCTTCCCCAACCAGTGATCCCCGCGGCGAGAGGACTCGCCGATCCGGCTTTTCGGGCTCCGTGCACATCCGTGCACACGCCCAGGCCATTGTGCAAGGTTGCTCATGTCACAGAACTCCACGCTTACCCCCCCCTCCGCGTCCGTTCAGTCATCATCTCAGGCGTCCCAGGGGACATCACGGCAGACGATCCGTCCATTCTCGATCATCGAATCCACGCTCCGCGAGGGTGAGCAGTTCGTCAACGCCTTCTTCACCACTGCACAGAAGATCCGCATCGCCACGATGCTCGACGCCCTGGGCGTTGAATACCTCGAACTCACGAGCCCGCTCGCATCGCCCAAGAGCGCAGAAGACCTTGAAACCATCGCGGGGCTTGGGCTTCGGGCAAAGATCCTGACGCACACGCGCTGTCACCCCGATGACGTCAGCGCTGCACTCAAGCTCGGCGTCGACGGCGTCGACGTCGTCATCGGCACCTCGAGCCAGCTCCGCAAGTTCAGCCACGGCAAGTCGATCGACGAGATCATCGCGATCGCTCGCGATGTGCTCCCGATGATCAAGGAAGCGGGGGTAGAGGTTCGCTTCAGCACCGAAGACAGCCTCCGGTCAGACATCAACGACCTCCTCCGGATCTACGAAGCAGTCGACGCGATCGGCGTCAACCGCGTCGGCATCGCGGACACGGTCGGCATCGGCAATCCTCGGCAGATCTACGACCTCGTTTCCGCGGTCCGCAGGACGGTGAGCTGCGACATCGAGTTCCACGGGCACAACGACACCGGATGTGCGGTCGCCAACGCGTTTGCGGCGTGGGAGGCGGGCGTGACGCACATCGATACCAGCGTGCTGGGCATCGGCGAGCGCAACGGCATCGCCTCGCTCGGCGGGTTCATCGCGCGGATGTATGCGGTTGATCCCGAGGGCGTGAAGAAGAAGTACAAGCTCCCGCTCCTCCACGACATCGACCACATGGTCGCGGAGATGGTCGACATCGATGTTCCGTTCAACAACTACGTCACGGGCTTCTGCGCATTCAGCCACAAGGCGGGGATCCACGCCAAGGCCGTCCTCAACGATCCCTCGACGTACGAAGCACTGCGGCCCGAGGACTTCGGCCTCACGCGGTACATCCACATCGCACACCGCCTGACGGGCTGGAACGCGGTGAAGCACCGCGCCGACCAGCTCGGCCTGTCGTTCTCGGACGTCCAGGTCAAGACGATCACCAGCCGCATCAAGGCCCTTGCCGACCAGCAGGCCATGACGCTGGATCATGTGGACCAGCTTCTGCGTGAAGTCGCCGGCACCGCCAGCGTTTCGCAGCAGGCCTAGCACACCCCGTACCCGCGGGAAAGAGCTTTGGACTTCCATGCGCATCGTGTATGCTCCGCTCCGCTTCAGGATCCCGCGGGTGTGCACCACCGTCGTCACATCCGTGCATTGCGGTCATACAGGTGCATTCATGCTGAACAGGACATCTCTTTGTTTCATGGTGGTGGGTCTTTCCGCGCTCGCAGGCTCGGTCATCGTCACAGCAGGTCCGCTGGACCCGCCCACGGGCGTCATCGCGCCCTCGTATAAGACGCTCACCGAAGTCGAGCCGCGGACGGCGCTGAACACGACCAACACGCCCGGCGACGCCGACAGCACGCTCCGGATCACCAAGTCGGGAAGCTATTACCTGACGGGCGACCTGGTCGCCAAGCCGGGCAATTTCAGCGGGATCGAGGTGGCCGCGAGCAACGTCACGATCGACCTGATGGGCTTTTCGATCTCGGGTGAGTTCTCCTCCAGCCGCGCCGGCATCGCGGCCA
Organism: Phycisphaerales bacterium; assembly: GCA_035298585.1. Lineage (GTDB taxonomy): Bacteria > Planctomycetota > Phycisphaerae > Phycisphaerales > UBA1924 > JAEUJB01. The sequence continues at coordinate 10,532 of DATGXW010000078.1, forward strand.
CCAGCGGCCAGACCAACATCACCGTGAAGAACGGGACGGTTCGCGGGTTCAACCAGGTGGGAATTGATTTGACGGCGACTGCCTACGCGACGCTCGAAGGTGTGACCGTGCAGAACTGTGCCGGCGGTGTCAGCATGGGCAACGGGGCGCGCCTGGCGCGTTGTGCGGCGCGCACCATCGCCGGCGTCGCCTACTCACTGAGCTTCGGGTCGGTGGTTGAACATTGCATCGCGGCCGAGGCCACGGGGGACGGGTTCCGCCTGGGCGTGGGCTCAAGCGTGGTCAACTGCGAGGCATCGAGCGTCGCCGGCATAGGCTTCGTCGCCTCGGGCTCCTCCCTTGCCAACTGCACAACCTACAGCGCCGCGACGGGCTTCGTGCTCACCGAATCGAACGCCACGGGCTGCACCGCGCGCAGCAGCACCGCCACGGGATTTCAGCTCGACCGATCGACGGCCGATGCCTGCATCGCGTCCAACAACGGCTCGCGCGGCTTCTCGGTCACGACCTCCTCGATCACCAATTGCACCGCGACGTCCAACACCACCGCCGGCATCTACGTCTCGTTTGACAGCCTTATCCGCGGCAATGTCGCCAACTACAACGGAACCCAGGGCGGGATCTACGTCGCCGGCGATGGTTCCCGGATCGAGGGGAACAACTGCGGATTCCAGCCGGCGGGCATCACCCTCAACAGCGCGGGCAACATCCTCATTCGCAACACCTGCCGTGGAAACTCGACCAACTACGCC
>DATGXW010000079.1:0-4494 GCA_035298585.1 Phycisphaerales bacterium
GGGCGGGTTGTGTTCGCTTCCCGCCGATGGTTCACGGGGTTTTTACAGGCCTTCAGCAAGTCGACATGCAAACTCCCCGTCGCTGTGCGCACAGGGCGTGTGCGGATACGCTTGGCCCCGTATGAACAACCCCGCCCAGACTCTGTGTCCGCATCTTGCCGCGCTCCTTGTCTTCTGCTCGGGGCCGGTGTTCCCTGCCCCCGCGATCCCATTCCAGCCGGCTCCCCCCGCCGCTCAAACCCCGGATGCGGATGCCCGCTCGATGATTCTCGCCGGCGTCCGCGAGATTGCCGGGCCGGGCGTCCCCGGCACCATCGCCGTGTGGGGAGACTCGGGCGAAGTGATCGTCGCCGGCAAGGAGGATGGCAGGGATGTGCCGGTGGTCGCGGTCTCGACGATGTCCAGGGGACGCGTCGTGCTGCTCGGGCACTCGGCGTATCTCGACGACGGTGCGCTGACCTACGCCGACACCGGCCTGATGCTCGCCAACGCCGCCATGTGGGCGGCGGGTTCACAGCGCCCCAGGGTCGGGCTCGTGAACGCTGGCGGCGTTGAAGGTTCTTTGAAGGCCCGCGGGATTGCCGTTCAGAACATCGTCGGGGAATGGACCGATGCACTCGACGGGATCAATGTGCTCATCCTGGCGGGCGATGTCGCGGACAAGGACATGGACGCCGTCCGCGCGTTCATTGAACGCGGGGGCGGGTTCATCACCGCGCAGACCGGCTGGGGCTGGCGGCAGATCCACGGCGGGCGGGAGATCACCGAGCTTGGGATCAACCGGCTGCTGAGCCCCTCCGCCTCGATCGCCTACACCGATGGGTATGCGGAAAAGACCAGGGGTGAGGGCTTCGATGCGACGTTGGCCGTTTCAAAGTATGCACACGGGGGGCGGGCTCTTCGCGCCACGTTGGCGCAGGAACCGTTGCAGGGGGCCGACGCGCGGACGGCGAGCCACGCGGCAATGTCTGCGCTGCGTGTGCTTCCCATGGGTGACGTGGAGTTCCGTCCTCGCATCGCCGCCCTGCTCAAGGAGCGTGCCGAGCACCTGGCGCCCTCGGAGGCAAAGCCCCTCCACGCGGGTGAATCGCCGATCGACCGGTTCCTCCTGGCCTGCCAGGTTGATCTGCTCGCAGCGGTGCCGGTGGAGGATGTGCGTGCACACCCGGCTTCGAAGTTCTTCCCCGGCCAAGTCGCAAGCGACGCCCCGCGCATCACGCAGCGGCTTTCGATCAACGCCAAGGTTCCAGAGTGGCACAGCACCGGTCTCTACGTGCCCGCGGGCGAGATCGTGACGATCACGATCCCCAGGGACGCCGCCGGAGCCGGGCTCCGCGCGGTCGTCGGGTGCCATACCGACGAGATCTGGCATCACAACGACTGGAAGCGCGTGCCGCGCATTTCCCGGAGCATCGCTCTCTCGGAGGAGTCGACCAGAATCGCCAGCCCCTACGGCGGACTGCTCTACATCGACGTTCCCGGCCGGACGAGCCTCGCATCCATCGTGGCGACGGTTGAAGGCGCGGTCGAAGCACCCCTCTTCATCCTGGGCAAGACGTCCACTCGGCAGTGGCGCGAAACTCTCCGCAACGCCCCCGGCCCCTGGGCCGAACTCGCCACCGACAAGATCATCGTGACGATGCCTACGGAACATGTCCGGAATCTCGAGGATCCTGCCCCGGTGCTTGAGTTCTGGAACAAGGTGATGGACGCCGACGCCGACCTCGCGGCGATCCCGCGCGAGCGTCGCCGCCCCGAGCGGATCGTGGCGGATGTCCAGATCTCGGCGGGGTACATGCACTCGGGGTACCCGATCATGACGCACCTCGACGCCGGCGCATGGCTGGGCAATCTTGAGGAGCTTCGGGCGGGCAACTGGGGTCTCTACCACGAGCTGGGGCACAACCACCAGGAGGACGCGTGGACCTTTGACGGCACCGTCGAAGTCACGTGCAATCTCTTCACGCTCTTTGTCCACGACACCGTGTGCGATGCGCCCCGGACTACTTCAAAGAAGTGGCTGGCCGAGCACCGGGACGAGATCGCCAAGCACCTTGCGCTGGGAGCTCCGTTCGAACGCTGGAAGGAGCAGCCTTTCACCGCCCTTGCGATGTACGTGCAGATGCAGCAGGAATTCGGCTGGGAATCGTTCAAGAAGGTCTTTGCCGAGTACCGCGGGCTCTCGCGGGAGGAACGTCCACGGGATGAAGCTCAGAAGCGCGACCAGTGGCTGGTGCGGTACAGCAGAACGGTGGGCAGGAACCTCGGGCCGTTCTTTGAGAAGTGGGGGGTGCCGACATCGCAGCGGGCGCGGGATTCAATCAAGGACCTTCCCGAGTGGATGCCCCCGGACTTTCCTCCGCGGTGACATGTCCAGCCCTGCAATGAATACCGGCGGCCCGAGAAGCTCGGGCCGCCGGTCACGAAGGATTCTTTCTCAATCTGCCGTGCTCAGATTTCACGGTCTCTCTTGGGAGTACTCAGCGGCGGCGACGGATCATCCCCAGGGCCGCGACGCCCGCGAGGGCCGCGGCGCCCGGCGCGGGGATCGCCACGGTCATCGCCGTGATGATCGCCCCCCCGCCGACCTCGCCGAGCATGGTGCCCTGGCCGGTGGCGAGGTTGACGGTCCAGAAGGTCGACCGATTGAGATTGACGTCGCGGATCACCGCGTAGGCGACGCCGGTCGAGCCGGAAATGTCAAAGCCGGCAAAGTCGGTGACATCCGCTCCCAGCGCGCCGACGGTGATGAGGTTGCCGCTGTTGGCGGGGTTCTGAATGACCAGCGCGTCGAGCCCCGCGTCCAGGACGTACAGCGTCGTGCTGGTCGCGCCGGCGAAGTTGTTGGTGTACGCGGCGGCGACGATGTTGGGGTTCACGCCGAAATTGACGTCCCCGGCGACATAGCTGAGCGTCCCATCGACCGTGATCGCGCCCGTGGTGGGATGGCCGCGGAGGTTCTGGTCCGCGTCGCTGACCATGCGGATGCGGTCCACAGTCGGGTTGAAGTCAAAGCCAAAGCTCGAGCCGTTGAGCGCGGTCGAGAAGTTCGCGCCAACCTGCATCGCCATGCCCGTCATCGGGTCGATCTTGTAGAGGCGGCTGAAGGAGCCCAGGCCGTAGAGCTCCCCAGTCTGCGGACGGAAATCGATGCCCTGGATTGTTTCGTTGGCCGCCATGCCCCAGATCGGGACTCCCGAGTTGAGCGTGCCGGGGGTGCTGTGGTTCCAGCTCACCAGCGTTTGATTCAGCGTCACCCCGTACACAACCTCCGCCGAGGCGGTCGATGCGAGCGCGGCGATACCAAGGCCCGCGAGGGCTGCAATCTTCAGACTCATGTGTGCTCTCCTTCTTGATCTCTTGAATCAGCAGGTCGACCAAGCGGGGGCAAAATGACACCCGTCGGGCTGAATCCCTCCCTCGGGATCCTCCTTCGTGTGCATCACCCGATTGGACCTGTCACGCCACCTTCGGGCGACCGCTCGCGCCGGATTTCAATCTCACCGGGAATTTCGACCGATGGAGATACGGATGGCCTTCCCGTCATTCCCACGGCGTCCGGTTGACGCCGGAGGTTCCGTCGGGGAGGATGTGCGTCCGCAACCTTCAGGAGCGATTGTTCCCAGAAATGTCCGTTTCCCTCCTCCAACTCATCGCCAAGGGCGACCCCACCGCGGTCGCTCGCTGCATTGATGAGTACGGCGGGACCGTGCATGCTCTGGCGACCCGCTACCTCAAGTACCTCGGAGAGGATGTGGACGACGCGGTTCAGGAGGTCTTTGTCGAGATCTGGCGGAGTGCCTCTCGCTACGATCCGAACCTGGGGTCCGAGCCTGCCTTTATCGCCACGATTGCACACCGAAGGCTGACCGACCGCCAGCGGCGTGCGCAGTCCCGCCGCGCGACCTCGATCGACCAGGCCCCGACGCCCGTTCAGGAACGCGAGCACCAGATCTCCGACCACGCCGCGGGCCGCGATGATCTCCGCGCCGCCGCCGCCGCGTTCGAGCGTCTGGATCGCGATGAACAGCAGGTCCTCTGGTACTCCCTGTACCAGGGCTTCACGCACGAGCGGATCGCCGACGCGACCAAGATCCCGATCGGCACGGTCAAGACCCGGATCCGTCGCGGTCTCACGCGGCTGCGTGAACTCCTCGATCCGGGCCACTCGCAGAAGGAGGTCGCACGATGAGCGATTCCTTCTCGCCCAACTTCGCGCGTGTCCTTGAACTCCTGGCCGACCAGTCGGCGGGCATGCTCTCGCAGGCCGAGCAGGGCGAACTCACCCAGCTCCTGGCCGGCCTCGACGACCGGGAGAAGGCCGCGGCACTCGTCGAGCGGGACCGCCTGCAGAACGCCGCGGCGGAAGCCCTGGCGCTGATGATGTCGCGCGACGCCTCTGCCAAGGTTTCGACCGCGCTGCGGGATCGCCTGATCGCCGCGGGCATGGCCGAGCTTGGTGCACGCGGCACGGCACCCGCGGCCGAGGTTCGC
>DATGXW010000080.1:0-7472 GCA_035298585.1 Phycisphaerales bacterium
AGCTCCGCGGCGTAGCGAGTGGCGTTGCGGCGTTCCTCACCGAGCTGCTTCTCAAGCTCGGTGATCTTGGTGCTGGCGTCTTCCAGCCCCTTGGAGAGGGTGGCGATCGTTGTGTTGGCGAGTGAGGTCGGGCGGGCCATGAGGGGTTTCTCTGCTGTACTGCATTGTCTTCACGGCAGGAACATCCCGCCGCGTCCCGTCGCCCGTAAACACATAGTACGTCACAAGGTTGTATAGCACGAGCATGGCATGCAAACTTCCTTACTGTGTTGATTGCTGCTCCGCCGCCCGGTTGAAGTGCCCGGGTGGGGATGGGGATGGGAATGCTGGTGTTCTCTGACGGAGGCTTTGCTTATCCGTCGAACGGCACGTTTGCGAGTTGAATCGCCCCGATCTCGTCACGGCTGCCGATGCGATCCACGGCGCTTGACTCTGCCTGCGAGTGGATACGGCGAGAGGGGAGTCGGTTGACGCGGGCTGCGTGGTCACTCGTCTCTTGGTGCGACATGCTCGACACCGAGCGCCCCCCAGCGCGGTTGGACGGGATGCGGAGGTGGTGGGGCACCCATCGCGGCGCTGTCTTCCGGCACTGTCAGCCGCCCGCCCGTCGCGTCAAATAGAAAATCGGCTCCCCCGTCGCGAGAGCGACGATTCCCCCAATTTTCCATTGTGACGCGAACGCCTCTGAACTCTGACGAGGCTTGAGGCTCGGGCTGGGGCGGCTGCTTGGCGTGCCGTCAGGCCGCGATGGGCGCGGCCACACAAACACCCGACCGCTCGCCCGGAAGTCCGGTTCTCGAGCACGGGCCACACAAGGAGACTTACATGACGACTCAGACCCGCAACGACTCCGGCAACACCGCCGCCAAGTCATCCAGCCAACCCACCCATGCCGCGTACCACGTCCGCGAGGGCAAGAACAAGCAGAGCTACTGGACCCGCATCGGGTCCGCCTGGCCGCACGCCGACGGCAAGGGCTTCAACATCCAACTCGACGCTCTGGTTCCGCTCGACGGACGCATCACGCTCCGCGTCATCACCGAGAAGCGCGACTGACCCCCACCACAACTCACTTCCAACCGGGCGGGCCGCAAGGCCCGCCTTTTCATAGAAAGGAAATCACCATGACGACTTCATCATCCGGCACCGAGCCATCGACTGCACAAGCACGCCGCCAAGCGATGGAGCACTTTGGGGATGCGAACTCGCTCGTCGATGTTCTCGCCAACGCACGACATTGGTGCGATCAACAGAATCTGTCCTTCGCAGAACTCGATCGAATCGCCTACGAGCACTACCTGCACGAGCGCGGCAACGCAGGGACGTCGGCATGATGTCCCGTGTCAATCCGTTTCTCACCGGCGTGCGGCAATCATCGCCGGTCGCTGCTGCCGTTGCGAATCCCGACCTGCTCCCGATCGAGAAGGTCGTCATCGGCTCCGCCACCCTCTACCGAGCCAACTGCTTCGATATCCTGCCCACGCTCTCCGGCATCGACGCCGTCATCAGCGACCCGCCCTACGGCATCGGCTTCCGCTATCGCAGCTACGACGACGATCCCGAGGCGTACGACGCCCTCATGCAGCGGCTCGTGCCGGAGCTCATCCGGGTCACCGCCAACGGTCCGTGCTTCCTGTGGCAGAGCCCCCTCAAAGCCGACCGCTGGCACAAGTACTTCCCCAAGGGCTATCGCATCGTCTCCTTGTGCAGACGCTTCCCGGTTCGCAACGGTGTCGATCCCTGCCTCTCTTGGGACCCGGTGCTTTTCTGGAGCGGGACATCACTGCTGCGTGACGAACTGCCCCGCGACTGGCACGTCGCCGATCTTCGCTCGTGGGACGGCTATCGCGGTGACAACCCAGTCCCCTGCCCGCGTCCGCTCACGCAGGTCCGCTACTTCACCGACCATGTCCGAGCGAAGTTGATCCTCGATCCGTTCATGGGCAGCGGAACCACCGGCGTCGCCGCGATCCAGTCGGGCAAGCGATTCATCGGTATCGAGCGTGATCCGGTCTACTTCGCCTATGCCTGCCAGCAGATCGCCGAGGCGGTCCGCGAGTCGCAGGCGAAGAAGCGAGCATGATCCATCTCGCAGCGATCCCCTTGCTCTCGTCGGGGCGATTTTATGCGGCGGCCTTGCCAGGACCGCCGCGATGCCGAGCCCTCTTCCGTCGAGAGCAAGGGGGCACTCCGGGTGCTGACGCGGAAGGCAGATGCCAACCGCCCTTGTTCTCCAAGCACGGAGACGGGCATCATGGCGACCGACCTGTATCAAAGCATAACCGACCGCATCCTCTCGCTGCTGGAACAAGGGATTGTTCCGTGGCGATCCCCGATCCTCGGCCACGGACCGGCGGGAAGGCCCCGCAACTTCATCACCGGAAGGGACTACCGGGGAATCAATGTGTTTCTGCTCGCGATGACCCGCCACATGGAGGGATACGCCTCGTCCCGTTGGTTGACGTTCCGACAGGCGAACGAGATCGGCGGAAGTGTCCGCAAGGGTGAGCGATCGACTCTGGTGGTGTTCTGGAAGTCGTACCAGACCACCGACCGCGTAAGCGGCGAAGAGAAGACCGTCCCGGTGCTCCGGTATTTTCGGCTCTTCAACGCCGATCAGTGCGAAGGCTTACCCGCTGAGGAGGTAGCAACCCCGATCGAGGCGGTGCGATCCCCGATCGAATCCGCCGCCGCCATCGTGGGCGGCTACCGCAATCCTCCGACGCTGGAACACGCGGGCGTGCGGGCGTTCTACCGCCCGAGCGATGATCTTGTCCGCGTGCCCCCGATCGAGCGGTTTGTCGGCATGGAGGAGTACTACGCCACCTTGCTGCATGAAATGGCCCACAGCACTGCGCACTCCAAGCGACTCGCCCGTGGCATCGACACCAACCCGCAGTCATTTGGATCGTCGGGATACGCGAAGGAAGAACTGGTCGCCGAGATGGGAGCGGCCTTCCTGTGCGCCGAAGCGGGGATCAGCCCGAGCGTGATCGAGAATCAAGCCGCCTACATCGGCGGCTGGATGCAGCGGCTACGGGACGACAAGCGGCTGGTCGTCACCGCCGCGGCAGCGGGGCAGAAAGCGGCGGACTGGATACTCGGACGAGCCCATCCGAACGAGACGCCCTCCGAAGAGGCAGTTTCTTCGTGACAAACGCCGCGAATTGCGACATGATGAACAGGACTCAATACATGAGGTTCATCATGCCGCGTTCGCCGGAGGGCGTTGACTATCTTCACCTTTCCCCCGCCGAGAGGCTCCTGCTGGTGCAGGACATCCTCGACAGCGTCGTCGCCGAGGCTCCGTCTGCGCCGCTGACTGCGGCCCAGATGGAGGAGATGCAACGCCGCGCCGACGACATCGACTCGGGCCGAGTCCGTCTCCTGCCTTGGGACGAGGTACGCTCGCGCTTCCTCGCGGGAGGATGAGCCTGCGGCTGTGGATCGACCCGCGAGCGCTCGCGGAAGCCGAGGACGCGGCCCGCTGGTACGAGGCTCGCACGCCCGGTGCGGGCGCTCGCCTCCGCCGCGAGATCGACTCTGTCTTTGACCGCATCACCGAGCACCCGGATATCTACGAAGCGCTCGGCGGCTCGTTCCGCCGAGCCTTCACGCGCCGCTTCCCGTTCGCGGTCGTCTACCGCGTGACGCCGCAGGAAGTCCAAGTCATCGGGATTCTGCCGACACGTGCCGATCCGCTGGCGAACGCCATCGTGCTGGCATCACGGCGTGCCGATCTTCCCGGCGGCGGCTGATTCTGCGTGACAATCCAGCGGGACTGCGGCAAGATGGCAAGCAACTGATGGAAGGAGGCGTGCATGAGCATTCAGTGTGACGATTCACCGCGCTGGCAGCCGCCGACCGCGGAACGAAACACGCTCGCCCAGCGGCTCTTGTCTCACCGCTGATGGACACCCTTCACCAGCCTCCGAAGGCCCTCGCCGCGTCACCCACCGACGCCGACCTTGTTCAACGCAAGATCGACATCCTGATGGAGGAGTACAACGCCCTCTATTCCCTCGTCACCTTCCGAATGACCTCGCTGGACCGGCGCGTCCCCATCGCGACGGCGGCTCTGGCCACGTTCCTCGGCAGTATCGCCGCCGTTCCGCCCGCCAGCCAGGTCATCTTCTTGATCGGGCTGCCGCTCGCCCAGGTCTGGTTCGTCCGCACCACCATCAACCACGCCCGATCCTTTGAAGACGTACTTCGCCGCATCGACGAGATCGAACGCAAGGTGAATGCGCTGATCGGAGAAGAACTCCTCATCTTCCAGTCCCGGCACCCGAGCAGCGGCAGGGCCACCGGGGGCCGAACCGGTGTGGAAACCGTCCGAACCGTCTACTCCACTTCCATCCTCATGCTCGGGGCGTGTGTGTATCTGGCTTGGTTGAGCTTCGAGGAACCCCGCGTTGTCGCCGTGTACGCCGGTGCGTGCGGAATCATCGCTCTGCAATTGACGGTGTCGGTCCTCCTGCTGCGGAGATACCGCTACCGCAGCGACCGGTTCAAAGACCGAGAGTCAGCACATCGTGCAGGGCAATTCCCCCCTTGGCAGCGCCGCCGTCGTCACGCACCGGATGACACGGCCGGGGCAAGGCCAAGACGGACCATCCGGGGTCGCACGCGATCCCGGCGGGGTACGAGTCCGGGTGCTCCTTCGCCGTCCACCGCACCCGCGGCAGCCGGTACTGCCTCGGATCGTCAAACTTCATGAACGGGAGTTGACACGAGAGCAGTGCCATCGGCTCCGCGTCGGTGCTGAAGGTGTGGACCGTACCCCGCGAGAACACGAACACGTCCCGCTCCCGGGCGGGGATCGACCGAACCTGTTGGCCGGTGAACTCCTCGGGGTGCTCGTCGGTCACGTGGAAGTACCCTCGCCCCTTCAGGACGATGATGAACCGGTCCGAATGGTCGTGGACGTGCATTGGCAGGTCCGTTGCCCGGCTGTCCAAGCAGAGCTTGGCGACCGAGGTCGTGGAGTTGCCGCCGACCACGTCCCGGGCGATCCACACCGCACCACCGACCCGGTCGCTGCCCTCGAAGGGGTACTCCAGGGTCAGGGGGTGCGCACGCTCCAACTCACCCACCAGACGGGTGAACGACACCCCCCTCCCCGTCCCGCGGATCTTGCTGAGCATCGCGGCCGGGCCGGTGGCGTGGATGCGATGTTTGAGCTCGTGGAGCCGACCCACCGCCGCTTCCGCCAGTTCGACCAGCCCGGTCAAGGCCCGGGAGCCCACCGGCCCGGCCCCGTTGCGGATCACCAATTCGAGTTCACCCATGCCGCCAGAGTTCACTGCCGCCATCGTGCACCTCCGATTCAGTTTGCCACCCAATTCGCCGCGTCGTTCATTGCACCGATATTGGTGCAACGGCGAGCCCAGTTTAGCGTTCCTCGAAATGGGTGCAAGCCAAAGGCGCAAATCCAGTTCACTTTTTGAACCCGGCTACGACGAGATGGTTCGGCAACTGGTCGCCCTGCGGGAAAACGCCGGGCTGACCCAGGAGCAGTTGGCCGGTCGCATGAAACGGCATCGGTCTTTTATCTGGAAGACCGAAGGTGGGCAGAGGCGGCTGGACCTGATGGAGTTCGTGAAATGGTGCCGGTCCTGCGGTTCGGACCCTCTCACCGTCATGAAGCGGCTCGTGGCGGTTATCCGTTGAAGCCGGGGGGTTGTCCCGAGATCATTCGGTGACACTCAGACGATCCATGGCGGGCTGTCAGTGATCCATATTCGCCCGCTTCATCGTCCCAAATCCGTTCCGATTCGAGTCACCGCCACCACGGCAACCGATTGCACGGGAAGATTGAATTGACATGCAGACGTCTCCCCTAAGCGGTGCTTAGGACGTTGCTCGCAACCGAGCTTGCGAGCGTGCGAGCAATCTCCGTGCCTCGCCGACGAGAGTGTGAGCAAGCGTGTCCGCGAGCTCGCTCGCGAGCTCCCACGCACGATGACAACCGAGCGCGGTCGCTCTCTTGATAGCGAGCTCGGGTGCCTGTTCGGTCGCGAGCGAACTCGTGAGCGAGACGGCTCGCTCGGTTGAGATAGTGCTTGCGAGGTCGCTCGCATCGTGCTAGGGGTGGGGCATGATCATCGCCGTTGCGAACTCCAAGGGAGGGGTGGGCAAGTCCACCCTGGCCGTTCATCTCGCCGCCTGGCTGGACCGTTTGGGTCACCGGGTGCTGCTCGCCGACTGCGACCCGCAGGCCTCCAGTTCTCAGTGGATCACTGAGGTCCGGCCCAGCGTCAAGGCGGTCCGGCTCCAGGCACCCAGCGATGTGTTCAACGAACTCCCGATCCTCAAGGACGAATACGACTACATCGTCGCCGACGGCCCGGGGAGCCTGGCCGAGGTGACGCGGGCTCTTCTTCTGATCGCCGACCGGGCCATCGTGCCCTGCAAGGCCTCGATGCTGGAAGTGCGAGCCCTCAACGCCGCGACCGAGGTGCTGCGGCACGCCCACATGGTCCGCGAGGGCAAGCCCGAGGCGATCATCGTGCTCAGCATGGTGAGCCAGCGCTACCGGCTGACTCAGGACATGCGGGAAGCCGCCGCGGCGCTCAAACTCCCGCTCGCCACCACCGCCATGACGCTGCGTCAGGTGTACGCCGACGCCCCGGGCCAGGGGCAGGTGGTGTGGGAGATGGGGAACCGTGCCGCCGATGCGACCAAAGAGGTTGAGCTGCTCTGCGCCGAGTTGGTGCCCGAGGCCGTTCCAACAACCTCCAGCGCCCGCAAGGTCGTGCTCACCGGACCAGTCGTGGTTGGAGTCGGTGGAGGTGGGGCATGACCGAGAGGCAATCACTCATCCGCGGGGTGAAAGCTCCCGAAGCCTCCGATGCTGCAACAGCGTCAGTTGATCCCGCGATCGCCGCCGAGTTCATCTTCGGCAACCCAGCTGCAGCCGCCAAGCTGCGGCCGCCAGTTGCAACCACGTCCGCCACGCTCCACACATCCACTCCCAATACCACTCCGAACACCTCCGCCGCAACAAGCCGAGTGGCTCTGAACACCCGCATCCGCGAGGACCTCGCCCGCGCTCTCAAACGCACCGCCTTCGACCGGGAGATGACCGGGAACGAGCGGCACACCCTGCAAGATATCGTCGAGGAAGCGATCGAAGCATGGCTTCGCTCGCAGGGCGCGGCTTCGTGAGCGGCACCCTGCCGTCGGATGCAACCGTCGCGGCGATCGATACCGCGGCACCGGACCCTTCGTCACTCCCAACCCCTCCGACCATGACCCGGCTCCAGAGCCGGCTCTTGGTCGCCAACACCCAAGTCTCGCTCTCGCCCCCGGATCGGGCGGACTTCCTGCACGCCTGCCTGTGCCAGGTCGGACTACCCCGCAAGCAGACCGATTCGCGCACCTTTGAGCGGCACAGCGGGCACATCAGCGTCCTGCTTGAAGCGGGCAAGCTCTGGAACGGCTCGGAGTGGGTCGATCAACCCTTGCCC
>DATGXW010000081.1:0-8284 GCA_035298585.1 Phycisphaerales bacterium
CACCGCGTCCTCGCCCATCAGGATGGGAAGCTCCTGCATCGCATCGAGCGCGGCCAGCGCGCCGTCGGGCTTGTCCTGCGTGACCCGCAGCTTCGCCAGTTCGACAAGCCCCGCGCCGAGCGCTTCGAACGTCGCGGTCGACAGGCGCTCAGACAAGATCCGGTTCGCCGAGGCGAGATTCGACAGGATCGGTTCGCGGAGCGAGGGCTCGACGGTCTGCGCCACGGCGACGATGTCCGGCGCCGGCATGAGCTCGGCGATGCGAAGCAGGCCCCGCCGCCAGGCTTCCTGGGAGGGCGCCCGCAGCGACGCCACGCTGCGGAACCCCTCGGCGGTCGCCCAGTACATCGACACCGCGCGCGACGCCACTTCGAAGAGCTCGGGGTCCTTCTGCGCTGCGAGCAGGATGTCGTCGATGTGCTCGGGCGCGTTCATCAGCGCCTGCGCCGCCGCGAGGCGGATCGCGCCCGATGGTTGTGAGAGCAGTCGAGCCACCGTGCGAACGTCATCCTCGGTCCCGATGTGCACAAAGATGTCGCACGAACCCGGCGCTGTCCGCTCTGGCGGAATCTGACGCAGCGATTGCAGCACCAACTCGCGCGTCTCCGCGCCCTGCAGGAACCCCGCCCGCAGCAGCTGGCGGATGTAGTCGACCCCCGAGGGCATGGCGGCGCTCTGCGAATCCACCCATCCCAGCGCGACGCCCAGCAGTCCCTCATCGGGCCACCGCGTCGCAGCCCGAAGAAGCGCGGCGGCCGCGGCGGGGTCTGCTTCCCGCTCGAGCGCTGCGACCACCGGTCCGCGCGCAGAAGCGGGGTTGAGCTGTGCAACCAGCAGCCCCGCCCGTTCCCGGACCGAGGGCGTGGGTGAGTCGAGCAGGGCGATCGCCGCGGCTTCCACCGCCGTGCCCAGGCGTGCGTTCTCAGAAAGTTCACGCAGCACAAGCTCAAAGCCCAGGGAACGGACTTCGTCGATGTCGTCTCGCATCAGCCCCGCGAGAAACTCCGAGCGCTGCTCGGGCGGGAGCGAGACGTGCACACGGCGGTAGGCTTCGACCAGCCGGGTGATCGCCGTCTGGCGGCCGGTCTCGGCGAAGTCCGCGCGCCGGGCCATCCCCTGCGCGAGCATCTCCGCCCACTCTTCGCGCGAGTAGCTTTCGGCTCGGTCGAGCCATTGCCGCCACGCGTCGGCGTTGTCGGCAAGGTCCGTGCGTCCCGAAAGCTTCGCCAGGGCCGCCCACGCCGCGCGACGGACGGATTCAGCGCGGTCGGCCGTGCGCCCGATGTTCAGGATCGTCCGCGCTGCTTCGCGGGTCCGAACGCCCGCCAGTGCACTCAGCGCCCGGGCGGTGCTTCGGTCATCAGCGCGTCCCAAGGCCGACTCGATCATGCCCGCCATCGATTCGGGTATGGAAGGCTGGCGCGATAGACCGCCGAGCATGAACCACCCCGGAGATGATTCCGTCACCGCCCCCTCGAGCAGCCCTTCGACCGCGGCCAGTTCGGCCGGATCCATCACCGCACGCTGTGCAAGCACCGTCGCCGCCTCGGATCGGGCCGCCGGGGCCGCCGTCGCATCTCGAAGTGTCGCCACGAGCGACTCGGTGGTCTGCCGCTCAAGGCCCGGTGCGGGCTGGGTCCTTGGAACAGTAAAGACCCAGGGTTCATTCGCATGGACGGTGCTTCCAATCCCTGTACACGCGACCGCCACGCCGGCGATGAGCGCCATCGCTCGGCCGCGTGCGAGCGCGCCGCGACCGTCGCCCAACCTCGGGCGGCGGTTGGCAGGGGTTGGAAGCTTGTTAGCACTCACTATCGAATCCTACCCATCCATTCGCTTCGGGTCGATCCAATCTCTAGAGTTCTTGGGTCACTAGAGTTCACCCGGGCCGGATTTCGTCCGGGATTGAGAATTACCGACGGCCCGGGCCTTTGACGTGTAAGCGATCGCGGTTGAGATGACGAGATGAAGGACTGGTTCGACGCCGAACATCACGTCGAGCGAGCGCACCGGTTTTACGAAGCCGGACGCTGGGAAGAAGCCGAGGCCGAGCTTCGGGATGCCATTGCGCTCGACCCGTACCAGCCCGAGTGGCATTTCAACCTCGGCTTGACGCTCCAGGCCTCCGGCCGATTCCAGGACGCGATCGGGAGCTTCAAGGAAGCCTCGACGCTTTCACCCGCGGATGCCAATTCCGCGCTCATGATCGGCGTCAACCTGCTGCGGCTTGATGAGGCCCGCGATGCACTTTCCTGGCTTGAGCGTGCGACGGGCATCGACCAGAACCTGATCGATCCGTATATCCACCGCATCGAGGCCCACACGCGGCTCTCCGAGCACGACCAGGCCGAGGTGGTCTTTTACATGGCCCAGCAGGTCGATGCGAAGAACGCCGACCTCTTTGCGTGCATGGCCGAGTCATTGATCGCCCGCGGCCTGCACGACCGCGCGGTGTGGTGCCTGCGCGAGGCGGCCCGGCTTGATCCCGAGCTTCCGGGCATCCAGGCCAAGCTCGCCGACGCCTTTGCCGCCACCGGCCGCCACGAGCGTGCTCGCCAGTTGTACCTCCTCGAACTGCGCCGCGACCCCGGTGACATCCCGACGCTGCTGGCGCTCTCGCGCGTGCTCCGCGAGATGAACCGCCTTCCCGAGGCGGAGGAGAAGCTGCGGCGGATCCTCGAGATCGAGCCCGACCATGCACAGGCCCACTTCGCGATGGCCGAGCTTGCCATCGCGACGGGTCAGCCGATCCTGGCGCTGCGTCACTTTGATGTGGTGCACAGGCTGGATCCGACCTATCCCGGCGCCCGCCGACGGATCGCCGAGCTTCTCCTCGAACGTCGCCCCTGGCGCGACGTCGACCGCGCGCGTGAGATCCTCGCCAGCGAACTGCGGAGCCTGGAAGCCCAGCCGGGATCGTTCGATGAAGCCGCCCGGCACGAGCTTGGCGTGCTGCTGCTCGAAGCGGGTCTCAGCGGCGACGCGGCGGAGATCTTCCGCTCGCTCGTCGAGCACGCGCCGGGGAATGCACAATCGCACCACCTGCTGAGCGTCGCATGCCTGGAGATGGGTCATCTGGACCGGGGCATGGATGCAGCGCGGTCGGCACTCAAGCTCGACCGCGAGCTGGTGCCGGCGATGCACAACCTCGCGATCGCCTACGTGAAGCAGTCGCAGTGGCTGCGGGCCAAGTACTGGGTGCGCCAGGGGCTGAGGATCGCGCCCGACGATGCGCCGCTGCGCCGGCTGCGGGTGCTCATCCGCTGGCGCAGGCTCTTTGATGTGGCGGGGCTGGTGACGAAGCTGACGGGTGCGGCGGGGCGGCGGTAAGTTTCGCTGCGCGAAGCGTCAGTTCCACCTGTGAAGATCGTCTCGCCGAGGATCACGCGCACTGCACGGTGGCATGCAGATGTCTTCGTTATACGAGAGTGTGACGACCAACCCGCGATGATCGTCAAAGTGCTCGCCTTGCAGGAACCAATGGCACGCGGGGAGGGATGAGCCGTTCATGCATGCGAGTCGCTCGTGAAGTTGCAGCCATTCTCCAGGTGAGGTCGCCCATCGCCAGCGTCCGCTCGGAACGTGCCAGCTTGGATGATTCCGCGCATCTGCATGCCGCTCACCCACTTCAAAGACAAAGTCGTTGATCGGTTCAGAAAAGTGCGCACCGCATGCCGCGAGTGACACGCGATGGACAGACTGTTGGCTCAGCTTCAAGAAAATAGCCTGCAGCGAAAGGAGGACTTCAAGGCGCGAAGTCCACATCGTGATGAGCCACGGCCTGCGCTCGCACGCATGATCGATCAGGAGACCGCGGCAATCAAACGGTGGCGAACCTTGCATCACAACACCCGCGTGCATCAGTGCCCTGCGTTCCCCCCCGACTCCCGCAGCGCCAAAAGCCTCGACGCCTCCTCCACATCCTTATCACCCCGACCCGAGCAGCAGATCACGATGTTCTGCTTCTCGGTCATCGTCATCGCCAGCCGGACCGCCTCGGCCACCGCGTGCGAGGTTTCAAGCGCCGGGATGATCCCCTCCGTGCGCGCAAGCAAGAGGAACGCATCGAGCGCCTGGTCGTCCGTCACCGCCGTGTAGCGCACGCGCTTGCGGTCGTGCCAGTAGGCGTGCTCGGGCCCGACGCCCGGGTAATCAAGCCCCGCGGAGCAGGAGTGCACATCGGCCGTCTGGCCCGCAGGATCCTGCAGGACGTAGCTGAGTGAACCGTGCAGCACGCCGGGCGCACCCATCGAGATCGAGGCCGCGTGCTGGCCGGGCTGGGAGGAGCGGCCGCCCGCCTCCACGCCCACGAGCTGGACATCCTTGTCGTCGACGAATGGATAGAAGATCCCCGCCGCGTTGGAGCCGCCCCCGACGCACGCGACCACCGCGTCGGGCAGCCGCGTGAGAAGCCGCAGCGACTGGGCCTTGCACTCGCGGCCGATCACGCTCTGGAAGTCGCGCACGATCATCGGGAAGGGGTGGGGGCCCACGACGCTGCCGATGATGTAGTGCGTGTGCTCGACCGAGCCCATCCAGTCGCGCATCGCCTCGTTGGTCGCGTCCTTGAGCGTCCGCGAGCCCGAATCCACTTCGATCACCCGGGCGCCCAGCATCCGCATTCGCGTGACGTTCAAGCGCTGACGGCGGACATCCTCCGATCCCATGTAGACATCGCACTCGAGTCCAAGGTGTGCTGCCGCGGTCGCGCTCGCCACGCCGTGCTGACCCGCGCCGGTCTCCGCGATGATCCGCTTCTTGCCCATCCGCCGGGTGAGAAGCCCCTGGCCGAGCGTGTTATTGATCTTGTGTGCACCCGTGTGCGCCAGATCCTCGCGCTTGAGCCAGATGTTTGCCGCCTGCCCCGTCGAGGAACGCTCGCGGGCAAACTGCGTCAAGCGGGTCGCGTGGTAAAGGCTCGTGGGCCGGCCGACGAACGACTTGAGCAGCGATTCGAGCTCATCCCAGAACTTCTCGTCCTGGAAGGCCTCGGCGTACACGTCCCCCAGTTGGTGCAGCGCCGCCATCAGCGTCTCGGGGACATACTGCCCCCCGAATGGACCAAAGCGGCCCTCCTCGGTCGGAACTTCCGAAATGCGGGGCGTGACGGGCGTGGTGGTCGGGGTCGAGAGCGAACTCATGCAAAACGGTATGCGACCGATCCGCATCCGTCGGATTCACCGAACTTTGCGGGGAACCGAATCGGGCCCGATCTGTACCATCCCGACCGGCCCCGATGCGGGAATGCGGTCCGGGATGAGCGTGTGCATGCCGCGAGAGATCCTTCTTACCCTCTTCTCTGCCGTCGGCATCATGGCGCCGGTCCTTCTCCTGGCCGGCCTGGTGCTCTGGGCCCTGGGAAAGCTCGGCGCCAAGGTTGATAACCATCCATTGTGCCGGCGGTGCGGCTTTGACCTGGTGGGCGCGGAACCGCTTGCAGGGTCTGGTTCTGCGCCATCACGCTGCCCCGAGTGCGGATGCACACTCACCCAGCGATCGATCAGGGTCGGCAACCGGTCGCCGCGCAAGGGCCTGCTCCGGGCCGGTGTCGGTCTTTCAATCGTTGGATTGACGGGGGTGCTGCTCGTGGGAGCGGCGGTGATGCGTGGTGCACACTGGTACAGCGTGATGCCGACATGGCTGCTGCTCTTCCAGGCCGGCACGGGCCAGAGCCCCGCCGAAGTCGGGGCGTTGATCGCGCTCACCGAACGGATCGTCAAGGGTGATGATCGCGGGTGGGCCGCCCGCCGTGCGATGGAGCGTGCACTGGAGCTTCAGGCCCGCCCCGATGTCCCCTGGATGACAGAGTGGGGCGACCTGATAGAGGCCGGATGGCAGGGGAGGCTGGTCAACGAGGGTGAATACCAGAAATACCTCGAGCGCGGGGTGCGGATCTCCTGCCGCCGGAGCAACCTCGCCGACCTGGTGCCCATTTCTGAAGAAGGCACGCTCGACGTCACGCCCATGATCGTCGTAAGCGCTGAGCGCGTCGGATGGACCACCTCGGTCACCGTTCGCGTCAGGCTCAAGGAGATCCGTTACGGTTCGCGGGCCGTGACACCCGAACAGATCGAACAGGAAATGCTGGCGCTCGGCCCGGGAGAAGTCACCATGCTCCTCGATCCGGTCGAGTTTGAACCGGAAAAGGCTGCCGACCAATGCACCGCTCGCTTTGAACTTGCCGTACGCGGCAGCGAGCGGGCCGACACCGACGGTTCGGAGGCGACCCGCGCTGAACTGCGCCTTTCGCCCGAGTTTGCCTACCCGGTCCCCGGGCACGGCCGGTGACATCACATCGCCCGATCTTCCCAGCGCGTCTTGAGTGCGTGCTCAACCCCCAGCAGATCCAGGATCTTTCCGACCATGAAATCGACGACCTCCTCGACGGTCTTGGGAAGAAGGTAAAACCCAGGATTGGTCGGGCACACGATCGCCCCCGCGAGCGCAAGCTGGCGGTAGTTCTCGATGTCGATGAGTGAAAGCGGCGTTTCGCGGTGGCAGATGATCAACCGGCGGCGCTCCTTGAGCGTCACCATCGCCGCACGCGTGAGCAGGTTCGAGCCCGCACCTGTCGCGATCGCCCCCAGCGAAGAACTCGAGCACGGCACCACCACCATCCCATCGTGCAGAAATGACCCGCTGGCGATGACCGCGCCGACATCCTTGTTGGGATGGATGTGCAGCCTGCGGCGGATCTCGGTTACGAGCGGGTCGTTCTGGACGGACCTGGGGAGCAGGGTTTCAAACTCAAGCGAGGTGATCTCCGCCTCTTCGGCAAGCAGTCGCCGACCGTACTCGCTGACCACCACGTGCACCTCGCACCCATGCACCACCAGCAGTTCATGCAGCAGCCGCAGTGCATAGGCTGCACCCGAAGCGCCCGAAATCCCGATGACAAAGCGTCGGGGGCGGGCCGGGCGGGGTTGGACCGCAAGTGGCGTGTGCATCGTGAGCGCTCGAAAGAAGTGTACGGGTTGAGGAAGGTATCTTCCCGCGTCGGTGGTTCAAGGCCGGTCCACGGTCAAGAATGCCGCGGCGGGATGAGAATGACCGAAGAACCTTCGCAGGGGTTGCCGCGCCAGAGGCGGTCGACCTGTTGAAAACGGGCAAGGGTGACTGAAAGGGATCGAATGAAGACGCGTGCAGGATTGGCGATGGGTGTGATGGTCGCGGGATTGATGGCCGCCTCGGTCCTTCCGGGGTGCCTCCATGCCAACCTCCCGGGAACAACGCACAACTCCCTGGCGGCCACCGACCCGAACGTTTTCCCAGCGCCCAAGCTCATGGCCCTCTCCCTCGAATACGTCGCCAATCGCTACCCACCCGCGGGCGGCGTGGGCGATGGTTCAACGCCGACCTTTGCCTTCAACCTCCCCGAGGGAATGAACGAAAAAAGTGTCGCCCTGATCGAGTCCATGCTCGAAGGCCGTGGGGTTCGGGCGACGCAGGAGAATGTGCAGACCCTGCCGGTCTACCACATCGTGACGATGTGGATCCGCGGCACGCGTGCACAGGTCGAGATGGTCTACCCCTTCCCGGAAATGGGACTGACGCCCGGCGCCAAGCCCGTGTACCGGGGGGTATCGCTGACCCTGGCCCAGGATCTCAGTCCCTGGCGGGTTTCCCGCCAGCAGCTCTGGACTGTCGGCACGATCGACGTGCCCCCTGTCAGGTTTGTGGCCGGTGATGGTGAGAAGCCTTCGGCAGTGCCCGCAGAGGGTACGGACATGACAGCGCCGGAACCAGTGGTTCCCATGGGTGACGAAGACGCGGCAGAATCGCCTTCGTCTGGTGGGTGATAGGAATTTCGACCAATGGCGGTGTGAATCAGGCCTTGGCGGTGGCCCGTGCCCGCTTGGGCTTGGGTTCGACGATGGCGCTGTTGGCGCCCTGCAGGGGCTGATCCAGCCCTTCGCGCAGGAGTCTACCGACCTTGAACTTCACGGTGCGCTTGGGTGGAACCTCGACGCGTTCGAGCGTTTTGGGGTTCTGCGCACGGCGGGCGGCGCGCGTCTTGACCTCGAAGATGCCAAAGTCGCGGAACTCGAGCCTTCGGCCCGAGCGCAGCTCCTCGGTGATCTGATCGAGGAACATCTGGACGATCTCGCGGACGATCGGTCGCTTGGTGCCGGTGGCGTCGGCGATCCGGTCGATGAGTTCCTTCTTCGTCGTCGTGGTCATGGAAAATTGCCTCTTGCGACCCCGTCGATGCCCGGAGCACCGACCTCCCCTGATGGGTACGACCGGCAAGCCGTACACCCCCACACCCCCACACCCCCACACC
>DATGXW010000082.1:0-4935 GCA_035298585.1 Phycisphaerales bacterium
GATTCGCATCGGGCGTCAGGTCGCGGGTCGATTCGTTGTACTTGTTGTTCTCCACGTTCTTCATTCCTTTCTCAACACACCTCCAAGGCCGCATGATGCGAGTCCCTCAGGCGTGCGAAAAAACTGTGAACTGAAAGTCGCAATGCCAGCGTGTGCAGGCTCAGCCCTCGGCCATCGCACGCAGCCGGTTCATCGCCCGCTCGAGCGTCGCCTGCACCTGGCGAGGCGCGACGCCCATGGAGCGCGAGAGATCGCGGATGGTCGCCGGCGTCGTCTCATCAAGTCCGAACCGGCGGACCACGAGGTCTCGCTCATCCATGGGCATCGCCTGGAGGAGTGAACGAACCCAGATGGTGTCGAGCGTCTGCTCTTCATCACTGGTCGCCGGCTCGCGGACATCCGCCAGGGGGCTCGCGGCGTCGTGCCCGTTGAGGGGCTGATCCATCGAGACCACCGACGCACCGCGGCGTTCAAGAGCTTCGTGCACTTCCGCGACCGAAAGACCCGCGACCTTGGCGATCTCCGACGCCGATGGACGCTCGCCGCTGCTGCTCTCAAGCTGCCGTGCGACCGCCCAGATCTTGTTCAGCCGGGCCTGCGTCCGGCCCGAGACGCGGATGGTCTGGCGGGTATTCCTCGCCGCGTGCCGCATCGCGTGGCGGATCCACGTCGAGGCATACGCGGCAAAGGGCACGCCCGAAGTCAGGTTGTAGCTGGTCGCCGCCTGCAGGAGGGCGAACGTCCCTTCCGCGATGAACTCATCCGCGGCCATGGTCCGCGTCGCCATCGCCCTCGCCAGACGCTGCACGAGCGGCAGGCAGAGTTCCATCAGCTCGCGCTGGGCCTCATCATTGCCGTTCTGGATGTCCCGCACGAGGCGAAGGCACTCATCCTGGTCGATCTGCCCCGAGATTGTGCGGCCAGCGGTAAACGTTCCGCGGACGAGTGAGTCGGTTGCACGTTCAGCGATGCTCATGGTTGAAGCTCTCAGGTAAATGTGGTGGTGGGAAGAAGAAGTCGTGGGAATGAGGCGTCGTAGCGGATGCACACGCGGTCGGCGGGCACCCGGCTCAGGCCTGGATCGTCCGCGGGCCCGGCCCCAGCAGGAAGTACAGGACCATTCCCAGGATCGGCAGGGCCAGGATCAGCAGGATCCACAGCAGCTTCGCGAGTACCGAGGCGTTGCTGCCGATCACGTTCACGATCGCGATGATGTTCAGGATCAGCACCAAGAGTCCGACGATTGCACCGAGCATGTGGAACCTACTCCTTTCCATCGCGGCCTTCGCGGCCGCTCGTCCGTGCCCCTTGTGGTGGTCCCCATCGGGGAGTAAGGTGCACATGTCACCCAGGCGACGCGTCCGATGCCATCACCGATGACGTGAGTAGTTTCGCCACCCGGGGTGGTTTCCCGTTGAATACCCAGTGAATCTCACCTCATCCGCCCCTCATTCCCCCGGTCACCGGGGGAACGCACGGTGCACTGTCGGCACGCGCGTGCCGTGTGCAGCATGTTTGCCCGAATGCCAGGCAAACAAAGTGCATGTCTCTGCAATGCAACGCTTTACGGTTTTCGACACTCACCCCAAATGGAGCGGAACTTTGAAACTGCACGGCGGTGAACCCTTCTGGCCGCTCCAGTCGGGGCTTGTCGGCGTCTATCCACCCCTCGTGCAGGATGAAGCGTGCGACGTCCTGGTCGTCGGCGCTGGCATCACCGGCGCCCTGGTCGCTTCCAGTTTCGCGCAGCGCGGCCACCGCGTCATCGTGATCGACCGCCGCGATGTCGCCAGCGGTTCCACCTCCGCCAGCACATCACTCCTCCAGTACGAGATCGATGTCCCGCTCACCGAACTGCGCACCACGCTGGGCCGCGAGCCCGCGGGTCTTGCCTACCGCATCGGTGTTGACGCCATCCACTCCCTGTTCACCGCCGCGGCCTCCATCGATCTCCCCATCTCGCGCGGCCGATCGCTCTACGTCGCAGGCTCGCCCGAAGATCAGGACTTCATGCACACCGAGGCCGCCGCCAGGAAGGAGGAAGGACTTGACGCTCGCCATGTCCGCGGCGATGAACTTCGCAGTCGCTGGAACATCAACGCCGCCGCCGGCATCGAGTCATCGCTCTGTGCATCCATGGACCCCTACCTCTTCACGCACGGGCTCCTCAAGCTCGTGTGCACCGCCGGCGGCAAGGTCTTCGATCGAACCGCCGTGCTCCGCCTCACTCCCGACGCAACCGGCGTGACAGCGCTCACCGAGCGCGGCCCGCACATCCGCTCGCGCTGGGCGGTTCTTGCCTGCGGCTACGAAACCAGGGAATTCATCCCCGAGAACATCGTCTCGCTCCACTCGACCTACGCGCTGGTCACAGAGCCCCTCCTCGGAGGCCTCCCCTGGCCGCAGGGAACCCTCTTCTGGGAACACGGCCCCGCGTATCTCTACGCGCGCCAGACGCTTGATGGGAGGTTCATGATCGGCGGGGAGGATGAGCCCTTCAAGAACGCACAACTCCGCGACCTCTTGCTCGCGGACAAGACCCGCGCCATCCTGGACAAGTTCGAGCGCTTCATACCCGGCCTCAAACTCGAACCCGCATTCAGTTGGGCGGGAACCTTCGGACGAACCGAGGACGGCCTGGGGTACATCGGACCACCCGTCGGTCACGACCGCCTCCTGTGTGCACTGGGCTTCGGCGGCAACGGCATCACCTTCAGCGCCGTCGCCGCGGATCTCCTCCCCAAGCTCGTCGAGGCCCGCGAGCGGGGCCGCGATCTCGCCGGCAAAGACCGCGACGTCGCCGCGCTCTTTGCCTTCGGCCGGTCCTGAGAAAACGGGGAAGGGGCCATGCTCGGCCCCGCCCCAAACGCACGTTCATCCCCACGTTCATACCCCACGTTCATACCACAGTGCTTCCACCCATCTGCAATGCCCAGCATGGACACTCCGCATGGACGGACCCATGCACATGCCCGCCTCGCACATGCTCCACGCCTCACCGCCGCCGGCGAAACGCCGCGAGGCACGAAAGCCCCGCCGCCGCCGCCACGCCCGGCGCGGGCACCACCCGCATCTCCGCGCTGAAGATCAATCCGGCGATCCCGACGCCCTGATCACGCTGGTAGAGGAAAAGCTCGTTCGCACCGGTCCCGATCGCGCTGGTGATGTTCAGGTTGAGCACCTGCGATTCCACGCTGAACCCGCCCCCAGACACCAGGTTGAGCGCCGTCACGTTCCCCGACGGATCCCGCAGGTACGCTCCGAACGGATTCGCCCCGCCGAAGGCCAGGTCTCCCAGCGAGTCATCACACGCCCAGGCGATCGAAAGCGTCGCGCTCGTGATCCCCGTCGTCGTCACCGTGAACGGCGCCCGGTAGAGTGCAGACGCCGGCGCGCCCATGTCCGGCGGCAGATTCGGATCACCCGTGTTATAGAGCCCAGTCCCGATCCACCTCGCCTGCGGGTCAAACGAGAGGGTCGAGACCCACGCGTAGTACGGGTTGATGACGATCGCGGGATTCGCCGCCGCGGCGTTGAAATCGCCCGCGGTGAAGGGCGAGGCCGAGAGCGGGCCCGTCACCACCGTGTTTCCGAACGTCACGGTGTCGTCAAGCTGCGTCGCAAGCCCGGGCAGACCCCCGACCTGACCGCTCCGAAGCGTGATGACCTCGGCCAATGCGGTGTTCATCACCCCGGCGAGGGCCAGCAGGCCGACCCCTAGGATGGTCCCCAGGCGAGCTTGCCCATCGGCCTTCAAACCGTTCAGCGATCGTGCAGTCCTGCGTTCCATGGCGTGTACCTCCTGCGTTCCAAGGTCGTGCGGGTGAGATTCCACACGAGACTTGCCGCCAGGGGTTCAGACCTTGCACACCGCCATCACATTTTCTTTCGAGCCCGGTTCCCGCACCCTCAGACGCCCTCCGGCTCGTCAATCACCTCGGCCACCCTCGCCCACCGCAGCTTGGCCGACCGCGAACGCGGATTTCGCCCGAACTCCGCCGGATCCGCCAGGATCGGATCTTCCGCGACGTCCTCGTACACCCCCGCACGTGCACCCGCCTTGAACGCGTTCTTCACCAGCCGGTCTTCCCCGCTGTGAAAGCTGATGATCGCCGCCACGCCCCCCGGCCGCAGCACATCGGGCAGCACCGCCAGCAGCCGCTGCAGGTTGGCAAGCTCGCGGTTCACCAGGATCCGCAGCGCCTGGAACGTCCGCGCTGCGGGATGCAGCTTGGCGCCAAAGGCGCGCTGGACCGTGAAATCACGGGCCTCGCACACCAGTTCCATCAACTCCTGCGTCGTCTCGATCGGCCGCTCACGCCGCCGCTCCACGATCAGCCTCGCGATCGCCGGGGAATCCGTCTCATCCCCCAGTTGAAAGATCGCGTCCCGCAGATCATCCTCGCTCATGCGGTTGATCAGCACCGACGCGGGCTCGCCGCGCGTCGGGTCCATCCGCATGTCGAGCGGGCCCGGCCTGCGGTACGAAAACCCGCGTGCAGGATCGTCGATCTGCGTGCTCGCCACGCCCACGTCCGCCAGCACCGCGTCGACGCGCTCGATCCCAAGGTTCGCAAGCGCGGTCGGCAGCCCCGCGAAATTGCCGTGCACGATCTCAAACTCGCCCCCCGCCGCCGCGAGCCTCCCGCGCGCGACCGCGATGTTCGCCGGGTCAAAGTCAAACGCCACCAGCCGCCCGCCCGGCTGCACACGCCGCAGCATCTCCCGCGAATGCCCCCCCAGGCCCAGTGTGCAGTCAACCACCACCATCCCCGGCCGGAGGTTCAATACCTCCAGCACGGGCTCCAGCAACACGGGAATGTGGCCGACGTCTTCGGTACTCACCGCGGCGATGGTATCGTCGCCGCGGAGCCCGGCTCACCAGGTCCGGTCCCCGCGCTGGCCCCAACGCCCCCCACCCCCGCCCCCGCGCCC
>DATGXW010000083.1:0-9556 GCA_035298585.1 Phycisphaerales bacterium
ATCCGCGCTTCATTGCACGCCGGCTTGCGATCCTCGCCAGCGAGGACATCGGCAACGCCGACCCGCGCGGGATCATGGTCGCCGCGGCGTGCTGGGAACTGGTCGAACGCATCGGCATGCCCGAGGCTCGCATCACCCTGAGCCAGTGTGCATGCTACCTCGCCCTCGCCCCCAAGAGCAACGCCAGCTACATCGCCATCAACGAGGCGATGGAGGATGTCAAGCAGGGCCGCACCGTCGCCGTTCCCAGCGCCATCAAGGACGGGAACGTGCGCAAGGCCTCGCAGATGTCGGCGGGAGGCGCCCGCGGCGAGGGATACGTCTACACCCACGATCTCGACGCCGTCGCCGGCGTGGGGGGCGTCTCGGGCCAGGATTACCTGGGCATCGACCGCGAGTATTACCGCCCGACCGAACTCGGCGCAGAGAAGATGTTCAAGGACCGGCTTGAGCAACTCCGCGCGGCCCGCCGCGAGATTCGCAGGAAGCCAACCTGATCCATCCAGGTCGCGGCGCGGGCCGCCCCCTACGCCCATACCGAGAGTCGGCGGTCACCGCTCCCTGTTATCGGTCCCAACGGGCCCCCCGTGCGTCAACGGGTGCGGGCTGCGCGAGCGCTGCACGTGCCGCGAGTTCCACACGAGAAGTTGTGTTCGAGAAGCGAGGCCGCCGGGACGATCCATCATGATCGCTCGGGAGGTGTCGTTGCACAGATCCGGTCGCTTCTTCATCGCGGTACTGATGCTGGCGGCTTCGCTGGCGCTGCACACTGAACCGGCGTCAGCGCAGACAGCACGCCAGTTGGCCGCGCAGGCACGCGCCCAGCAGCGTGCGCTCCAGCAGGCGATCCGCAACTCGCGCGTGTTCTACGTCAACCCGCTGGGGAGCGATGCCAACTCGGGCATCACGCCGCAGAGCCCGCACAAGACCATCCAGAAGGCGCTCGACACCGTCCGCCAGCCGCAGGCGGTGATCTACGTGGCGCCGGGCGTCTACCCCGAAACCCTGACATTCAGGTCGACCAACCGCAGCGGGACCGCCGCACGTCCGATGCGGCTCGTGGGCGACACGCAGGGCCTGATGACCGGCGCCGCGCCCGGCAGCATCATCATCTCCGGCGGCGGTGTGCGTTCCTACGGAATCGACTTCCAGGGCGCGAGCAACTGGCGGTTTGAGAAGCTTGAGTTCCGAGGGCAGGCCGTCGCCAACGCCTGGACGACCGCGACGCGCATCACGGGGATGACCTTTGCGGGATGCACATTCGAGGTGACGCCGCAGTGGGGGGTCTACTTCACCAACAACGGCAACCTCTCCCTCATCGGCAACACATTCCTCAGGACGCCCGCTTCCGGCCACGCGATGTACATCTACCAGACGCAGGGGACGGTCCTCAACATCACCGAGAACCGCGTCTCGATGACGGGCAACGACTATCTCTCGACCGGGTATCGCCAGGGTCTGGTCGATCGCAACAGCTACAGCGGCTCGGCGTACGGCATCGTGGCCTTTGTCTACAACAACACCAGCCGCGTCACGGCGACGATCCGCAACAACGTCGTGAGCGACGCCTTCCTGGGCGTCTACTTCGAAGCAAACCAGCCCAAGATCACGCTCGTGTGCTCCAACAACACCGTGGTGGGGAGCTACCACGGGCTGTACGTCAGCACCGCCGCCAACGCCGCGGCGACCATCACCAACAACATCACCGGCGACTGCTACATCGCCGCACACGTCAACGCCCCGCGTGCACTGCTCTCAAACCACCTCGCCTACGGCATCGGACGCACACCCTGCCAGCCCCAGACCTGGAGCGGCTGCGCGAGCATCAAGGTCAAGACGCTCCGCAACATCATCCTCGACCAGACGCCCGAGTTCGAGGCGCCCCGGATCGGCGACTTTGCGCTCGTGGGGACCGTCGGCATCGACGCGGCCGTCGCCAACGGCCTGCCCGCGACGGACCTGGAGGGGACGCCCCGGCCGATCGATGGCGACGGCGACCAGGTGGCCGTCGCAGACCTTGGGGCCTTTGAATCGCCTTTGCAGATCAACCGCCGGCTGCGGGTGACGCACTGGAGCGAGATCGGGACCGATGAGCAGTAGCGCGCCCGGCTACTCCGCCGGGACGCAGCGGCCGTCGGCCCAGCGGCGAAGCTCGGCGATGCGTTCATCCATGGTGACCGAGAGCGGCGGAGAATTCTCCAGGGCCGCCGCGATCATCTCGGTCTAGGGCTCGCACCCGAGGCTGAATGCCTGGTGGAGGGACGAGACGATCCCCTGCTCGATCTCCGCGCCGCTGTAGCCTTCAGAAGCGCCGACCAGCGCGGAGATGTCGAACTTGGCCGGATCTCGCCTGCGCTTCCTCAGGTGGATCTCAAAGATCTGCCGGCGCGCCGCGGGCGAGGGAAGGTCCACGAAGAAGATCTCATCGAACCGACCCTTGCGCAGCAGCTCGGGGGGGAGCGCCTCGATGTTGTTGGCCGTCGCGACCAGGAAGACCGGCGCCCGATGCTCCTGCATCCACGTCAGGAGCGAGCCGAACATCCGCTGTGAAAGCCCGCCATCGGTCGACTGGCTCGCCGCCGACGCGAAGGCCTTCTCGATCTCGTCGATCCAGAGGATGATCGGGCTCATCGCCTCGGCCTGCCCCAGCGCGCTGCGCAGCCGTCCCTCGCTCTCGCCGACGTAGCGGTCGTACAGAACGCCCGGGTCCATGCGGAGCAACGGACGGTTCCACGCCGTCGCGACCGCCTTGGCGCACAGGCTCTTGCCCGCGCCCTGCACGCCCAGCAGCAGCATGCCCCGCGGCGGATCGATGCCAAACTCCCGGGCCCGCTCGCTGAACCCCCGTTCACGTGCGGCCAGCCATTCCTTCAGCTTCTCGAGCCCGCCGATCTGCTTCATGTCGGTCGGGGATTCGACGTATTCAAGCAGGCCCGAGGTCTGGAGCAGGCGGCGCTTGGCCCGCAGCATCCGTGGGATGTCGGAAGCATCAAATCGCCGGTCGTCGCTCACGACGTCCAGCACGACCTGCCGGGCCTGCCGGCGCGTCAGCCCGCGCAGGTTGGCGATGATCGACGCCACGTCTGCCTTATTGACCTCGACCTCGATCGGGCGCTGGCGAGAGGCGTGCCGCAGCGTGCTGCGGAGCACCGCCTCAAGGTCCTCATCGCTCGGCAGAGGCAGGGAGGTCCGCGTCGACAGCGCGCCCACGATGGGCGGGACATGGTCCTGGCTGTCGATCATGACCATCACGCCACCGACCCGCCGCAGACGCTCGGTGCACTCGCGCCACGCACGCACCGCGCGGGGCTCGGTGAGGTGCGGCGCCAGGTCCATCGCCACCAGGAGCATCGGCGATTCAGCCCCCGCGGCGATGTAGAGAAGCGCCGCCGCGGCGTCGGTCGTCCCCTCGACCGCCTGTGCACGCTCGAGCAGCCCGTCGCGCAGGCCCTCGGTCACCGTCCACGTGCGCACGGCCCCCAGCTTTGCCTCGTGTGCAGCGTTCACGACCTCCGCCAGCGCGTCGGCCTCTTCATCGGTGACGATGCGGACGCACGGGTGGCGTGCACACAGCAGGGTTGTGAGTGATGACGCCTCCAGCCCGTTCCTCCCGGACGCCCCGGCGCCCTTGGTTTACCAGTATTCCCCGTCGCTGAACATCGCGTCACGCGGCGCGGAGACGGATGTCGGCGGCTCGACCTTGGGGGACGTCCCCGGATTCCAGACCGTGGTCCATGCGCCGTTGAACTGACGGGTCCAGCCGGTCTTGGGGAGGGCCTGGTTCACCACCAGGTACTGCTCGCCGATGCCGCGGAGCTGCTGGCCCTTCACGCCGACGTTGAACTTGAGCAGCCGCTCCTTGTGCTCCCCGTTCTTGGGGATGAGGATCGAGGGGATGTCATGGATCTCGATGATCATGATCCCGCCCTTGTTCTTGAGGTACGAGCGGACCGCCTCGGCCTTCTTGGGCTCGGTGTCCGCCGCCCCGAGCTTCTCGATCGGGACGGGCCTGCCGTCCTGGTCGTGCAGCTTCGCGTACCCCTTCATCCCCGGCTCGATGTACCCGTTGGCGCGGTCGTAGGCGGCGATGTAGCGGCGGGGCCACACCTTGAGCGTGTTGCTCAGGGGGTTGTGCTCGTACATGTTGGTCTCAAAGACCCACCACTGGTTCTTGTGGTGCTCGCGCATCAGGATCCGCTCATGCCAGTCGAGCATGGGCATCTCCTTGAACTTCTTCAGGATGCCCGGCGAATACCGGAGCCAGAACCGGGCCCGGAAGTTCGTGCCAAAGAGCTCCGTGGTGTCGAAGTTCGAGTTCTCCGTGACGATCCGCTCAAGCGTCCACGTACCCATCGCGATCTCTCCCGCTCGAAATCGGCCGGGTAAAACCGGCCTGCCGCGTTCGCGGGCGCTGCACACACGCCCGCGGGATCTTCCTACCCCCGCCCCCCGGGAATCGAGATCACTGAACCGTGCCCAGATACGCCGCCAGCACGTCGTTCGCGGCCTTGAGGTCCACCGTGTCGATCATCTCGGTCACGCTGTGGATGTACCGCGTGCCGACGGTGATGCCGATCGCACGGGCGCCCGCCGCCGCCTGCTGGGCCGCCGCGCCGTCCTGCCCGCCCGCGGCCAGGATCGTCCGCTGGTACGGGATCTTCTTCTTGATCGCAAGCTGCTCAAACTCGCTGACGAGCTTGTAGTCGGCGATGAACGACGAATCCTTGATGTGCAGGCCAAAGCCCCCGCCGTTGCGCGTCACCCACTCTTCCTCGGGAACCCCAGGCGTGTCGCACGAGAGCGTCACGTCGATCCCCAGCCCGACGTCGGGAAGCACGGCGTGACTGGCGGTCTTCGCGCCGCGCAGGCCGACCTCCTCCTGCACCGTGAAGGCGACGTAGATCTCGCAGGTGTTGCCCGTCCCCGCGGCGTCGAGGGCGCGGATCGATTCGATCCCCAGCCAGCACGCCACGCGGTTGTCGAGCGCCTTGGAGACGAACTTGCGTCCCACCTCGATCGCCGGCTCGTTCATCACCACGTAGTCACCGACCTTGACCCGCTTCTTCACCTCGTCGGCGGGGAGGCCGATGTCGACGAAGAACTCCTTGACCTCCGGCACCCGCTCCCGGTCCTTGGGGCTGGAGATGTGGATCGGACGCCCGCCCGGGTTCATCACGCCCAGGATGTCGCCCCCGTCGGTCACGACGGTGACCCGGCGCGAGAAGAGGTTGCGGGTGTCAAAGCCCCCCGCGGCGTTCATCCACAAAAAACCGTTCTTGTCGATGCTCGTGACGTAGAACCCGATCTCGTCCATGTGGCACAGCAGCATCACCCGCGTCGCCCGGCGGTCCTGCGGACGCTTGGACTTGCCCCCCTTGGCCGCCGGCCTGGGTCCGCGGCGGCAGATGAGTGAGCCCATCGGGTCGACGTAGGTCTCATCAAAGAGCGGCTGGCCGGAGGCGCCGGGAATCGCGATTTCTGCTTCGATCAGTGCACGGACGCGCTCCTCGCGGCCGGGGACGCCCGGCATCTCGCACAGCCGCTTGAGAAGATCGAGGTTGACCGAGGGGCCGGAAGCCTTGCCCGAGGATCTGCCGGAAGAGGACGTGGACTTGGATTTGGCGGAAGAGGGTGAAGCCATGGTTCGGGTCGCTCCGTGGAAGCCCGGCCGTTTCCCAGCGAGAACGCGTGTCCGGGGATCTGATCGTACCTGCGGCGGGGTTTTCCGGCAAAGGGATGCAGGGGGGCACAGGGTTCACGGGCCGGCCTGGAAACACAATGCCGCCCCGTGCAGGGCGGCAGTCGCGGGATTCGCCAGTATGTCGCAAGGAACAGGCGTTACTTTGCAGGCTTGATCGGGCTGGCGGGCGTCTTGACCGGTTCCTCTCCAAGTGCGGGCGCCGACGGCGCACCTGCTTCGATGAATTCTTTCCAAAGATCATCGACCGACTTGTTCAGGAGTTCGTTGAAGATCGAGGCGTCCGCGTTCCCTGCACGCAGCTTGGCGTTGAGCTTGGTCACGATCTCCTTGTCGTGCGTCTCGACCAGCCACCCCAGGAACGCCCCCGCCACGCGGTAGCTGTTGCGGTACGACGCCTTTTCCTTGTTGATGGGGTGCTGGCGCGTCTGGGGCTCGTACAGCCAGAAGCGGATGTAATCGGCGATGCCCTCGGTCAGCCAGCCGAGGTCTTCCTTCTGACGCGGATACGCCTGGATGATGTGCGTCACTTCGTGAATCAGCATGCCCTTGTCACCCTTGTGATCGCGGACATACGCAGCGTTCACCGTGATCGTGTCGCCGCCCGCCATCGCGGGAACACGCAGTGCAGGGCGGAAGACAATGTTGACCGCGGTGGGGGGCGTGTAGCCCTCGCTCGCGAGGAGTTCAGAGAGCCTGGGGTACCACTCTTCACAGAGCTTGGCAACCTCGTTCCCCCATTCCTGGAGGTCCGGCGCGTCCTCTGCTTTGACGGTGATCGTGACCGAGGCCGGTGCCTTCGCGGGGGATGCCGGGGCGGCGGGTGCGGTCGCAGGTGCGGCGGGATGTGCAGGGGCAGGCGTGGTGGCGGGCTGGATGAACGTCAGGAGACCCGTGGCGATGAAAGTCAGCATGGACGATGGTATATGCAACGCGACGATGCAAGGCAGGAGGCGTCCAGGCAGGAGGCGTCCAGGCAGGAGGCGTCCAGGCAAGAGGCATCCAGGCAAGAGGCATCCAGGCATCGAGTTCAGAGACCAACCCAGTTGAATGCCCGCCTCGATGCCTCGATGCCTCGATGCCTCGATGCCTCGATGCCTCGATGCCTCGATGCCTCGATGCCTTGATGCCCGATGCCCGATGCCGATTCCCTCCCCCCGTACGTAAAAACGCCCCCGCAAGATGCAGGGGCGTCATGGAGACATGCTGTATCAAACCCTGCTCGCGATCAGCGCACCAGGTTCATCACGCTCTCGATCGCTTCAACGACCTGGCGGACCTGGAAGGGCTTCTTGAGGAAGTGGTCAAAGCCCTGGGCTTTGAGCCCGTGTGCCTGGCCATCCGTCAGCTTGCCCGACATCGCGATGATCTTGGTGTACTGGAGCTGCTCGTTCTTGCGGACGAAATCCGCGACCTGGCGGCTGTCGCCGTCGCCAAGGTGGATGTCCATCAAGAGGACATGCGGCTTGAACGACTGGCACGACATCCCGGCCTGGAACCCCGTCGTCGCGACCTGGACCTCGTAGGAGGTCTGCTCGCTGAGGATCCGCGCCAGCGTCTCCACGATCTCCTTGTCGTCGTCGACCAGGAGAACGCGGGTCCGGCCCGAAGAGATCCCGTCGAGCGGGATGTTGTGGGCCTTCATGAACTTGACCAGTTCATTGACGGGGATGCGACGATCCCGCGAGCCGGGAATGCGATACCCCGGGAGCTGCCCGGTGTCGAACCATTTGGAGACGGTCCGCGACGCGACCTTGCAGATCTTCGCGACTTCACCCGTCGTCAGTACTTCTTTTTCGATCGGCATATTCGTCACACCTCGAAACAAACACAGGGGTGCGGCGTGCCGAGCAATCGGCAGCCACCGCATCCATCGTCCCGTCCACCTCTTTCCTTCATCGATGGACCGATGCAGACAGAAAGTTCCCGTTCTAGGACGAATACGCCCCCTCCCGTACTCTCCCGCGACCTCCCGCACACCCCCGGCGAGTGGTTATCCGAGACTTTGGAGGGGCCCCGGCCACGCCTATGCTCCCCACCCCATCCCGGGCCACGGGTCGATGCCCCATGCCTGTCGGCACGCCGGGCCGGATTGACAGCCCCCGCGCTGGGGAAGTAGATTGGCCTCCTTCCCTCATAAGGAAGGTGGAGTTCGCGGGGCACCCCGCGCGGGTATTGCACCATTGGTCGATGTCCGTTCGGTGTTTCCGGACGCCTCCGACCACCCTGTGCAGCACGCGGGACAGGTCGGTGATCGGTTCAAACGCCTCGTTCCGGGGCTCTTGGCCGGTCGAGTTGGGTGTCTGGACGCGGGATCCCGAGCCTTCGGGCGGGGGTCGTTGAGCCTCAGAAGTCTGTTTGCCGAGCATCTGCTTGGCGGCGTCAGGAGTTGACCGTGCGGAAGCTTGCAACCCTTGGACTCATTCGGATGGTCGTTCTGGCTGCGGGAACCGCCATCGCCGTTCCCGCCTCGCTGGGCCAGAACGCCGGCACACCCCCGGCCAACAACCGCCAGGCCGAGCTTGCGCAGAGCGAGCAGATCTCTGACTTCCTGCACTTTGTCCGCATCGCTCGCTACGACATCGCGCAGGGGATCGGCCAGGAACTGATCCGGGCCAACATCGAGCCGCGTGCATTCGCCGAGCTCGTCGAGAACAGCAAGGACGGCGTCAACCGCTTCCAGCAGACCGTCGCCCGCGCCATGCAGGTCCCCGAGCTTGAAGCCACCGCCGGCGCGCTCCTCCGCCTGTACGAGCAGGGCAAGCTGAGCCGTGCACGCGACCCCGAGCAGGTCGCCGAGGCCATCCGCCTCCTGGGCGGCAACACCCGCCGCGGGCAGGATTTCGGCCGCCAGCGCCTCATCGCCGCCGGCGAGTACGCCATGCCCCAGCTCCTCCCGGCCCTGACCGACGCCAAGAACGTCTCGCTCCAGGCCCAGGTCGGAACGCTCCTGGTCGAGATGGGCCGCCAGGCGATCATCCCGCTGGTGACGGCACTCCCCAAGCTCCAGCCCGAGCAGCAGGAGCGAGTCCTCAACACGCTCGGCCAGATCCCCTACCGGACCAGCCTCCCCTACCTGTATGACCTCCGCGATTCGACGTCCTCGGACCTGGTCCGCAGCGCTGCCGAGCGGGCCATCGCCTCGGTCGAGGGCACCTCGGGCGGCATGGGCACCGCCGACCTCTACGTCCAGCTCGCCGAGAACTTCTACGACCGCAAGAGCGAACTCACCAGCTTCCCCGGCGAGGATTACCAGCTCCTGTGGACCTACGACCCGGGTCTTGGCCTTGTCATGACCCCGATCCTCACGCAGGTCTATTACGACGCGATGGCGATGCGCACGACCGAGCGTGCACTCCAGCTCAAGAGCGACAACCCCGAGGCCGTCGCCCTGTGGGTCGCCTCGAACTTCTCGCGCGAGATCCGCCAGCCCCAGGGATACGCCAACCCCGTCTACGGCGCTGACCGCCGCGAAGCCATGTACTACGCCGTCGCCGCGGGCCCCTCGGCCTCGCAGCGCGTCCTGGCCCGCGCCATGGACGACCGTGACACGCAGCTTGCGCGCCGCGCCATCGCCTCGATCGAGCGCACCGCCGGCGGCGCTGGCCTCTGGGCCGGTGAAGGCACGCGCCGTCCCCTCCTCGAAGCACTGACCTTCCCCAACCGCCGCGTTCAGTACGAGGCCGCACTGGCGATCGCCGCCGCACAACCCTCGGAGACTTTCGCGGGTTCAGACCGCGTGGTCCCCGTGCTCACCGGCGCGATCCGCGAAGCCTCGCTCCGCGTCGCCGCGGTGGTCGCGCCCGACACCGAGAGCTACCAGCGCATCCGTCGCGTGCTCGAGGGTCAGGGCTACTC
>DATGXW010000084.1:0-1807 GCA_035298585.1 Phycisphaerales bacterium
GGCCAGGTACGACGCGGTCGTGCGCGAGATGCTCGTCAAGTACAACGTCAAGGTTCGCAAGTGGCGCACAAGCTCCTCGGGGGTCGCTTGGACCATCACCTACAAGGATGGCCGCATTGTGCGTCTGCTCGAGAGCCCGCAGCCCAAGGGCCCGATGTCGATGGCGATCTTCCTGCACGAGATCGGGCATCACGCGATCGGCCTGGGCACGTACAAGCCCCGATGCCTTGAGGAATACCACGCCTGGGCCTTCGCAATCCGGACGATGGAAGAACGGGGACTGAACATCACCGACCGCGTCCACCAGCGGATGTTCCGCAGCCTGCGGTACGCCGTGCGGAAGGCCCGCCGCCGCGGCCTGAAGGAGCTCCCGGTCGAACTCGTCCCATACGCGGCGTAGCACAGAGATCGACACACGCAGCTCTGTCGCATCCCACAAACCGATAGG
This sequence comes from Phycisphaerales bacterium, assembly GCA_035298585.1. Taxonomy (GTDB): domain Bacteria; phylum Planctomycetota; class Phycisphaerae; order Phycisphaerales; family UBA1924; genus JAEUJB01. Next base: position 449 of record DATGXW010000084.1, read on the forward strand.
TATTGCTTGCAATCCTTGGTATGGTCAGAGCGTCCCTCCCTCCCGGAGACGTTCGTATGTTCACTGGCGCACGCCCCGTACAAGGTTCCCCGCGCTTCCTTGCAGCCGCCGCGCTCGCCATGTGCGCGCTCACCCAAGCGGCCGCCGGTCAGACCTACTTCTACTCCGGCAGCGTCACCGAAACCGTCAACGGCGTCACGCAATACAACGACCCGTATCAGGGCAACCTGCCCGGTCAGTTGGGCAGCTCCCGGTACCTCTTCCCACCCGAAGCGATCGCCACCACATCCATGCGGGCGCAGTCCGGGGCCGGCCCCGGTTTCATCGTCGCCTCCGCGTTCACCCAGCTCATCAAGAACACCATCAACGACGGTGCGTTCACCGTCCAGATCGGCGGCCTGGCGTTCGCAAAGACCATCTGGACCGACGTCGAAGCCAGCGGTACGCCCGGCATGGTGCCCACCCGCGTCCGACTCCACCTGACGGGATCGACGTCTGCGGGCACCTCCATCAATCCGCGCGCGATCTCCACCGTGCAGCTGCTCATCCGGATCAACGGCCAGAACGTCGGGAGCGGATCTCGCACCATCTCGGTGATTGGCGGTTCCACGACCGTCTTCGAATCCGGCCTGCTCACCAACTTCTCCGGCAACGCCGTGATCGAGTCGAACCCCATCATGGTCGCCGCGAACACGCCATTTGAAGTCGAAGTCCAGCTCACGGCGTCAGCCTCAACCCAGCTCTTCTGGGGTTTCAGCGGCAACGGCAGCGCCCTCACCGACTTCAGCCACACTCTCACGTTCGCCACCGATCGACCCGTGTTCAGCGTGCCCGCCGGCTACACGGTCAACAGCGCCCAGGCCCGGATTGTGGACAACACCTTCACGCTGCCTTGCCCGGCGGATCTCTTCCACGACACGCTGGTCGACGACCAGGATTTCAGCGAGTTCGCCGCGGCGTACAACATCCTTGACTGCGCCGATCCCACCATGCCCCCCGGCTGCGCCGCCGATCTCAACCACGACGGCGTGGTGGACGACGCCGATTTCTCGATCTTCGTCGTGGCCTACGACGCGGTACTGTGCGAGTGAGCCGCGCCCGCCGCAAACCAAAACGTCCCGGGGCAGATTCGAACTGCCGGCCTGCGGTTTAGGAAACCGCCGCTCTATCCAGCTGAGCTACCGGGACACCGGGACCATTCTACGTTTCTCCGATAGCATGCAACCCGGAGGACGTCCGCCATGTCCAAATCAACCAAGGCGACCCCGGCGAGCATTCTCGTCGCCCTGATCGTGCTCGCCGCGGCGTGGGTCCTCACGCCCCAGAAGCCCTCGCTACCTCCGCGCGGCTCGCCCGCCG
>DATGXW010000085.1:0-2093 GCA_035298585.1 Phycisphaerales bacterium
GCCTCCGCTTCGCTCGTGACGGTGGCGTTTGATTGGCACCTTGAAACCAGTCCATAGAAAACAATAGTACTTATCCGCATTTGCTAAGCACTGCGTCCTCGTGCCCCCTGCGGTGTAGAGCCACCTCTACTTGCCCATCTCGGCGTCCTCCGCGATCTCCGCGGTGAACACTGCCTTCCCTGTCCTCCTCCGCGCTCTTCGTGTCTTCGTGGTGAGAGTGTCTTCGCTTTGAACTGATTTCGCGGCTGGTCGTTCGCATCAGGCTTGCAGAGCCAAGCCTGATGGCACGGGGAGCGGGGCACGGAGGCAATCAGGGGCCGTACCACCAGTGGCGGAAGGCGGTGTCGTTGAGGGTGGTGGCGAGGATGGGGGCGATGTAGCCGGTGATGGTGAGGACGGTCCAGGTGAGGACGAGCCAGATGGCGCGGCGGGGTGGGTAGAGGCGGCAGGTGAGGATGGACAGGGTGATGACGAGCGGCAGGATGATGACGATGGACGAGCATGCGCCGCCGGCCATGTAGGTTTGCCACGCGGGGCGCGGGGTGTAGGGGCCGAGCGTGGTGGTGGGCTTCACGATGTGCCAGTAGATGATCGGGGCGAGGCTCATGCAGGATGGGTAGAGCGCGGCGAGGGAGCCGGCGATGACGATGATGACGCGAGCGAACGCGCGGTTGCGGCGCTGCGTGGTGGTGAGATGCAGCAGCGGGTCTGCCGGGTCGAATGTGCGGCCGCACTCGGGGCATGCGCGGGCGGCGATGCCGAGGAGGTTGTAGCTGCATTTGGGGCAGAACACGGGGGAGGGTACGGATGGGGGTGCGCGGGGCAGGGGGTGATGCGGCGCGGGGTGTTTGGGGTCAGGATTGCAGAGCAGGTTTGGTGGGGTGTGGACGATGTGGGGAGTTTGCACCGACCGTTGCAGAGCCAACGGTCGGTGGCACGGGGGGAGGTTGCATCCACCGTTGTGGAGTCAACGGGGGGTGAGACGATGGGGGAGTTTGAACCGACCGTTGCAGAGCCAACGGTCGGTGGCACGGGACGGATTGCATCGACCGTTGCGGGGCCAACGGGGGGTGGGACGATGTGGGGAGTTCGCACCGACCGTTGCGGAGCCAACGGTCGGTGGCACGGTTGGTGGCACGTGCGTCGCAGATCAGCGGGCGGTGGCGAACGTGCGTTTGGTGCCGCTCCACTCGTACATGGTCTTGGCGCTTTGGGTGAGGATGCTCGCGACGTCGATGTTGGCGGCGGTGGGCAGCCAGGCGCGGTCGAATTCGTAGGTGATCCAGCCGGTGTAGCCGGACTTCACGAGGGCGGCGAAGGTGTCGCGAACGTTCAAGTCGCCGGTGCCGAGCGCGACGGGCTTACCGCCGTCACGATCGAGCTTGAGGTCTTTCACTTTCACGTTGACGAGGCGTTCGCCCAGCACGTTGATGCCGTTGGCGATGTTTTCGCCGGCCATGGCGGCGACGGGGGCGCTGTAGCTGGCGGTGAGCAGGGGCGAGCCGACGGCGTCGATGATTTCGGCGAGGTCGACGGCGGTGTTGAAGGTGCCGCCATTTTCGAGCATGAGTTTGACGCCTGAATTGCGGCAGTAGTCGGTGCTCTTCTTGAGGCGATCGACGATGCGGGCCATGCCGCTCTTGCGGGTTTCGCCTTCGGGCAGTTCAAACGCGAAGACGCGGACGTACGCGCATTCGAGGGCGAGGGCGAGATCGACCATGCCTTTGGTTTCGCGCACGCTGCGTTCGGTGTCGCTGATGACGTTGCCGATGATGGGCGGGGAGATGATTTCGTCGTAGCGGATGCCGGTGGCGAGGCTGCAGATCTGCATGCCGGCCTTGTCGAACATCGCGCGGACTTTATTGGCGGCGGTGAGGGCGGGGTCGCAGGCGCTTTGCGTGCTGCCGTTGCCAAAGGTGCGCAACTCGACGCCCAGGAAGCCCCATTCCTCCAGGCGCGGAGCGATGCGAGCGAGGGTCCAATCGGGGAGGGCGACGGTGCTGAATGCAGGCTTCATGGGGGTAGGCAGTAGGGACTGGGGACTGGGGACTAGGGGAAGTCCGAACATTCTAGATTCGTCAGGCGGGGTAGGT
>DATGXW010000086.1:0-10491 GCA_035298585.1 Phycisphaerales bacterium
GGGGGCAAAGGGGGCAAAGGGGGCAAAGAAGATTAGGTTTGCGGGTGGAGAGGCGTGCTAACCACAAGGCGGAAGCGGGAAAAAGCTCAGGGCAATTCCAAGTGGGGAAACGCAAAGACCACCAAGCCCGGCAAAAGAATCATCTTGAAAGAGCGTCAGCTTCTAGCCAATCTGCACAATGATCTTTCAAAAACTGAAAACATCCTTGCTCAGGTTCTCCAAGATTCACATAAGCATCTGAATTCGCAATCAACCGTGCCACTCGTCGTCGCTCGGCTCTGCCATGCTCAAACATTGAAGCATATACAAATTTTGAATACATATTGACCATGCGGCCATTCGAATCTAATCTCCTAACATGACCTCCAAATTTCTCGGCACCGATTATTCTGACGTTATCAAAAGCAAATCCAAAGCCCAAAAAAACAAGCCTTGACGAACTTTCAATCCACTCACGGATTCTCTGAAGTCCCTCGTCAGATTCTTGATTACGCTCCGAGGTCATCAACCTGATGCCAAGAGCAGCCTTGATAGCATCAGCACCAAGTCTAGCACAGCCGATGTGATGTGGATATTTGGATATAGGCGATTGGTGGTTTTTGAGTCGATGCGGATACTGCAATAGTCCCGCCAAGTCATAGTCTAGAAAACCATAGACATGTTCGATAGCACACTGCTTAACCCTTCCCCAAGCTTCGTCATGCGGCAACTGGCCTCGTCCCGCAAACAAATTGTAAAGCAAAATCTCCAGAAGCCTGTCATAGTTAAAGACTACAAATCTATATTCATGACTAAAAAGCAAATTAGGATTTCTAGAAAAGTGATTCGCAAACTCCGAAAACCAATCGTAATCATCGAGACCATTTTGTATCACATGATAATCAAGCGGCAACAGATAGCCAGCAATGCACTGCCTAGCAATCTCCGACTCTTCATTGGCAGCATTCGCCATAAATGCATCGATAGAAGAATGCGGACTTCGACGCACTTGATTAACCAAGGCGGCCGCCCGATCGCCGATCTGATGTGTGATTGAGGGTGGGGCTCCCTTCGCAATCATCTTCTTGAGCTGTGAACCAAGTGGATACTCCGGAACAAGGCTCTTACTGGCTGCAGCACCAATAATAAAGGTAGTCTTTGGCATCGAATGAACTCGTCAGTCAAAGCGTTTCGCGGATGGACTGGACGATTCGTTCGGCGGTGCGGACGTTGGCGAAGCCGGCTTCGGCATCGATGGGTGGGCGTGCGCCGGTGCGAACGGCCTGGATGAAGGCGGAGATTTCGGCGACGATGGGCTCGGCGTCGTCGACGGTGAGGGGTTCGATGTTGACCAGTTCGTGCCACTTGAGGTGGGTGAGGTCAGCGCCAGCGCGGATCTGGTCTCTGACTTCGCGCATCTGGAGTTCGTTGGCGATCCTGCGGATGAGGGTGCCGGACTTGGCGCCGTAGTCGATCTTGACGTAGCAGTTTTCGCCGGTGATGCGGGCGATGCGTTCGGTTTTGAGTGCGAGGCGGCTGGCGGTGACGTTGGCGACGACGGACTTGCCGCCGGCGATGGCGGCCTTGCGCCAGGTGAGTCGGGCGTTACAGATGTCTTCGTGCTCGGTGATGACGGCGACGCCGGAGGCCTGGACTTCGTCGGGTTCCTGGCCGCCCATGAGCATGAGGACGACGTCGAGGTCGTGGATCATCATGTCCATGACGACGCCGACGTCGACGGAGCGGAAGGTCATGGGGCTGACGCGGTGGATCTCGAGGAAGCGGGGGATGATGGGGTCGCCCGACTGCGTGGCCTTCTGCATGGCGCGCATGACGGGGTTGAATCGCTCGATGTGGCCGACCATGAGGACCGAGCCGGTGGATTCGGCGAGGTCCTTGAGCTTGCGTGCGGTCTCGACGTCGCCGGCGAGGGGTTTTTCGATGAGGCAGGCGACGCCGGCCTTGAGGAGGGGTTCGGCGGCGGCGAAGTGGTGGGTGGTGGGGACGGCGATCGAGACGCAGTCGACCCCGGCGTCGAGCAGTTGCTGGACGCTGGACATGGCGGTGGTGTCGAACTTGTCGGCGATGGCGCCGCAGCGGTCGTTGGAGGAGTCGACGACGCCGACGAGGGAGCAGCCCTTGAGGGTGGAGTAGACGCGTGCGTGGTGCTGGCCCATGCGGCCGACGCCGACGACGCCGCAGCGGAGGGTTCGGCCGGCGAAGCGGTCGGGGACTTCAACGACCACTGGACGGCCCGATCCGGTGACGGATGATGTCAAGGTTCCACTCCCTGGGCAGGTGCACACTGGCGGTGCGCCGGGGCGGGCCTGCCGTGCCCGGGACGTCTCCCGGGCGGATGTGATGATATGTGGATGGCCGCGCGGGGGCCTCTGGGTGGGGCGGAATGCGGCGAGGGGGTTTGTGCGCGGGGAGAGGAGGAGGAGGGGGCGCGGGGCGGGGGTTTTATCGGGCGGCGTCGGCGAGGGCGGCGAGGAGTTCATCCTTCTTGGTGCTGCCGCCCATGAAGGTCTTGACGACCTTGCCGGCCTTGAAGACAAAGACCGTGGGGAGGGACATGACGCCCAGGTTCATCATGGTCGCGCGGTTCTCATCGGCGTCGATGACGCCGACCTTGGCCTTGGGGCCGATCTCGTCGGCGACGGCGTCGATGGTCTTGGCGAGGAACTGGCAGGGCATGCACCAGGTGGCGCTGACATCGACCAGGACGGGGACCTGTGACTTCAAGACTTCCTGGTCGAAGTTGGCGTCGGTGAAGGTCTTGACGTTGGGGCTCGATGCCATGAGAGAACTCCTTGGTCGCAAAGAGGCCGATGGTAGGACGATGGTGCGCAGCGCTGCCAGCGAGGGGAGAGGGTTGTGAGATCGGGGGGTTTTTGGAGGGGCGGGTGAGGGTCCGCTCATGCGGGGGTCACGCCGGGCTCAGGCGCTGCGTGCTGCATGAGGGGCCGGTGTCGGGGATGGATGTTGGTGGCGTGAGGGGCTGGGAAATCGTGGGGGAAATCGTGGGGGAATGAAGGCGGGGGAATGCACTGGCGTGGTCGGGGGACCAGTTCGGAAACGCTTCTTTCTTTTCAGAAATACCCCGTTGGATTCACCGGTCGTGATCGCTGGTCGGGCGAGCGGCCTTTTTACATGTCAGGCACATTTGCCCTCAGGGCGCAACGGCACACAGCCAGGAGTTGTCTCATGAACAGTGGACGCATGTTCGGCGGTTATCAGCAGGGTGGACGTCAGCACGATGGTTGGGGGTACGAGCAGGAGTCGTGGGGCCAGCGTCCTTACGAGGGGCACGAGGGCGGGTATGGGGGGCGGCACCAGTACGGGCGCGAGGAGATCGGCGGCCAGCAGCATGGGTACCAGCCCAGCGGCGGGTACTCGGGCGGCTCGCAGGGCGGGTACGGCGGGTATGGCCGTTCGTATGAGGGCGGCTCGTATGGCGGTGGTTCGAGCGGCGGGTACGGCGGGCAGGGGTATGGCCAGGGCCAGAGCTACGGGAACCAGAACTACGGCCAGAACTACGGAAGCCAGAACTACGGCGGTCAGGGCTATGGAAGCCAGGGCTACGGGAACCAGGGCTACGGCGGCCACAGCTATGGCGGCCAGTCGGGAAGCTACTCGGGCGGGCAGCAGGGCGCTGGGCACAGCTACGGCCAGAACTACGGTCAGAACTATGGGGGCCAGAATTACGGCCAGAACTACGGGAGCCAGGGCTACGGGAGCCAGAACTACGGCGGTCAGGGTTACGGCGGTCAGGGTTATGGAAGCCAGGGTTACGGCGGTCAGGGCTCGATGGGGTATGAGGGCCGCGGCTCGGGGAACTACTCGGGCTCGCGCGGACCGACCAGCCAGTTCAACTCCAGCTACAACTCGTACGACCAGGGTCGGACGGGCGGCCATGGGAACTACATGGATGAGGGGCACTACTGGGGTGGCCAGCAGGGGAGCCAGCAGGGCGGCGGGTACGGCTCACTGCAGAACCGCTCGGGGAGCGGTGTGGGCGGGGGCTGGGGCGGCGGTTCCTGGAGCGGTGATTCGTACCGCGGGCGCGAGAGCACATTCGGCCGGTCGTACGGCTCGGGCATGGAAGGTGGGCAGGGCGGCACCTTTCGCGGAAGCACTCGGAATGGGCGTTCCCCCAAGGGGTATACCCGCTCGGATGATCGGATCAAGGAGGATGTGAACGACGCGTTCATGCAGTCGGCGGACATCGATCCGACGGACATCGAGGTTTCGGTGTCGCAGGGTGAGGTGACGCTGACGGGGACGGTCGAGACGCGCAGCGCCAAGTTCCGGGCTGAGCAGATCGCCGAGGAAGTGCTTGGCGTCAAGGACGTGACGAACCAGCTTCGCGTCAAGAAGACGGCCGAGAGCGGCTCGTGGTCTGGCGGGAGCGGCGGCTCGTCGGGCGGGTCGATGGGCGGTTCGTCGTCCAGCGGGTCGACGGGCGGCTCGTCGGCTTCGGGCACGTCGTCGGGATCGACTTCCGGCTCGTCGGGCTCGACCTCGGGCGGTGGTGATTCCTGGAACAGCGGTTCAGGTCGCAAGAACGGATCGGCGAGCACGACGTCGTCGACCGGGGGCACGACCGCGACCCGGTGATGTGACCGGCGTCGTGGAAAGGATCGGCGTCTGAGAACACCCTGGTGTGCGTGCTCCTGGAGGGAGAGGCTGCACACGGGGTGGGGGAGGATGCCGAACCTGTAGTGTGCTGTGGAGAAGAGAGAGCTTCACACGTCACGGCTCATCGGCGCGTTGCCGGTGAGCTGTGTTTTTTGGGGGAGGGGATGGCACCGTACAAGGAGGTACGGGCTGGAGCGATGTATGCGAGGGCCTGTGATGCCTGCCCCGCTTAGGGCAGACAGGAGCAGGGAACCCGATCACAGGAAGATGTATGCGGAGGTCTGTGATGCCTGCCCCGCTCAGAGCAGCGGAGCAGGGCACCCGGCCGAAGATACGAGAGATAGGACGAGGTCAGGGGAGGCCGCGGAGGAGGGACCACTGGGAGTGGCGGGCGGCAGGGTCGGGCTTGATCTGGGCGGGGTGCTTGGGATCGGCTGGTGGTGGTGTGCGATCCGTTGCGTTGGGATCAGGTGTTTTGGGATCAGTTGCCTTGGGCTGGGTTGGCGCATCGCCGGGGCCGCTGAGTTGATCGCCGGGGCGGATGTTGGGATTGGGACGAGGCTCGGGCGGGGGCGAGAGGCCCGGGTCCTGCGTGTTGCCGGGTGCGGCGTCGGGGTCGGGTGGCATGTTGAGATCCGTGGGGAGTTCTTCGGGCGTGAGTCCCGCCTCAGCGGGTGATGGGCGCGGGGCGGGTTGCAGCGCGGGCTGGGGAGATGATGGCTGGGTATTGGTCGCGGGCGCGGTGTGCGGGAGCGTGTTGTTGTTGGGGATGAGTGGCGCGGGTCCGCGCGGGGTGGATGCGCTGGTGAGGATGCCGGAGAAGTAGAGAACCGCGCCCACGAGGATGATGACGGCGACGCCGGCGAGTGCGAGCAGCATCCGCGTGTTCGAGAGATCGCGGTCGGCACGCTCCATGCGCTCGAGGAGTGCGCGGTATTCGCCGGTCGACTCATCCACGTGTCGCGGACGCGCGGCGGGGCGGGGGGGCGTTGCGGCGGCCGCGGGCGATGCGGTGATGGTGGCGGGCGCGGCTCTTTGAGGCTGGCCGTGTGGTGCGGTGTGGGTGGCGGCGGCGTGGGCCGCGTGGGGGACGTGGGGGGCGGCTGCGGGGCGCGGGTGCGCTACGGCGGGGGCGTGGTGAGCGCGGTCGTGGTGTGCATTCTGCTGGGCGGCTGCACGTGCGATTTCTTCGGGCGATGCCTGGCCGGGGAGGAGGTAGACGGGGCCGAGGCCCAGGAACTGGCGGTCGAGTTCGGGGGAGAAGTCGGCGTTGCAGGAGGGGCAGGCGATGGCGTCGGGCTGGACTTCCTTCTGGCAGTTGTGGCAACGGCCCAGGAGATTTGAGACCGAGGGTGTGCGTGCGGCGAGCATCCAGTACTGGCGGGTGGTGGGCCCGCGGAGGACGGTTTCGGCGGTGACCTTTCCACGGCGGATCATCTCGCGGATGACTTCGTAGGAGCAGCCGGGGCGATAGGGATTGGCGGGATCGTGGATGAACCACGGCCCCATGGAGTTCTGGGTGGCCTGGCGGGAGAGAGGATCGAGGAGGCCCTTGCACTGCTCGCAGCGTGCGGCGAGGAGGGTGCCGCGGCCGCAGTAGGGGCAGAGGACGCGGACCTTGCGGTCGGGGACGGCGGTTGGTCCGGCCTCGGAGGGGATGTCGGAGAGGACATCGCCGGTGGGATGCTGGCCTGATTCGTCGCGTGAGTCGGTCCGTTCGCCGTTGTTCATGGTGGGCCTATAGGGGGAAGTGTGGAGAGCGGTGTGTGATGATCGCGCTTGGGTGTGCCGCCGTGTGGTGGTGTGACGCGGGGCTGGGCGACCTGCACACGGGGGTCCCTTTCGAGCGGTGGTACCGCGGGAGGGGCGTGTGGTTGCAGGCGTGCGTGCGACCGTTCCGCGCCTTGGTATCTGGCCTGGGGCGGGGTGGAGCGGCGGGGTGTGAGGCTATCTTACCGAGCCATGGCGAAATATGCACATCTTTCTACGGGCGGAAACGAGGCCGGTTTGGGCGCTTTGAGGATGAATCCGCGTTCATGCGGCGGAGGGTGGGCATGGCGTGCCGCGGCGGTGGCGGGGATCGTGATGGCGGGGATGGCCTGGGGGTGTGAATCGCAGGTGTCGACGGAGGAGGCGACCAAGGGGGCGGTGAAGGGATTGGAGGCTTCGGAGCGGCAGCTTGGTTCGCCGGACCTGTCGAAGCGGCCTGCGGCGACGCTGGCGGGAGAGCGGATCGAGATGTCGGAACTGCTGCCGGTGCTGGGAGAGGCGGCGGGAGTGGTGGCGATTGAGGAAGCGTCGATCGACATCCTGGCGCGGCGGGAGCTTGAGGTTCGCGGGCTCAAGATCGGCGAGGGGGATGTGCGGGCGGAGGAGCAACTGCTGATGCAGGCGATGGAGCGTGCGGGGGCGCAGGTCGACAGCGAGCGGGTGCTCTTGATGCGGGCTGCGCGCGGGCTTGGGCCGGTGCGGTACAAGGCGCTGCTTGAGCGGAACGCGATGCTGCGGGCGCTGGTGCGTGCGGAGTGCGAGCCGACGGCCGAGCAGGTGTCGCAGGGTCTGCTTGTGCGGTACGGGGACCGGTACATCGTGCGGATCATCGTGGCGCCGACGCAGCTTGAGGCGGGGGCGATCCGCGAGCGGGTGCTGGCGGTGCCGATCGAGCAGCGGGCGATGGTGTTTGCGGGTGAGGCGTTCACGAGGTCGATCGATCCTTCGAAGGATCGGGGGGGCCTGCTGGAACCGATCAGTCCGGCGGACGCGTCGTACGCGGCGGCGGTGCGGAGTGCGCTGGCGGGCGTGGGCGTGAACGAGGTGAGTTCGATCCTCGCGCTCGACAACGGGTTTGCGATCCTGCTTGGCGTCGAGAAGATCGCGGGGGAACCGGCGCCGGCGGATGGCGAAGCGCGTGTGCGTGCGGAGCTGCGATCACGGCTGGAGCGGGTGGCGATGGATCAGCTTGCACGGCGGATGCTGGCGGGGAGCGCCCCCACTGTCTTTGACCCGTCGATCAACTGGGTGTGGAGCCGGAGGAGGTGAGGCGTGGGGATTCATGATCCGAGTGTGTTGCCGGAGGGTTTGGAGCGGCCGGTGGATGACGGGGGCGCGGTGCACTTGATGCACATGAGGCTGCCGGAGATTGCGCTGAGCTCAACGGGTGGCGGAGAGGTTCGGCTGGATGACGCGGGGGCTTTGGGTGGACGGGCGGTGCTGTTCTTCTACCCGCGCACGGGGATTCCGGGTCAGGCGCCGTCGGTGGGGTTTGGCGGGGAGACGTGGGAGTCGATACCGGGGGCGAGGGGATGCACACCGCAGAGCTGCGGGTTTGGGGCTCTTTGGGGTGAGTATGCGAGGCTGGGTGTGCGGATTTTCGGGGTGAGCACGAACACGCGGGAGCATCAGCGTGAGTTCAAGGCTCGGAGCGGGATCGGGTTTGAGTTCCTGAGCGATGCGGAGTTGAAGCTGACGCGGGCGATGCGGCTTGCGACGTTTGCGTTTCCGGTCGAGAGCGGCGGGCCCAACGAGCTTCTCAAGCGGATGGCGTGGTATGTCGAGCGTGATGCGTGCGGGGTGATGCGGATCCGCAAGGTGTGGTACCCGGTGTTTCCGCCCGACCAGAACGCGGGCGTGGTGCTGGAGTGGCTGCGGAAGCGGGCGCGGGTGGAGGTTCGGCGGGTGGAGGATTGGGGCGGCGAGTCGGCGAGCGCTTCGGCGTATGTGCAGCGCGAGCTTGAGCGGAACTGGCTGTCGACAGAGATCTGGTCGAGGGGGAAGGCGTTCGCGGCGGATCGGTTGATGGCGTTTGTGGCGAAGGTGGATGGCGCGTGGGCGGGGCACGTGACGCTTGCGTTTGAGGAGGATGGGGCGGAGAAGGGGTCGTGCGAGGTGATCACGCTGGCGGCTGGTGGGCATGGGGGCGGTGTGGGGAGCCGGTTGCTGGAGCGCGCGGAGGATGAGGCCCGGGCGCGGGGGATGAAGCGGGTGTATTTGACGACGACGAACGACAACGTGCGGGCGCTTGGGTTTTATCAGCGGCGCGGGTGGAGGATGGCGGCGCTGTACAAGGGGATGATGGATCGGTGCAGGGAGATGGGCAAGCCGGTGGCGCTGGTGGGAGAGAGCGGGATCGCGGTGCGTGATGAGATTGAGCTTGAGCTTGGGTTGGAGTGAGCGCCCGAGCATGCAGGACGAGGGGGGCGGACGAAGAGTCGAGGGGGAAGGGCTCCGGGGCCAAGGAAGATGTGTGCGGAGGTCTGTGATGCCTGCCCCGCTCAGGGCAGCGGGGCAGGGCACCCGGAGGTGGGGACGGAGGAAGATGTGTGCCGAGGTCTGTGATGCCTGCCCCGCTCAGGGCAGCGGAGCAGGGCACCCGGAGGTGGGGACGGAGGAAGATGTGTGCGGAGGCCTGTGATGCCTGCCCCGCTCAGAGCAGCGGAGCAGGGCACCCGATCACACATGAAGATGTATGCGGAGGCGTGTGATGCCTGCCCCGCTCAGAGCAGCGGAGCAGGGCACCCGGCAGGGCACCCGGCGAGATGGGGCAGAGGGTGCGGGCGTGGTGTCGCTATGCTTGGGGCCCTTTTGAAGAGGAGTCGCGGAGATGAGCACGACGGCGACGAGTGGCCTGCGCGAGACTGCGGCGGAGTATGCGAAGATCGAGGCGAAGATCCGCGAGGGTGGCGGCGCGAAGGCGGTGGAGCGGCAGCACGAGAAGGGGCGATGGACTGCACGCGAGCGGGTGGCGAAGCTGATTGATCCCGGGACGTTCTTCCAGGAGCTTGGCGCGTGGGCGGCGTGGGAGATGTACAAGGATGCAGGTGGTGCACCTGCAGCGGGCGTGGTGACGGGGATCGGCCAGGTGCATGGCCGGCGGTGCATGATCATCGCCAACGACGCGACGGTGAAGGCGGGCGCGTTCTTCCCGATGACGTGCAAGAAGATCATCCGTGCACAGACGATTGCACAGATGGCGCGGCTGCCGCTGATTTACCTCGTCGACTCTGCGGGCGTGTTTCTGCCGATGCAGGAAGATGTGTTCCCGGATGTTGATGACTTCGGGCGGATTTTTCGCAACAACGCGGTGATCAGCGCGGAGGGGATTCCGCAGATCGCGGCGATCATGGGGTACTGCGTGGCGGGGGGCGGATACCTGCCCGTGCTGTGCGACACGCTGTTGATGACCGAAGGCTCGGGGCTGTATCTGGCGGGGCCTGCGCTGGTGAAGGCGGCGATCGGGCAGGAAGTGACGGATGAGGAGCTGGGCGGGGCGGCGATGCACGCGAGCATCTCGGGGACGATTGATTTCAAGGAGAAGGATGACGAGGCGTGCATCGATCGCGTCCGATCTCTTGTTGCCAAGTACAACACGTATCCGGCTTCGGGTTTGCCATCGTTCGAATCGGAATGGACGGATGCGGAGCGAGAGGAAGTTCGCAAGCATCGAGAATCGGTCAAGGTGCGGATGCTGGACGCGGCCAGGAGTGGTGCACATGAGGCGATCACGTCTGGGCAGTCGTTCCGCCCGGCGGACGACCTTTATTCGGTCTTCACGGACAAGCCGGGCTCGCAGTATGACGTGAAGGAACTGATCGCGTGTCTCGTGGATGTGCGTGCGGAGAAGAACGCAGAGGGGCACGAGTCGCTGGCGCCCGACTTTGATGAGTACAAGGCGGATTACGGGCAGTCGCTCGTGTGCGGGTACGCGATGATGGGCGGGAACGCCTGCGGGATCGTGGCGAACCAGAAGAAGCTGACGCAGCGGCAGATGCCGGGCGAGTTCCACGAGTAATAGGACATGATCTCGATCGTGCCGGTGCCGAGCGGGCCCTTAGTGATCGCGCCATCGACGAGCGTGCTGGACGCGCCGAGGAG
>DATGXW010000087.1:0-2507 GCA_035298585.1 Phycisphaerales bacterium
GGCTGGGATAGGTAGGCGCTGGGGGTTGTCGTGGAATGCACTGCACGGGAGCGGGAGCGTTCTGGGACGCAGCCGTGCGTGCGGGGCTTCGGCGGACCGTTACACGGGCGTGACCAACTTTGGATGGGCGGGCGGGTACAAAGGACTGCACACGGGCGCGATGGGGATCGATGGCCTGGTGTGTGGGAGATTGTGCCATGGGCATGCGAGGTCGAGCGGTGCGGTTGATGGGGGCATGGATGCTGGCGACGGCGGCGGGTATGCCGTGTGCGTGGGGCCAGGAGCAGCGTTTCATCGACGATGACTCGCGGACGGTGATCGTGCCCCAGGCGTGGCGACACGACCGGAGGAGGGTCGCGGCGGAGGTTGATCTTTCGGCGGTGGATGTGAAAGTCTCGATCAAGGACCAAGTCGCGACGACATCGATGGAATTGACGCTGACCAACCCGCACGGGGCGGCGCTGGAGGCGGAGCTTGTGATCCCGGTGCCCGACGGGTGCACGGTGCGGGGGATGCAGTTTGACGGGACGGGACCCGAGCCGACGGCGCGGGTGCTTCCGCGGGAGGAAGCGCGGAAGATCTACGACGAGATCGTGCGGCGGCGGATTGACCCAGCGCTGGTGGAGTTTGCGGGGTACAACCTGATCAGGACGAGCGCGTTTCCGATCCCGGCGGGAAAGAGCCAGAAGCTGACGGTGATCTTTGAACAGGTGCTGCCCAGGACCGGCGAGCGGGTGGACTATGTCCTGCCGCGGAGCGATTCCCTGGGTGAGACGGGGATCACGTGGACGGTCCGCGCGGATATCTGGGCGCGTGATGGGGTCGGAACGGTGTATTCGCCGAGCCATGACCTTGCGATCACGAAGAAGGATGGGGGCGTGGTCGAGGCGAGGATCTCGGGCGCGGGGATGGGATCGGGGCCGGTGAGGCTTTCGTACATCGCCGCGCCGAGGGAGGCGGGGGCCGCGGCGGCAACGTTCATGGCGTACCCCGATCCGTCGCTTGGCAAGGGCGAGGGGGGATACTTCATGCTGCTGGCCAAGCTGCCCGAGGTTCGGCCGGAGGATCGGGCCAAGCTCGCCCGGGACATCGTGCTGGTGCTGGATCGATCGGGGTCGATGCAGGGGCCGAAGATCGAGCAGGCCCGCCGGGCGGCGATCCAGGTGATCGAGGGATTGAACGCGGGGGACCGGTTCAACATCATCGATTACTCGGATTCGGTCGCGAGCTTTTCGAAGTCGCCGGTCGTCAAGAGCGAGGAGACTTCACGGCGGGCGCGGGCGTACATCGAGGGTCTGGAGGCGAGCGGGGGAACGAACATTCTCGATTCGCTGCAGGAGGCGGTGCGGACGCGGCCGGAGACAGGCGCGTTCCCGGTGATCCTGTTTCTGACCGACGGCAGGCCGACGGTGGGCGAGCGGCGCGAGGGCGTGATCCGCGACGAGGTGAAGAAGCTGAACGCGTTTGAGCGGCGGATCTTCGGGTTCGGGGTCGGGTACGACGTGAATATCCCGCTGCTCAACGCGATGGCATCGAGTTCGCGCGGCTCGACCACGCTGGTCGGTCCTGATGAGGACGTCGAGGCGAAGGTTTCGCAGGTTTTCGGGCAGCTTTCGGGGCCGGTGCTGCTCAAGCCCGATGTGGCGGCGCTGGGGCTTGATGGGAGCGAGACGGGTTCGATCCGGGAGATGCACCCGGCAGCGCTGACCGACATCTACGCCGACGACCAGGTCCTGATCCTCGGCCAGTACACGTCGAAGGAGAAGATCAGGATCCGGCTGGGTGGGACGAGCGCGGGGACGGGGTCCACCGTGTCGCATGACTTTACCTTTGATCCAGCGCAGGCGGAAGTCCGGAACACCTTCGTGCCGCGGATATGGGCGACGCGGAAGATCGCAGCGTTGAGCGAGGAGATCCGGCAGGCGGGGGCGGACGGGAGCAAGGCGAGCGAGGAGCTGGTGGCGGAGATCGTCCGGCTCTCGACGCGCTGGGGGATCATGACCGAGTACACGTCGTTCCTGGCGGTGGAGGAGGATGCGCCCCTGGCGGGGTTCCAGAACGGGTTTGATGCCGCGAGTGCACGCGCGGCAGACCGCGAGCTTGTGTCGCGGGCAACCGAATCGGCGTCCAAGACGGTGGCGGATCGTGCCGGCGTATCGGCGGCGGCCCAGCAGCAGAACGTGCAGCTGCGGATGAATTCCCTGAATCTGCAGGCGGGGGCGACGCTGCGGGATGAATCGATGCGGGATGTCCGGTTCCAGCGGGTGCGGAACATCGCGGACCGGACGCTGTTTTGGCGGAAGGACCGCTGGGTGGATTCGCTCTTGGGGGGACAGGAAGACCAGGAGCCCGAGGCAACGATCGAGTACGCCTCGGCGGCGTACGGGCGGGTGCTGGACCAGCTTGTGAGGGAAGGGCGGCAGGGTGTGCTCGCCTCGCGGGAGGATGTGTACCTGCTCGTGGATGGGAAGCGGACGCTCGTGCGGGGCTCGGCGGGCGTTGAGGAT
>DATGXW010000088.1:0-4582 GCA_035298585.1 Phycisphaerales bacterium
CCGCCGTACGAGCCGCCGAGCATCCCGACTTTCCCGCTCGACCAGGGCTGGTTGCCGCACCACTCGACGGTGTCGAAGCCGTCGTCCCCTTCCTGGAACCAGGGGCGGAACTCGCCCGCGGAGTCGCCGCGGCCGCGGACGTCAACGTCGACCCAGGCGTACCCCTGCGAGACGTACTTCTTGCGTCGCTCAAGCCCCCCGCCAGCGACGCCCGCCTTGGTGTAGGGCGTCCTGGAGAGAATCACCGGGTGCTTTCCCGCACGCGCGGGGCGATAGACATTGGCCGAGAGAAGCGTTCCATCCCGCATCGGCACCGAGACGTGGTACTGCGTGATCATCCCGTCGACCGCCACAGGGTCGACGGTCAGGGCGCGGGGCAAGGGACGCGATTCAGGCGTGTGCACATGCGATGTGCCGGCAGAACCCGGCTCCTCCGAGGCGCATCCCCCCATCCACAGACCCGCAAGGAGTGCCGCAAAACCCGCCGACTTGAGCCCAATACTGTGCATCTCGATGACTCCGCTGGAATGCCCTCGTGCCACGCGAGCGGCGTGTGCATGATACCGCTTCCGCCGCGCGGTGATTCCCGGCCAATGAACATGGGCCGCCCCTGCGGAGCGGCCCACGCCTTCGTGTCGGCTTTTTTCACGCACGTTTCGCCGGCATTCACCGGACGTTGACGGCGCTGGCGCCGCCCGCCGTCGCGCCGCCATCACCGGGGAGCTGCATCACGGTCGCCGCGCCCGCAGCGCCGGTGAACCTGGCGCCGATGAGGATCGACTTCTCGCTCGACATCGCGATCGAGCTGCCGAACTGGCCCGAGGGTCCGCCCATCGTGACACCCGCGGGCTTCATCGACTGCGCAAGCGTCCACTGCGCGCCGTTGAAGACATACCGGTTGACGAACTGATTCTGCGGACCAGAGACCAGCGCGGTCGACCCCATGAGCTCAACCTTGGCCCCGAATTCGCCAGCGCCCGTGAACGTCTTGCTGAGGGTCCAGGCCCCCGCCGCACCCCGCGTGAACAGGTAGGCCCTGTTTCCGCCCGTCTCCCCGACCAGGATTCGCCCGTTGTCGACCACCGCGCTGACGCCGAAGTAGCCGTTCTTCCGCGGCGTCGGCGCTTCCAGCGTCGCCGTGTGCGTCCATGTGCTACCCACGCGGGTGAACACCTGCACGGCGCCCCCGAACAGGATCGTGGAGGAATCCATGGGAGCCCCCACCACCGCTGTGTCGCCGTGCACATCCACGGCCCAGCCGGCCAGGTCGCCCATCCGTCCGTCGGTCGCGACCAGCTTGGCCTCCTGGCTCCAGACGTCGCCGCGCTTGCGGAAGACATACGCCGTGCCGGAGGAGGTCCCCAGCGTGATGTCGTACGGTGCGCCCGCGATGACCGTGTCGCCGTTGATCGCGACCGACTTGCCGAAGCTGTCGAGGCGATCGGGCCCGTTGTGACGAAGCTCGACATACCCGCGGGTGCTGGTGCTTGAGGCGTACCCCGAGAGGTCGATCACCTGCACCACGCCGCTGTAGTCAGGCCCGTCGGTCTGGACGCACGCGTTGCTCATCGGCAGCCCCGCGACCAGGGTGGAACCCTGCATCGCCAGTGAATAGCCAAAGCCCTTGCCGCGACCCTGCGGGTCTGCCAACGTCGCCGCCTGAACCAGTTCACCGTTGAGGCTCTGCACATACAGCATCACCTTGCTGTCGGTCATCGACCCCACCGCGGCGAACCTGCCGGAGAAGGCGGCCGAGTTGCCGTACCCGGTCTCGGCCGAGACATCCCACGGCTGGAGGATCGCCCGGGGAACAAGCTGCTGACCGACCGCCAGCGATGCCGCGGAGAGCACGATGGCCACACCCGCCGCACGGATCAGTCCCGACACGCCCATGAACTCTGCACGCATGATCGAACTCCTTTTGAAGGCGATTCTCTGCCCGCACGCCGCGGCCGCTTGCACGCTGTCGAGGGTGCGCCCTCTTGACTCACGGGAGATAGTGCACGATGACGCCACCTGGTTCAAGGACTTGCGGCGGGTTCCACCCCCGATCACGTAGTCCTACGTACGTCGTGAATCCGGCCCGCAGGATCGTGCGAACCGCCCGGGAATGAATGATCCTGTCCCACAGGCGCTTGCCCGGGTGATCCCTGCACATGCACAGGCGATCTGGTGGATGCTCGCCGAGGATTCAGGCTGCTCGGTGACGGTCTTTGACGACCAAGCCCGCATCATCTGGGCCAACGAACGTGTCCTGATTGATTACGAGTGGCACCTGGCCCGAAGGCATCCCGGCGGCTCGGGTGTCCAGCTTGATCCGTTTGGAAAGAAGCTCTCGGAGATCGTGCACACCGAGCTTGGGCGAGAACGCGAAAACCTCGTGATAAGGGCCGTCAAGAACGGCCGGACGATCGTCTATGAGAGCTACCTTCGCGGCGTCCGCCAGCGGGTGGTGATTCATCCGCTTACATCCGAGCAGGGTCCGACGCTGGCGGTGGGGATCGCGCGGCGACTGCGCGCCACCGAACGCATCGAGGAGCTCGTTCCAGCCGGGGCCATCCTGGTCATCCCCGAGCACCAGGACCTGGGCCCGCTCAGCAGCCTCTCGGCCCGCGAGCTTGAAGTGCTCCGGATGGTTGGTGAGGGGCTCTCAAGCCACGAGATCGCTCGACGACTGCACCGCAGCGTGCGCACGATCGAAGTCCATCGATCCTCGATCGGAGAGAAGCTGGGTATGCGAAAGGGTTCCGACCTTGTCCGCGTCGCCATCCGCGCCGGGCTCAGCGAGATGCCCGATGAACCCGACCTGCTGAAGGACCAGGCCCCGGACTGACGCATGTGCGAAATTCCCGGGCTTGGAACCCGCCGTGAACCCCTCTGATACCATCCCTGCATGCTCGCCCGAATCAGCGTCCTTTGCTGCATGCTCCTGGTCTCGCTGGCCCACGCCGGCGTCACCTTCTCGGTCACGGTCGACCCCAAGGTTCGTGCCGAACCGGCCACGGGCCGGTTGATCATGTTCCTGGTGAAGGAAGGTTCCAAGGTTCCACCCGGCGCGGAGCCCTTGCGGGGCCCGTTCTGGAACGATCCGCAGCCGATGTACGGGATCGACGTGGCAGACCTTCCCGCGGGCGAAGCCATCATCATCGATGACCTGGCGACTTCATTTCCCGCCAGGCTCTCGGAGCTTGCGCCGGGCAAGTATCGGGCCCAGGCCCGGCTCGACATCCACCGAACCAACAGTGAGTGGCGGCGTGACGCGGGCAACCTGTCTTCCGAAACCGTTCGCTTCACCGTGGACGCCTCCAACCAGGTCATTCCCATCACCCTCACCAAGAGCACGACCATCAGGACGCCCCCGACCCGGCCGGGTGTCGAGGTCTTCACGCTCCGCTCGGAGCTTTTGAGCGAGTTTCATGCAAAGGACGTCGTGCTGCGCGCCACGGTCGTCCAGCCCGCGGGCTTTGACGCTCAGAAGACGTACGCGGCCATCTACAACATCCCCGGGTATGGCGGTGACCACACCGACGGCCTGCGCCGAGACCGCGCTGCGGGCGTCATTCCCGGGACCGCCGAAGAGAACCTGATCAAGTCCTCGTACGCGATCTACCTCGACCCCGAGTCACCCAACGGGCACACGCTCTTTGCGGACTCGGCCAACAACGGTCCCTGGGCCAAAGCGCTCGTGACCGAGTTCATCCCCGCCCTCGAAGCCAAGTACAGGCTGATCGCACGCCCGGAAGCCCGCCTGCTGCGGGGCCACTCCTCGGGCGGCTGGTCGACGCTCTGGCTTGCATTGACGCACCCCGAGACGTTCGGCGCGACGTGGTCAAGCTCCCCCGATCCCGTGGACTTCCGGCGGTTCCAGGTCGTTGATATCTACGCACAGCCGAACTTCTTCTTCGCGGCCTCAACCGTTCCCGGGAAGCCCGGGGCGGAGCTGACCAGCTACCGCACACAGGGGGAAGACAAGATGTCCATCCGCCAGGAGAACCTGATGGAAGAGGTCATCGGTCCCAATAACTCCTCCGCGCAGCAGTGGGATTCGTGGTTCGCCGTCTTTGGCCCGCGCGATGCCTTCGGGCGGCCGGCAGCGCTCTTTGACCCTCAGACGGGCGTGATCGACCACGCCGTCGCCGAGCAGTACCGTGCGTACGACATCTGTGCACAGCTCCGCGAGCGCCCCCAGCTCCTCGTACCCATCTTCCGCGACAACGTCAGGCTGATCGTGGGTGACCGGGACAACTTCTCACTCAACGAAGCGGTGGCCCTCCTCAAGGAGGAACTCGCCCGGCTCTCTCCACAGAGCCCCGCGCTCGACGCGGTCGGCTACGTGAAGATCCTCCCCGGCTTTGACCACGGCTCGATCTTCAACTCGCCGGAGGTCCGTCGCATCCCGCAGGAGATGTACGATCACCTCAAGCGGACAGGCGTCTTGACGCCGTGATTCCCCGTGCGCTCCGCAGATTTCGGCCGCAAAACTAGTGTGCGCACGAGTATGTACGGCTCGCAGCGGAGAGAATGCTCGGTTATTGTGCCATCATGACCGCGCTCGATCATGCCGTTGAACGTTCGATGCCAG
>DATGXW010000089.1:0-3387 GCA_035298585.1 Phycisphaerales bacterium
GGCAGCAGCATCGGCTGCGCCAGCCGATCCGCCATGCGGATCCCCGAGATGTCCTGGTTCTGAAGATCAAGGATCAGCGCCCGGTTGGCGATCTCGGGCGCGATCGCCGTCGCCGGGTCGCGCAGCGCCCAGCACTCGACCTCGGGAAGCCGTAGCTCCGCCGTTGACATCCGGTAGAAGGCTCGGCGCGAACACCGCTCCACGTGCTCGGGCATCTCGAGCTTCAGGACCGCCTGCTCCACCGCGCCGCGGCCCATGCACATCCGGTCAAGGTCCGTCACCGACGTCTCGAACATCCAGCGGTTCTGCCCGATCGACATCGCCGCGACCAGCTTGGTCCCCTTCTCAAGGACGATCGAACGCCCAAGCGTGTTGGGCGTCTCGACGGTGATGTCATCCTCGCCCACGCCCAGCAGCCGCACACGCCAGACAAGGTCAGCGCCGCGGTCGGGCTGCGAAGGGTCGCGGGCCAGCGAGAGCTCAACGCCCCCGCCTCGCTCGTACACCTGGTACAGGCAGTCACGCCAACGTTCAGTTCGGGATCGGCTTGCAGGCACTCGAATACTCCGGAAGAAGTCACGTCACTTAGACGCTGAGTCTCGGTTTTGTCGACGCCCCGCCGCCCTCAATTCACCCCGCTCCTCACTTCCATGACACCGCCCGCGCCGTCTGTGACGTCCATGTGCCTGATAACCCCGGATTCTCTCTGTTCTCGGCGCTCGCGCCCCGGATCCTGACCCCATGCACGACAGCCCTACAGCCGCCGATGCACCGCCTCAACCACCCTCGCAACGCTGATCCGCTCCATCAACGCCCGCCCCGACCTCTCGTCCTTGTGATCCACCACGTCCCCGGGACGAAGCTCCTGCAGCACATCCCCCTCGCGCTGGTAAGGCCCCACCCTTCCAACGTGCGTCGGCCCATACAGCGCCACCACCGGACGATCAAACCCCACCGCCATGTGCAGCGCCGCCGAGTCGTTGCACACCACCACCCGCGCCCGCTCCACCACCGCCATCAACTCTCCCACCGATGTCCCCCCGATCCGATCAATCACCCGCGGATCACGCCCCGCAAGCCCGATCAACGCACCACACTGCGGACGCTCGCTCTTCGCGCCCACCAGCACCACCCGCTCCACACCCCCCGAAAGAAGCTCCTCGATCAACGCCGCAAACCGCTCCTCCGGCCACCGCTTCCCCGCCCACCGCGAGGTCGGCGCCACCAGCACATAGGGACGATCAAACGCCCGATCATCATCGATCTTCGCCCGATCCCTCCCGTGTGCATACAGCCGCATGTCCCGCACCGGCCTCACGCCCGCAAACTCCACCAGCCGCAGCATCCGCTCCACCGCGTGCACTTCCAGGTCCACCGCGATCCTCTCGCTGTACCCGAGCCACGCCATCTCCGCCGCGTTGGCATACCCCACCCGCCGCGGCGCCCGCGTCCACCACGTGAACAACCCCGAACGCGCCAGCCCCTGGCAATCGATCACAAGGTCGTACCGCGCCCGCCGCAGACTGTTCAGCCATCCAAAGACCGGGCCCAGCCAAAGACGCTTCACGTCCCGGCCAAATTCCCGCCGCGGAAACAGCGCCACGCCAGACAACGCAGGATGTGCTTCGATCGCCGGCGCAAAGACGTCCTGCACCAGCCAGTCGATCCGCGCGCCCGGGTACGCCGCACGCAGGCTCGCCAGCACCGGCACGCTCCGGCACACGTCCCCCAGCGCACTGGGGCGCACGATTAATATCCGCTCCGCTTCAGGCGGACGCGTGTCTGGTGCCGACGAGGCTCTCGGGTCGCTCTGCTCCACGTGCAGCCGTCAAAGCTCGATTCAGACCGTCACCAGCGCCGGATCAAACTCCACCGTGAACTCAACCTCCACCGGCGCGCCCAGCGGAAGCGCCACCGACCCCACCGCCGCACGTGCATGCTGACCCGCCGGACCGAACACCTCAACCAGGAGCTCGCTCGCCGCGTTCGCCACGCCCGGCTGCTCATAAAACCCCGGCTGGCTGCACACAAACGCACCCACGCGCACCACCTGCTTCACCGCCCTGAGATCCCCCAGCGCCGCCTTCATCACCGCGATCCCGTTCAGCACGCACTGGCGCGCGCACTTGCGTGCATCATCCGCGGAGACCTCCCCCGGCACCGCGCCCTTGAACATCATCTGCGGCTTCCCGTCCGCCCCCGGCGTCACCGGGATCTGCCCCGCGATGAACAGCAGGTTGCCGCTCTTGCGGAAGGGGATGTACGCCGCCACCGGCTTTGGAGCCGCCGGGAGCGTCAGCCCAAGCTGTGCGAGGCGTGCTTCGGGGTCATACGCGGCCGGCTGGGTCGTCGACATGATCAGGCTCCTCGAACGCCCGCGAGCCGCACGATCGCGCTCCGGACGAGGGGAGGCATGTTAGACGCCCACCTCCCGCGCGGGCGGTGTTCGCCCCCGGCTTCCCGCGCACGCCCCGACGCACTATGCTCGCCCATGCGCTTTGTGTTCCTGGGCACCGGCACCTCGGCGGGCGTTCCCGCCATCGGTTGCGACTGCGAAGTCTGCACCAGCGCTGACCCGCGCGACAACCGCACGCGCACCAGCGGCGCGCTGCTCTTCACCGACCCCGCCGGCCAGGAACGCATGATCCTGATCGACACCGGGCCCGACCTTCGGGCACAGGCCCTCCGCGAACGCCTCAACCGCTGCGACGCCATCCTCTTCACCCACAACCACGTCGACCACACCTACGGCCTCGATGAGGTCCGCCGCTTCAACGCCGTCCAGAAGACCCCCATCGCGATCTACGCCGAGCAGAAGACCATGCAGGACCTGCGCCGGGTCTTTGCACACATCTTCGACCGCGACAAGAACGTCAACGACAGCTTCGTCGCCTCGCTCATCCCCCACACGATCGAACCCGAAAAGCCCTTCACCATCCACGGGATCAGGATCACGCCGATCCGCCTCATCCACGGCAAGCTGCCCATCGTCGGCTTCCGCTTCGACCCCGCCGGCGCCCGCGATGCCGACGCCAAGGACTCACCCCTCCCCCTGGCCTACTGCACCGACGTCTCAGGGATCCCACCCGAAACCTGGAAGCACCTCAAGGGACTCAAGACGCTCGTGCTCGATGCCCTTCGCCACCGCAAGCACTCCACCCATCTCTCCCTCGATGAATCCCTCGTCATCGCCGAGAACGTGGGCGCGGACCACACCTTCTTCGTGCACATGTCCCACGACCTGGGCCACGCACACACCAACGCCCAGCTCCCCGAGACCATCAAGCTCGCCCACGACGGCCTCAAGCTCCCCTAAATCCAGACATGCCCTCCGCGCTCGCGTGCCCGCGCTCGGGTGCCCTGCTCCGCTGCCCTGAGCGGGGCAGG
>DATGXW010000090.1:0-1807 GCA_035298585.1 Phycisphaerales bacterium
TCCGTGGGGAGGGCGTTGTGCGTATCGCCGACGTCCTGGCCGACCCCAGGTACGGCAAGAACCCGCCGCACCAGGGAATGCCGCCCGGTCACCTGCCGGTGCGGAGCTATCTCGCGGCCCCGGTCGTGTCGCGCGGGGGGGAGGTCATCGGCGGGCTCTTCTTCGGGCATCCCGAGCCGGGCATCTTCACCGAGCGCGCTGAGCGCATCGCGGCGGGGCTTGCCTCGCAGGCGGCGGTCGCGATCGACAACGCGCGGCTGTACGGGAGTTCACAGCGCGAGATTTCCGAGCGCAAGGCGGCCGAGGAATCCGTGCTGCGGCGCGAGGCCCAGCTTCGGGCGCTGCTCGACCAGGCCCCGATGGGCATCTTCCTGGTCGACTCTGAGCTGCGCTTCCGGCATGTGAATCCGCTGGCGGTGCCCGCGATCGGCGGGGGATCGCCCCAGACGCTCGTCGGAAAGAGCCTCGCGGATCAGCTTTCAAGCATCTTTCCCAAGACGCAGGTTGACCAGATCATCGAACGCTACAGGCGCGCACTGCAGACGGGCGAAACATTCCGTGCGCCCGAGTATGCCAACGACTATTTCGTTCCCGGCACGACGTCGTACTTTGACTGGCAGATCCACCGCCTGCCGCTCCCCGACGGCACGAACGGCGTGGTGTGCTATTTCGCGGACATCTCCGACCATGTCCGTGCGCGGCAGGCGCTGGCGGAGTCCGAGGAGCGGCTGAAGCAGATCCTCGAGAGCGAGCGGGCAGCCCGCGCGGAGGCCGAGCGCGCCGGAAGGATGAAGGATGAGTTCCTCGCGACGCTCTCGCACGAACTCCGCACGCCGCTGAACGCGATCATCGGCTGGACGCACCTCCTGCGCAAGTCCCCCCCGACGCCCGAGCACACCGAGCAGGGCCTGGCGGTCATCGAGCGGAACGCACGCGTCCAGACGCAGCTCATCGCGGACCTCCTGGACATGAGCCGGATCATCTCGGGCAAGATGCGGCTTGACGTTCAGCGCGTGGAGCTTCCCCTGGTGATCGAGGCCGCGCTCGAGGCGGTCCGTCCGGCGGCCGACGCACGCGAGGTGCGGCTCCAGAGCGTCCTTGAACCGATCACCGACGCGGTCAACGGGGACCCGGCCCGGCTGCAGCAGATCGTGTGGAACCTGCTCTCCAACGCGGTGAAGTTCACCGGCAAGGGGGGCCGTGTGCAGGTCGTGCTCGCCCGCGTCAACTCCCACGTCGAGATCACGGTGAGCGACACGGGCAAGGGGATCAGGCCCGAATTCCTGCCGTATGTCTTCGAGCGTTTCCGCCAGGCGGACAGCTCCGCCGCGCGTGAGCACGGGGGGTTGGGCCTGGGGCTCTCGATCGTCAAGCAGCTTGTCGAGATGCACGGGGGGACGGTGCACGCCGCAAGCGCAGGAGAGAACAAGGGCGCAACGTTTTCGATCCACCTGCCGCTGGCCGTGGTCCACCAGTCGGATCACCAGCGGTTCCGGGCACACCCGACGGCGGTCACGCTCACGCCCAGCCGGGGGGATCAACCGGATCTCTCGGGCCTGACCGTGCTGGTCGTGGACGATGAGGCGGATGCACGGGAGATCGTCAAGCGCGTGCTGGAAGACTGCGGCGCGTCGGTCGAGATCGCGGGCTCGGCCGAGGAGGGGCGCAAGGCGATCGCGGCGCGCGAGCCCGACGTGATCGTCTCGGATATCGGCATGCCGGGAGAGGATGGATACTCGTTCATCCGGAGCATCCGTCAGGCGGGTCGGAAAACGCCCGCCGCCGCGTTGACGGCGTTCGCACGTTC
>DATGXW010000091.1:0-4504 GCA_035298585.1 Phycisphaerales bacterium
ATTCCCCTCCCGTGCAGCCTCCACGACCGTCGGAATCGCCTCAAAGTCCCCCCACGCCTCGGGAATCTTCGGCTCATTGGAATGGCTGTGCCACCCCATCTCGTGGTCCAGGATCACCGCGACAACCACCTGGTCGCCCGGCCTCACCTGCGTCTTGGACGACTTCAGGGTCAATTCCACCACCGCAGGACCGAACTGTCCCCGGGCCGAAGGGCTTATCACTCCGATGAGCACCGCCAGCAGAGTGAACCAGAGGGATGGTGCGCGCCACGCGCGGCAGTCGTTCATGATCAATGTGCCCTTTCAGGTCGGCTCCCCCCTCCACGCCGCCGGCAGTACCAACAGTATGGATGCGCAAGGCCCCCCCGAGGTGTCACCACTCCGATCAATCACCCGCCACTCAAGCGACACCCCGCCGTGGTCCGATGACCCAAGGTCCGATGCCTGAGTTATACCGTGCCCACGCGGCACGGTCGGAGTACGTTCGCCATGGCGGACATTCTTGACCAAAGTGACATTGATGCTCTGTTGGCCTCCGCCGATGTCGTGGTCGAGGAAGCCCCGCCGCCGCCAGCGCAGATCTTCTCGCGCTTCGACCGCAACCCCGAAAACACCGAGATCCGCCCCTACGACTTCAAGCGCCCAGAACGCGTCAGCAAGGACCAGATGCGTGCACTCCAGACCCTCCACGAGGGCTTCGCACGCAACTTCGGCGCTTCACTCTCGGGCTTCCTCCGCACCATCGTCGAGGTCCGCGTCGCCACCTGCGACCAGATGACCTACTCCGAGTTCATCGCCGCACTCCCCAACCCCACCAGCTTCAACCTCCTGGGCGCTGACGGCCTCGAAGGCCAGATGTGCCTTGAGGTCAGCCCCCTCATCATCTACCCCATCATCGACCGCCTCCTCGGAGGCACCAGCCACGACCTCTTCATCCCACAAAGGCCCATGACGCTGATCGAATCACGCCTGATCAGCAGCATCACCAGCCGCGGCCTGGTCGCCCTCTCTGAAGCCTGGGCCAGCATCAAGCAGCTCAGCTTCAACGTCGTCGCCACCGAGAGCAACCCCCAGCTCGTCCAGATCGTCCCACCCAACGAGGTCGTCGTCGTCGTCGGCTTTGAACTCAAGATCACCAACCGCGCAGGCACCATGAACCTGTGCATTCCCTACAACGTCATCGAGCCCGTCATCGAAAGCCTCAGCTCCCAGAGCTGGTTCGCCGCCGCCCGAAACCAGCGCTCCAAAACCACCGAGCAGGTCATCGGCAAATCACTCAAGGAAGCCGCCCTCACCGTCACCGG
This sequence comes from Phycisphaerales bacterium, assembly GCA_035298585.1. GTDB lineage: Bacteria > Planctomycetota > Phycisphaerae > Phycisphaerales > UBA1924 > JAEUJB01. Next base: position 1,305 of record DATGXW010000091.1, read on the forward strand.
CATCCTCGCCGAAACCACCATCACGCTCGCCGATGTCCTCAACATGCAGCCCGGAGACGTCATCGTCACCGAAAAGCCCGCCGCACAGCCCGTCGTCGTGTGCATCGAGGGCGAAGCCAAGTACGAAGCCCAGCTCGGCATGCACAAACAAAGCCGGGCACTCCGCATTGTTCGGTCCCTGGACGGATCCCCCTGACTTCCCGCCCCCCCCCGCATCGGCAATTTCCCAGCGCAAAACCGGCATGAGAATCCGGGCTTCCGCGCGTCCAATCGCCCGAGGTCGTTGACCGGGTGACCCGAACACCTATAAAATTCAAACTGCCCGAGGGTGTTCTCGGGCTCCGTCGTGGTTCTGCGGCTTCGAGGTGCGTCATGCTCGCGGCTTTCAACCATGCCCGGTAAGCGGCCCACACCGATCTTCGATCGCGTGAGCGATCGGTGTGACCCTGGGGCGACCAGCGCCAGCCTTGGCGGTCCTCTTCGCGGAGGTCCGCCGATGGTCTGACGTTCCGCCACAGGGAGGCTCCCCCGATGTGCTCGGAGGATGCAGGCAGCGGCCGGGCCGCGGGTGATTCGAGTGAATCACCGGCGGCCTGTGTGTTTTTGGCACACACAGGCTCGCAAGGTTGTGTGCACGCGGCCTGACAAGGCCCCGCCCGCGGAGGTCACGAGCGGAATGTGCATCCCGGTCCTGATTGCGGTCCTGGTCCTGTCTTGAACATCCTGACATCCCGACAACCCAGCATCCACGCGGAGACTTGAACGATGGCGATGAACGCACCCGAAATGATGAGGATCCTCGACTCGATCGCACGCGATCGCAACATCGATCGCTCGCTGCTGATCCGGGATCTTGAGCTCGCGATGGTCTCCGCGGCCCGCAAGCACTTCAGCACCCTCGACCCCGAGGAGTTCACGTGCACCGTCGACGCCATGAGCGGCAAGATCGACATCCGCCGCCACGGCGAGCCCCTTGAGATGACCCCCGAGGCCTTCGGCCGCATCGCGGCCCAGACCTTCAAGCAGGTCATGATCCAGAAGTTCCGCGACGACGAACGCACCAGCATCCTCGACGAGTTCACCAAGCGCGTCGGCGACATCGCCACCGGCGTCGCCCAGCGCTACGAGGCCCGCTCGCTCATCGTCACCATCGACCGCGCCGAGGCTTTCATGCCTCCCAGCGAGCAGATCCCCGGCGAGCAGTTCCAGCCCAACGACCGCGTCCGCTGCCTCATCCTCGACGTCCGCGACGCGGGCTCCCAGGTCAAGATCGTCCTCTCCCGCTCGCACCCCGACTTCATCAAGCGCCTCTTCGAGGTGGAAGTCCCCGAGGTCGCCGAGCGCGTGATCGAGATCAAGGCCATGGCCCGCGAGGCCGGCTACCGCACCAAGATCGCCGTCTCGAGCGTCGACTCCAAGGTCGACGCCGTCGGCGCCTGCGTCGGCGTCCGCGGCTCGCGCATCAAGAACATCGTCGACGAGCTCAACGGCGAGAAGATCGACATCGTCCGCTGGAACGAGTCGAGCCAGATCCTCATCCAGAACGCCCTCAAGCCCGCCGAGGTCGTCGAGATCTCCCTCTGCTTTGAGCTCGGCCGGGCCACCGTCGTCGTCCGCGACGACCAGCTCTCACTCGCCATCGGCAAGCGCGGCCAGAATGTGCGTCTGGCCGCACGCCTCACCGGCTGGGACATCGACATCCTCACGCCCGAGGAATTCACCAAGGGCCTGGAGATCATGTCGCAGACCCTGGTCCAGGTCCCCGGCGTCACCGAGCAGATGACCGACCGCCTCGCCGCGCTGGGCATGGTCAGCGTCTTTGACATCGAGGAAGTCGGGGCCGACGTCCTGGTCGCCGAGCTCCAGATCGGTGAGGATGTCGCCAAGGCGATGGTCGAGCGGGCCTCGACCCGCGCCAAGGAAGTCGCCGAGCAGCAGCAGCGCGACAAGGAAGAGAAGGAACGCAAGGCCCGCCTCCAGGCCGAGACCGACCGCACATCGCTCCTGGCCGGCGAAGCCGGAGAGGCCGGCGAGGCCGCGGCCGACGCCATCCTCGGCGGCGGTTCGGCCCCCGTGGTCCCCGACGCCGCAAGCGAAGACCGCGCGGCCGACATCCTCGGTCAGTCGTGATGCACACATACACCGCCGGCGCGGCGAAAGCCGGGCCGGAGGCTTGTTCGATCCAGGTTCGTTCCGAAGGGCGCCCCGCAAGGGTCCCTGCACGCGGAGACAGCGTTTGGCCCAGAAGCGTATTTTCGAGATCGCCAAAGAACTCAACGTCGAGTCCAAGCTCATCATCCAGAAGTGCTGGGATGAGGGCATCTCCAAGGACTTGGTGAAGAACCACATGTCCGCGGTGGGTATCGGCCTGGCCGAATCCATCAAGGAATGGTTCCAGAGCGCTGGCCCCGCCTCGACGGCCGTGGAAACCTCCGCCCGCATCGAGCCTCCCGCCGAGGCCGCCACCGCGGTCGAGACCAGGAAAGCGCCCCCCAAGCGCGCCCGCCCGATCTCTGGGCCCGGCGGCGATCCCGCCGCCCCGGCCGCCCCAACCCACGCCGGCTCACCCCCGACGTCCACGCACGCATCCTCGACGGGGTCCTCGACCGGCTCCGCCCCCGGTTCTTCCATCGCCGCACCCAGCGCTCCCGCGCCCGCGTCGACCGAATCAACCCCCGCGCCCGCGACATTACCCGCCCCGGCCGTGACCGCCGCCCCCGCGCAGGCCCCCGAGCCCGCCGCGACCACATCGCCCGCGCCAAGCACCTCCGCCACGGGCGGCGCTGCGGCCGCCGCGAGCACTGAATCGCCCGCCCCGCGCCCTGCCATCAAGCCCGTCCAGGCCCATGTGCACGCGCCCGGTCCGATCTCGATCACGCCCATCTCCATCCCCGCCGCAACGCCCCCCATGGAGCGCACCCCGGCCCGGATCGATCCCCCCGCGAACGATGGCCCCTCCGCGCCCCCGTCGCGCTCCCCGCAGACGCCCCAGCGCGCCGCCGCGGCCCCGGCCAAGCCCGCGCCGATGAACGTTCCCACCCGTCCCACGGTGGTCGCCCCCGCGGGCCAGAAGCTCGAAGTCCAGAAGGTCAAGCTCAGCGGACCCAAGGTCGTCCGCGTCGAAGCCCCCGAGCAGGTCGAAGCGCCCCGCCCCCGCAGGCCCGCGGGTCCCGGCGGCGGTCCCGGCACGGGCGGTGCAC
>DATGXW010000092.1:0-1627 GCA_035298585.1 Phycisphaerales bacterium
GGGCAACGGGCGAGGTGGTGGAATGAAAAAAGACCGAGCACATGGCTCGGTCTTGGTGGGGTGCGATGGGATGCGGGCTGATTACTTCTTGGCGGTCAGCTTGATCTGACCTTCGTGGAGCTGGAAGGGGGAGCCCGCGTCCTGGGGGGCGACCTTCATGCCGGCCTGCCACATGATGATGCAGGCGGCGGCGAGGAAGGCGACGGCGACGAAGGCCATGGCGGTGTAGACGTCGGGTCCGCCTGCACGCCGTGCACGTCCGCCGGGCATCTGCATCTTGAACTGGCTCATGAGACTTCCTTCTTTGGTGTGCGGCCGGGATGCACGTGGTGATCAGTTGGTGAGGCGGCTGTAGACCTCATCGCCCGCGCGGATCTCGACGACCTTGCCGAGGGTCTCGATGCGGCCGACGGCCCAGTTGAGGTCGGACTCGACGATGATGAGGTTGGCGAGGAAGGCGCCGTCGCGGACGATGAAGAGCTTGGCGTTCTTGCGGATGTTGCCGGTGGTGCCGACGGGGATCTGCGCCAGGAGCGAGCCGGTGGCGGTGTCGGTGCGGACGTTGTCGACGCGTGTGCGGATGGTGGGGCCGCTGATGGTGTAGGGCTCGGAGGGGCGGATGCCGCCGGCCGAGATGGCGAGGGTGCCGGCGTTGCCGGAGCCCTGGGCCATGCGTGCTTCGGTGAGCTGTTCCTGGAGTGCGCGGACGTTGGCTTCGAGGACTTCGCGCTGGCTTTCGAGCTCGCTGATGCGTTCATCGAGTTCGAGTTCGCGCTTGCGGAAGGCCAGGTCGCTGACCAGGAGCTTGTTGACCTCGCCGCGGAGGCTGTCGAGGAGCTTGGCCTGGGTGTTGGCGGTCTCGGTGAGGACGCGCTTCTCGCCCTGGGTTGATTCGAACTGGGCTTCTGCACGTGCCTTGGCGTCGCGGAGCTCGCCGTTTTCGCGCTGGAGCTGGTTGACCTGGGCCTGGAACTCCTGGGCGACGCGGGACTGCTGGTCCTTCTGCGCGACGAGCTGGGTTTCGCGTTCCTTGGCCTGGGAGACCTGGATGGCGGCGGAGGCGCTGGCGGCCTCTGCCTTGGCCGACATCTGGGAGTAATCGGCGACGATCTTGTCGGTGTTGGCGGAATAGGCGATCGTGAGCGCGGCGAGGAAGATCGCCAGCACTGCCGCGAACACCATCAAAACCTTCGTCAGGATGTGCACGTTCGACTCCTCGTTGCCTTTGCGATCGTGGATCCGATGACTGGGAACCCAGTGTCGGAGCCGCGAGCGTCGGTCGACCTTTGAGGGTGCGACCGGATCAATCGTTGCCCTGCATTCAGACAGTGACGGATTCCACCCCGAGAGGCGGCTACGCACCGATCAGAATCCGCACACCCCACGTCGAACCGGGCGGAACAGTACGCCCACCATCTCGGCGAGAACACCCTGTTCGACCGGAAACACCATTGATACAAAAACGGGTGGTGGCTGTCAAACGGGTATGCGGGGGGCGGGAGGGGACAAAGGGCCACAGGGCCAAATGGCAAAGGGCCAAAGGGTAAAGGGCCTTTCTCGGGCTCCCTCGCAGGACGCCTGTCGGCTGAACGCGCGTTACTTAGCGGCGCCCAGTTCCTTCTCGACC
>DATGXW010000093.1:0-2396 GCA_035298585.1 Phycisphaerales bacterium
TTCATCGATTCATACGGCATCTTCATGATGAAACAATTCATCGAAGCCATGCCCTCCGAACTGATGGATGCAGCCCGCATCGATGGTGCGACTGAGTTTGGCATCTACAGCCGCATCATCCTGCCGCAAATGGGACCACCGCTTGCATCGCTTGGCATCTTCACCTTCATGTCCACCTGGAATGATTATCTTTGGCCGCTCATCGTCCTCACCTCGCCGGAGAAACGTACCATCCCGTTGTTGGTGGTCTGGTTCCAAACACAGCACGTTTCCAACCAGGGTCTCGTCCTGGCTGCATCGATCCTGACACTGTTGCCGATCTTCTTTGTCTACATCTTCCTCCAGCGTTGGATCGTGGACCAGGCGACTCAGAGTGCCTTCAAGTAGATCATGAAACGCCTCGTCTCTTTTCTCTTTCTTCTTTTGATCATGACTTCCTGTGCCTCGCCTCAAACCGGACCTGAGCCGCTTCCCATTATGCATACCTATTCCTTGTCTGATGCGGTCCTCCTCAACCCCGAGCGTGGATTCTTTACCCCGTACATTCTTCCCGGTCCGGTGGGGGCGGACCTTGAACGAATGAACATGGAGTGTCGAGGGATCAGCCGTCGGAGGGAACCGTGGCGATCGCAGAACCCAGGAGCTGCGCGGCGTCCTGGTTGGTCGGGTCCTTGGCCAAGGCCTGGTGGAACGAATCATTGGCCTGTGCGTGCTGGCCCAGGTCGCGCTGGGTCAGGCCCAGGAGGACGAGCGATTTGCCCGAGGCGTCGCGGTCGGCGGCGTCCTTGAAGCTCTTGGCCGCGGCGTCGAGCTGCCCATCGCGGCGCTGCTGGAGCCCGCGGATCAGGTAACCCTCGGGGCGATCGGGCGCGAGGCCCACGATGCGGGTCGCCGAGAGACGCGTCCGGTTGGAATCCTTGAGCGTGTACGAGAGGTTCCCCAGGAGGATCCACGACTCGACGTCGGAGGCGCCCTGCGTGTCCTGCGTCAGCTTGATGATGATCTCGCGCGCCTCCAGGGGACGCTGGACCTCGATCAGGCAGCGTGCACGCAGCAGCTTGAGATCGCGGCGGTCCTTGTTCGCCTCGGCGGTGAGCAGGCGCGAGATGTTCGCCTCCGCCTCGCCGTAGTGGGCCGCGACGACCTGTGCACGGGTGAGATCCTCGATCAGCGTCAGGTCGTCGGGCGCGAGAAGGCGGGCCTGGTTGAAGAGCGCGACCGCGTCATCATGGCGGCCCTCAAGGGTCGCGATGTGCCCGAGGGTCTGCTTGACGCCCGCCGAGTTGGAGAAGGTCGCGTGCTTTTCTTCGAGGTAAGTCCGGGCCTCGGCGATCCGTTCGAGATCGATGAGCAGTTCGGCCGTGGCGATCGCGTACTGCGCGTTCTGCGGATCGATCTCCGCCGCGCGGCGGTAGTACTCAAGGGCCTTGTCCTTGGCCAGCAGCCGCTCGTTGACGACGCCCAGGCTGAAGGTCGCCTCGACGTTGTCCTTCTCGATCGTCAGGGCTTCGTTGAAGCAGGCGATCGCACCCTCGAGGTTGCTCTTTTCCATCAGGATCCGGCCGCGGAGGACGTGGCTCTTGGCGACCTTGGGGCTCAGGGCGATGGACTGGTCAACGGCCTTGAGCGCCTTGTCGAAGTCGCCGGTGAGGTAGGCCTGCCGGCCCATCTCCCACTCGGTGGCGCTCTTCATCACCGCCATCTTCTCCTTGGCGGCCGACATGTGCTCGGTTGTGTAGCTGCCGTGGCCCGCACATCCAGCCAGCGCGAGCATCGCGGTCGCGCTGACCACGACGCGCCAGCCGCGGATCGACGGGTGACCGAGAACCTTGTGTGCATTGCTGTGCCGCATCGGACCTTCTCCTTAATTCTCCCTGGGGACACGCACCAATCGCGGGAAAGACGAAGAACGGCCGCAAGGCCGTCCTTCGCGTGTGTTCCATTACTGATCCGAATCTGAGCCGGCGTTCGAGACCGAGGACTCCTCGTGCGTCGAATCCTGCTGGGCCGCGTTCTCCTGGTGGCCCTGAGTCGAGGCCTGCTGCGAACCGCCGACGACGTAGAACTGGCGGAAGCCGCCGAAGAACCACGCCCACGCGGTGACATACTCGACCTGCTCAACCTGGTCGTGGGAAGCCGGGTTCTGCGAGACGGGCGAAGCACCCTGGGATGCCGAGCCCTGCTCGTTGTGGACGCCGGTGACGGCGGCCTGGCCCGAAAGATCCTGATCCGACACGACCGAGGTCGTCACCGCGCCGGTCTGCTCGCTGATGTGCTGGACGACGACCGGTGATGCGGAGGCGGCCGTCGCCGTGAGCGAGGCGTTGACCTCGACCGCGGGCGCGACCGTCTCCACCGTGCTCGACGCGTTCGACAGGCTCGCGGGGGTTTCAGAA
>DATGXW010000094.1:0-4954 GCA_035298585.1 Phycisphaerales bacterium
GTACGGCGGTCTCGGCGAGGGCCCTGACGCGGAAGGAGCCGGAGGGATCGAGCCGAGCGAGGAGGTCCCACGCCTCAACGCGCAGGCGCTGGGTTGTGTCAACGCCCGGGAGCGGGTCCATCTCGGGGGGCTGGATGAAATTGGCGTAGACGATCTCTTCGATCTTCTTGTCGGGGTAGAGCGAGAGGAGCGCGCCGCGCTCGCAGCGCTGATCATCGGGGACCAGGGGCTGGTTGCGCGAGTAGCTGCGGATGAGCGGGCCGGTGAAGTCGGTCCAGCCGCGGGCGCCGATGACCGAGGAGAGGTATACGAGCAGACCGCGGCTGGGCTCCTTGGGGACCATCAGCCGGGCCATGGCGCGCGAGTCGGCGAGGTTGGCCTCATCCTTGTCGGTGAGAAGCTTGCCCATGATCTTGATGCGGAGTTCGGTGGGGACGTGCTCGGCGTCCCAGGCCATCTCCTTGAGCACTTCGCGGGTGCGTTTGCGCGCCTCGGGATTCCCGTCGGATTCCTCCCAGAGCAGGTCGAGGGCTTCACCGCGGAGCTGCCAGCGGTACTTGGGGTTCTTGAGATCGGCGACGTAATCGCCCGAGAGCGTGGTGTTGCTGCTGCCGCTGCACGCGGGGAGGAGCAGGCCTGCGGAGAGAATGAGCGAGACGGCGATCTGGCGGAAACGGTTGGGCATGGAGCGAGTTTAGAAGGCCCGGGGAAGGGAGTGGGGACAGGAGACGGGGCCCGGGGCAATGGGCCGAATTGCAAAGAGCCAAAGAGCCAAAGAGCCAAATGCCAAAGAGCCAAATGCCAATGAGCCAAAGGGCGTAATTCTGGTCTTGTGGGGTCAGCGGTTCCGGGGTGGGCGTGGCGTGCGGAAGGCTCGGCGTGGGGTTGAACCCTTGCTGGAGTGCATTCCTGGGCGTTCTGTCACGGGTGGTGATGGGGCCCTTGGGGCCTGGCGTCCGGCTATCATTCAGCATGTCGAGCGCGACGACGCACATCACCAGCAAGGGTCCTATCCACGACAAGGTGGCCAAGATCATCTCGCTGATCCGCCCGGCGGTTCAGTCCGATGGTGGCGATCTGGAGTTGGTGGATGTGACGCCCGAGGGTGTGGTGAAGATCCGCCTTCACGGGGCGTGCGTGGGGTGTCCATCGAGCTCGGTGACGCTGCAGATGGGCGTGGAACGCAACCTCAAGGCACATGTGCCCGAGGTCACAAGCGTCGAGGCCGTGAGCTGAGTCGGCGGGGTGGTTCCGAGAACCATGCGCGATCGGCGATTTGTGGACAACGTGGGCGGGCGCGTGTGGATGGGGTGGGGACAGTCGACCCGGCCTGGGTGGTTCTTGCGCATCAGCGCGGTCGGTGCGGCGTGGATGGTTTGGATACCGTTTGGTTTTGTAAATGCGCTGGCGTTGGGGTCGGTGAGGCGGTAAGCTCGCCTCGGGTGGTCCGGATGGTTTCTCGCCGTACGTCTATCGGCGGGAGGTTCGACCGGGCTCAGGTGGTTCGCGGCGGACGCCGCGAGGAACTAGACGTAGGGAGCGTCGCCAATGCTGGTGATTACACGGCGCGAGGGCGAGGAAATCGTGATCGGGGACCCGAAGAACCCGATCGGCATCGTCCGGATCGCGTCGATCAAGGGAGAGCGCGTTCGAGTCGCGTTCGATTTCCCGCGTGAGGTTGAGATCAACCGGCGCGAGATCGCCAATCAGATCGCGGTGAACGGTGCGGCGGAGCCGGTGGCGGCGGCTGCTGAAGCCGGGCAGTAAAGAACCGCGAACGTGACATGTGCGTGGCGTCAAACGGCCCCGACTGAACAGGTCGGGGTGTTTTGCGTTGGGGCTTGGTGGTCGTTCACGCCATGAAAAACGCCGCGGTTGCGCGGCGTTTGAGGGGACGGTCGAGATGCGGGCGAGGATGGAGGAGGGGGGATGCGAAGGCGCACTCGCTGGCGCTTCGTGTTCGTAGATGGAGCGAGGTTTATCACTCGGGCTTGCCGCCGGCCATGTCGTAGATCCATGCATCGCCGTTGCGGGGCCAGGAGAGGACTTCGCCCGCGCTGAAGAAGAGCTTGAGTTCGCGCTCGGCGGCTTCGGGGCTGTCGGAGCCGTGGATGAGGTTGAAGCTGTTGGAGACGCCAAAGTCCCCGCGGATGGTGCCGGGGTTGGCCTTGCTGCCGAAGGTTGCGCCCATCATGTTGCGGGCGATGGTGATCGCACCGTTGCCGCGGAGGGCGAGGACGACGACGGGGGAACTGGTCATGAACTTGACGAGGCCGGGGTAGAAGGGGCGTTCCTTGTGCGCTTCGTAGTGGGTCGCGGCGAGCTGCTGGCTGATCTGCATGAGCTTCATGCCGACGACCTGGAGGCCCTTGTCCTCAAAGCGGGAGATGATCTTGCCGCACAGGCCGCGCTGAACGGCGTCGGGCTTCAGGATGATGAGCGTGGTTTCCATGATGATTCCTTCTGTTGCGTGATGGTCGTGAGAGCCGTCGGTGCACACCGGACCGGGGTGCTTTCCGACGGGGCTGAATTCCCGGGAGCGGTCTTTGGGCCACTCTCGGCGAGGGGGACAAGGATAGGCTGGGGGTTGTCATATCGCGTGCATTGATGCGGGTTTGATGGGGCTTGACGCACACCGGCGGGGTTTGCGGGGAGGTTGGCGGCATGGACATCGCGGTGGTGGGGTGTGGGACCGCGGGGCCGGCGGCGGCGGCGCTCCTGCGGGAGAGGGGACATGACGTTGTGATCTTTGAACGCGAGCCTGCCCCCCGTCCTGTGGGATCGGGGATCATGGTCCAGCCCCTGGGGATGTCCGTCCTTGACCGGCTGGGCGTGGGGGATGAGATCCGGCGGCTGGGGAATCGCGTCGATCGGCTGCACGGGGTGAATGCACAGGGCAGGACGATCCTGGATGTCCGGTACGGGGATATGGGAGAGGACGTGTGCGGCGTTGGAGTGCAGAGAGGTCTGCTCTTTTCCACGCTCCTGTCGCGCGCGGAGCGGTCGGGGGCATCCGTGTGCACCGGGTGGGCCATTGACCGAATCGACGACGCCGGCCCCAACGGGGCCTGGGTGATTGATGAGCGGGGGAGGCGTGCGGGGCCCTTTGCGTGCATCGTGATCGCCAGCGGGAGCCGGACGCTGCTGCGCAGCGCGATCGGCGAGCCGCGGCGGTGTGTCGAGTATCCGTGGGGTGCGTGGTGGTTCACCGCGCTGGCCGGAGGGGTGCAGGAGCGCCGGACGCTCTTTCAGTCCTATGAGCACGCGGAACGCATGGTGGGCTTTCTTCCTTCGGGAAAACTGACCGACGCCGGTGCAGACACCGTCAGTTGCTTCTACAGCGTCGAGAGGGCGAGGGAACGCGAGATCCGCCAGCGTGGGATCGCGTGGTTGCGGGATGATGTTCGTCGACTCGCGCCGGGCTTTGCGAGTATTGCCGAGCAGCTTGTTTCCTGGGACCAGGTGCTGGTGGCCACGTACCGGGATGTGGTGATGCGTCCGCTGTGCCGCGGCCGGGTCGTGTGCATCGGCGACGCGGGTCATTCCATGAGCCCGCAACTGGGCCTTGGAGCAAATCTTGCCCTGGTCGACGCCCTGGTACTGGCCCGGTGCCTGGGAGACGTGGATCAAGGAAGCTCATCTGATGAGGTTGAACGGGCGCTGACGGCGTTCTCGGACCAGCGTCGGCGGGTGCTGCGGTACTACGCCTTCATTTCGCGGCTTCTGACGCCGCTGTTTCAGTCAAGCGAGAGGAGCCTGGCGGTCGTGCGGGACCTGGCCCTGCCGGTGCTTTGCCGCGCCGGGTGGAGTCGCCGGCAGATGCTTGAGGCGGTGTGCGGCACGACGGGTGGTTTTCTCGGTCGCTGGTGAGCGGGGGGTAACGGTGGGGCCGGGTGAGGGCGCGATTGGGACGTGCCGTGGGTAGCGCGGGCTGCACAGGTGTTCACCGAGGGGTCTGAGAACGCGAGAGTGCGTGCATGAAAGGGGGCATCCGGGGAGAGCAATGGCACCTTGTGTGGTGACGGAGCATGGATCGCTCTGTCATACAAGGAGCAGAGACATGAGCAAGAATCGAGTGCTGGTTGCGGCGTTGGTGATGGGCGGGTTTGTCGGCGCTGCACATGCGGCGTCGGTGAGTGCGGTCATCACGGCGGACAACCATTACTCGTTGTACTCGTCGGCGGGTGAGACGTTCAGCTACCACGGCGGCAACGAGATCGGGTCGGGCGGTTCGCCCGGCACGTACAACTGGTCGGAGGCGGAGTCCTACACCTTCAACGCGGGCGATTTCGTGTACATCGCGGCGTGGTCGGACGATGCGGTTGCACAGGGTGTGCTTGCGAACATGTGGGTGGATGGGAACCCGCTGCACAGCGGCAACCCGGCGTGGGAGGTGTACCGGACCGACGTGAATCGCGGGGACGGCGATGCACACCCGGACGCAAGCGAGATCGGGATGCACGTGGCGACCGCGACGAGCAACGAGCTGTGGGAGACCCCGTACGTGGGGGGCGCCAACGGGATCAGTCCCTGGGGCCTGATCGCGGGGATCGACGGTGAGGCGAAGTGGATGTGGTACGCGACCCCCGGGGATGACAACCCCCTCGACGGCGGCTCTGGTGCTGGCGAGATGCTGATCTTCCGGACGGCGGTTCCCGCCCCCGGTGCGGCGGCCCTGGCGAGCATCGGCGGCCTGCTTCTGGCCCGTCGCCGTCGCTGATCGATCTGAAGGAGAGAGAGATTCAATCGGCTGCCTGAACAAGGTGGCCGGTTGTTTTTTTGGTGTGGGATGAATTGCGCGTGGGCGAGAAAAAAGAGCGACGGGATGCACACGCATCCCGTCGCCTGGGTCAGGCAGGTTGATGAACCGCACAGGGGTGTGCGGGCGTGGACAGCCGGCGATCAGCGGCGGCGGCGGGCGGCGGCGAGACCGCCGAGGCCGAGCAGCGCGAGC
>DATGXW010000095.1:0-4196 GCA_035298585.1 Phycisphaerales bacterium
CCCGCCGTTCGCGCATGCGGCAGGAACAGGCCCAGGCCGATCGCGGCGGACCCTTTGATCGGTTTGCCTGACGTTCGTTCGAATCTCGTTCTGATGCACGCGAACATCTGTTCGTAGAACGCCCGTTCGCATGTGGCGTGCTTGATGTACCTCAGCCCCGGGGCTGCCTGCCGTTCTGACAACCATGTGCATGTTTGGCAACCCGCCGATCGCCCAGTCCGGCGGGGGATGCGGCCCGTTCTGGCACGCGGCTTGCCATAGTTCACTTGCATCGCGGCGTCCCCTGCATTCCGCTTCGGCGATGCGAGGAATCGGGAAGCCGGCGATTGGTGACTTGATGCACAGACACATCGAAATGGACAAGGAGAGTGCCATGAACGGACTGGTTCGCAGCAACAGCTTTGGACACCCGATGTTCGACCGCCTGCTTGGCCAGATGCTGAGCGACCCCTTCTTCGCCGAGGTGAGGACGCCGGTCGCGGCCCTGCAGAATCTGGAGGAGGGAACGCTGGCGCTTGATGTCTCGGAGGATGAGGGCAACGTGTACGTCCGCGCTTCGCTCCCGGGGTTCCGCAAGGAGGATGTGGAGGTTGCGGTGCACGACGGGATCCTGTCGATCAAGGCCGAGCACGTGGAGGAGCAGGAGGAGAAGAAGGAACGCTACTACCGCCGCGAACGGCGCGTGGGCTCCCTGAGCAGGCGGATCGCCCTGCCCAGCTCCGTCCAGGAGCAGGCGACGAGCGCGGAGCTTGTCAACGGCGTGCTCACGCTCACGCTCCCCAAGATCCGCAAGGAAGAGCCTCGCAAGATCGCGATCCGCTGAGCCCGCCGCTGGCGCTGCAATCTCCCCCCACCCCCCCCGCTGCACGCACGGGCCGTGCGTTCTGATTCACGCCGTGCGTGTACATGATCACCGCCGCGCCCACGCGCGGCGGTGATCTTTGCCTGTGCCTCGGGATTTTCAGGTGGTCCTGCGCTTGAACGGACCGGCGAGGGACATGGCGCGGTTGAGCCAGACAAACCCCAGCCCTCCCGCCGTGGCCAGGAGCAGCGCCACGCACAGGACGATGGTCGCGGCGGGCCTCACGCCCAGGTCCCACGCACGGAGATGTTCGTAAAGCGCCACCGCGGTGAGCGGCGCCAGGAGCCCGCGGACCCCGTTGAGCGTCACGTGCGTCGCCATGTACTGCGACGTCTCGGCGGGTGGTGAGAAGTCAACGTGCCCGAGGTTCCACGCGATCGTCCCCCCGCCGAAGCCGATCGCGAGCATGAGCGAACCGGCGAAGAGGAGCCACTCCTGGTGTGCGGCCACGCCCGCGAAGAAGAAGGCAGCCGCGCCGACGAAGGCCCAGCTGTGGTACGCACGGAAGCGGACAACGTGTGCACGGTCCAGGAACCTCGCCCAGATCGGCACCGCCAGGGGCATGAGGATGTAGGGGATGGTCGACATCAGGAGGATGCTCCTGAAGTAGCCGAAGTTGAACTGGTCCTTGAGGACGATCACGACGATCGGCGTGACCATGATGTTGCCGTAGCCCAGCAGGAACATGCACATCATGAACTGGGCGAACCGTCGATCCTGCCGGAGGACACGCCACACGATCGCCGGACCCTGCCAGGGCCTGCCGATCTTCCGCCGCTCCTCGGGATTGCGCTCCGCACGGAGCAGCGCGGGCTCGCGGCGGACGCGGAGCTTGCGGGTGGCGAAGAGCGCGATCAGGCCCAGCAGCGCCGCGGCCGGCGCCGCCACGTGGAATATGTCGGGGTTCGTATCGAGCGACAGCCCCAGCAGCACCCCCACCACCGCGACGATGAACTGCTGCACGGATGAAAACCGGCCCACGATGCTGGCCCGGTCGCTCCGGTAGTTGACGCGCCAGACGGTGGGCCGAAGCAGGATGATCCCCGACCACGAAACCCGCGCGAGGAGGATGATCCCCGTCAGCACCAGCAGGCCCGGGATGGTCTCGGGTATCAGCGCCAGCGACCCGACCAGGAGAATGACCGAGAGCTGCAGTGCGTTGATGAACGGAACCTTGCGGACGCCGTTGCTGGCCGAGACCCAGAAGAACGAGAGGATGTTGGCGATCTCGGAGGCAGAACCCACGAGCGCAACCACGATGTTGAGCAGCATCGTGTGCTCGGTGCCGCTGTAGGTCTGCTTGACAAAGACGCTGACGAACGAATTGTCGACCGCGGCGAGGGTCATCGAGAAGAAGAAGACTGTGATCAGCTCGATGCGGTAGCTCGGCCGCGCCATCATCGCAAAGTGCCGCGGGGAGAAGTATGTCAGCCAATCAGACCACGAGCCCTCAGACCCCGGCGATGCAACGGCCACGGCCCCGACGTGGGGCTGGGCGGACGCATCGGCTTGGGATGAAGGGGGTGTGCTCACGAGGCTCAAAGTGCACGGCGCCGCGGCGATCGCGGGAGACGGACAATCGTCTCCGGTTCGGGCGCAGGGGCAAGGCGGGCACTTCCCCCAGTTGAATCGGCACTCCCGGGTCGCTGACTGCAAACCGCCTATGATTCCGCCCCATGCCCAACGCGACGGCAGTTCGTACCCATCGTGCCGACGAACGCGAGTATGTCCTGGGAACCCACGCGGAGGAATCCGTCCGACTGGGCTTCCAGCATCGCCTCTGGTCGGCGTCGGCACACGCACTCTGGGAGCGCGCGGTCGTCGCGCCGGGCCAGACCGTGCTGGACGCCGGCTGCGGGCCCGGTCACGCCTCGATGGATCTTGCACAGATCGTCGGCCCCACGGGTCGCGTCCTGTGCGTTGACGAGTCCGCGGGGTACCTGCACCAGGTCAGCGAGCAGGCCCGCTCGCGTCGATTGGAGAACGTGGACCGGATCCTGGGAGATGTCCAGGAGCTCGAGTCGCTGCTGATCAACTGGCACGCCAAGGTCGACGTGGCGTATGCACGCTGGGTGCTGTGCTTTGTCCCGCGCCCCGAGAAGGTGATCGAGGGATTGAGCCGGCTGATCGCTCCGGGTGGCCGCGTGGCGATCCAGGACTACTTCAATTACGAGACAATGTCGCTCGCGCCCAAGCGCGAGGAGTTCTCAACGGTGATCCGCGCGGTGGGCAAGAGCTTCCGCGATCATGGGGGCGACCCCGACATCGCGGGGAGGCTGCCCGGGATGCTTCACCGCAACGGCTTTGAGGTGACGCACATCTCGGTCAATCAGCGGATCGCACGTCCGACCGATCAGATCTGGCACTGGCCCGATTCGTTCTGGAGCGTGTATGTTCCCCGGCTGGTGAAGTCGGGGCATATCACGCAGACCCAGGCCGACGAGTTCGTGACGGTGTGGCGTTCGGCCTCGGAGAGCCGTGATTCGTTCATGTTCCTGCCGCCGGTGGTCGACATCATCGCGGTCCGCAAGTGACTTTGGACGGGGAAACCGCCCCGGCGGGGCCCGACTTGATCGGGAACCTCCGCCCCTCTAGCCTTGTATCTCTCATGGAAGCCTCGTTCGGCAACCTCCTGCCCGCCTGCCCGGCCTCTTCGCCGGCGGCTGTTGCTTCCAAATCGCTCAAACTGGTCAAAGCCAAAGCCTCTCCAGGCTCGGTTGTCCTCTTGAGCGCGTAGCGGATCTGGTATCCCTCCCGCGTCTTTCGAAGACCCGCCGAGCCTGTGCTCGGCGGGTTTTTTCATTTCCCAGCAGGTTCATTTCCCCCTCTCAACCAAGGAGATCCCCATGTCAGCCTCGACCCCCGCCCCCACGCCTACGACAACTCCCGCGGCCGCCTCCACCTGCGAGTGCCCCGAGTGCGCTGGTTCGGTCGCGATGACCCGCACCGTCATCCGCGGTGAAATCGTTCGCTGCCCCGACTGCAACGCGGAGCTGGAAGTCACGCAGACCTCGCCGGCGATCGTGCTCGAACTGGCGCCGGAGGTCGAGGAAGACTGGGGCGAGTAAGACGGCCCCTTGGAGGGGGTCACCGGCAAGTCCTGAGCGTTCGTGCACACGTCTTTGTTTTGCGAGAAGCATCACATGAGAATCGGCGTCCTTGTTTCGCGTATCCGGGTGGAAGAAAAGCTCCTGATCGACCGCTTGACGGCGCGGGGGATCGATCACGAGCTCATCGACGCGCGCGAGGCCGTCTTTGACATCCACGATGCGGCCCCGTGGCGGCGCTTTGATGCGATCCTGGAACGGTCGATCAGCCAGACCGAAGCCTTGAC
>DATGXW010000096.1:0-22611 GCA_035298585.1 Phycisphaerales bacterium
GACCAGCCGCTCGATCGCGGTCCGGACCGTCACGCGTGCCTTGGCCTTGAGCTGGATGCCGTCCTGCGCGACGGCGTCGATCGTGGGCCGGGGGCCGCTGGGGGTCGGGCAGTCGATGACGCGGGGATTCACGCTGGTCTGGACGGCCTCGAAGATGTCTCGGCCGGCGAGGTCGATCGCCGTGGCGACGCCCCAGGGGAGGTTGATCTTGGCGCCGCGGGCCGCGATCAGGGCCGAGATGACGCGGCGGATGTCGCCACCGGCGAGGTAGTGGGTCTGGATCTGGTTGGTCGAGATGTCCAGGCCCGCCTGCACCGCGCGGATCCGGCCGTGGACGACCAGGTGGACGTCGACCTTCCTCAGCCGCATCGCCACGATCTCAAAGAGCCCCACACTCGCGTTCGACATGAACGCACGGATCCACAGCGACAGGAACTGGAAGACGGCGATGAAGATGATGAGGCCTACGAGCCCCGCGACAACCACAATGGCGATGATCAGCTTGTCCATGCAGTGCTCTCGCGATAACAGCGGCCAAAGACCCGGTTCCCACCCGCGTCACGGACGTCGGGTGCGGGCAGAGTATATGAAGCCCGGAGGGGACGCGCTGCACACACTTGCCCGGTTCCCCGGCAATTCATCCCCGAGAAGCCGGACCGCCGGAGGGGCATCCCGCGGTACGGATGAGCCCTGGCGGCGTAGCGTTCCTTCCCGGGGGAGCTTTCCGCGCCCGTGCGGGCACGGCCGCGGCATCCATGCACGAACTGGACCACATCTTCCTGCTGACCGACGTCAACGCCGATGTGGAGGCGAGGATCCTCGCATGTGCGGGGCTGACCGAAGGCCCGCCCAACAGGCACGCCGGCCAAGGGACCGCGTGCAGACGCTTCTTTCTCCGCAACGCCTATATCGAACTGCTCTGGATCTGTGATCAAGAGGAAGCCTCATCCCCCATGTGCACACCCACCGGCCTGCTCACCCGCTGGCGTGGTCGCGCGTCCGGGGCGTGCCCGATCGGGATCTGCACACGCCCCGCGCGAGTGCACGGCGAACACCCTCGGCCGCATGTGCACCCCGCATCCCCGCCGATGCCGGCATGGAAGTATGAGCCCCCATACCTGCCGAGGGGATTCTCGATCGACATGGCGCTCGATGCACATGATCCGGCGGTGCCGCTGCGGTTCCACCTGGGCTTTGCCCAGGCGCCCGGCGAGTCGTCGCGCGTTCCGCTCGAATCGCTCGTTCATCCCTCGGGTTTTGAGAGCATGTCGCGCGTGGAGATCGCCGGGCCGTGCACATGGATTGGTGCGGGGTGTTTACCCGCGCCCGGCGTCGAGATCACGCTCGCCGATCGCTGGTCCCTGAGGGTGTGCCTGGAGCGCGGTGAGGGTGCGAATCCCGCCGAGGTGGTCACGCTCTTACCGTGAGATTCGGGGCTTGGTGGAGACTGCCTCTCTACAAAGCCGTGCGCGGGGCGGAGTGTGCATGCCATCGGGTGCATGACGTCCATGTCCTGTCGCCGAACGGATCGCAGCCGGGATTCACTGCATGAACGGCTGGAGTCGCTTCCACATCCCGCTCTGGGGATTGATCCACGCGACGTCGGGGGGCATGTTCTTGCTCTCGCGCGTGAGACCAAAGAGCCTGATGCCGTGCCGCCGGACGAGCTTGCGCGTGTCCTCGAACCCGAAGCACTTGTATCCGCGTGATTCCATGAAGTCGAAGACGTCCTCGGGCTTTACGCCGTTCATGCCGAGCATCTCGGCGTTGAGCTCCATCGCGACCAGCGGCTTGCGGTCGCGGAGCATCCGGTCAAAGCCCTTGAGTGCACGCAGTTCAAAGCCCTCAACGTCGAGCTTGAGGAAGACCTCAGCGCTGGGCGGGAGCGTCGGGATGAGCGAATCGCCGATGATGGTCTGGGCCGTGCACGACTCGCAGAACTCGCCGCCGTAGCGGTCCGGCAGCGCGGAGAAGGTGCCCGCACCCCAGTTGCCCGAGCCTGGAACACGCAGCGTCAGGGTTTCCTCGACGTCGCTCACGCCCGCCTGGTGTGCACGGACGTGGGCCAGCTTGTTGGTGTTCACGTGCCAGGCGAGCTGGTTGTAGACGTTGATGTTGGGCTCAAAGGCGTGCACGACGCCCTGGCGACCCACGAGCCAGGCCCCCACCATCGTCACCAGGCCGTTGTTGGCCCCGCCGTCGATGTAGACGTCCCCCTTCTGGATCGCGTGCCGCATGAGGATCTGCAGGGGCATCTCGTGGTAGCGGCTGAGGAAGTAGGCCCAGCGCTGGTAGAAGTCGGCGACGTTGAGCCGCATGCGGTAGCCGTGCCAGCACCCCCGACATTCGCGCCAGGATTCGTTGACCCAGAGGGGTTCGCGGCCGACCTGGAGGACTTCGAGCAAGTGCACGTGGCGCGGGAGCTCGAGCTTGGCGTACATCCGGCCGATCCACTGGACAAAGCGGTGCTGGGGGGCGTTGACGTCAAAGTGCGGGGCGTGCGCGGGGCTGTACCAGCCGCCAAAGCGGTTGATGTAGGACATCAGCCGTCCGCGTGCCGCGTGGAAGAGCGAGCTTGCCGCCATCGTGTGAAACTCCCCTTGGGGTAGGCCCCGCTGTGCAGGACCGGTAAACCCAGTGTATACGGGCGGATGGGCGGTTTGACAGTGATTGACAGGAGAAGAACGGGGTTCAGGGTTGCCATCTGTTCAAGACAGCCCGTGCAGAACTCGGGGATTCGTGGCAGGGCGAGGTGCGGCGAGGTGATGAGGCGGGTGGCGTTTCCAATCCCAGATGCAGTTCACGCCATGCGTTGAAACGCCCGGCAACCATCGTGGCCGATCCGCGCCAGGAACGCAGAGGCGGAAAGCACACGCGGCGGACAAAGGCAGCCTCCAAATCACAGCAGAGAAACAGAGAACAAAAACACAACACCCCGGCGGTGAAGCCGGGGTGCTGGTTGAACTCAGGTCAGGAAGGAATCAGCCCTGCGAAGGGGTCTGGGACATCTGGCCGCCCAGGTCGCGGACCTCGACGCGGGGGACGCCCAGGACGTCGTTGCGCTCCGCGCCGACGACCTCGGCGGCGGCGGCGGCCTCGGCCAGCATCTCTTCCTCGTCGAGTTCCTCGGGGGGCAGCTCGACCAGCGGATGGACCTTGATCTCCTGGTAGGGGCGGAAGCCCGTGCCGGCGGGGATCAGGTGGCCCAGGAGGACGTTCTCCTTGAGGCCGACCAGGGTGTCTTCCGCGCCGCGGAGCGCGGCTTCGGTGAGGACCTTGGTCGACTCCTGGAACGAAGCGCCCGAGAGGAACGACTCGCTCGAGAGGGCCGCCTTGGTGATGCCAAGGAGGAGCGTACGGCCGCGTGCAGGACGTGCACGCTTGGCCTTGGCCCCCTCGCGGCCCTGCGACTCGGCCCGGTTGTTGGCTTCCTTGATTTCACGCTTGGTGACAAGGCCGCCGATCGGGAGATCCGTGCCGCCCGCGTCGGTGATGCGGGCCATCGTCTCGATGAGCTTGTTCTTCTGACGGAACGTGAACTTGTCGACGACTTCCTGCGGGAGCAGGTCGGTGTCGCCCGGGTCTTCGATCTTCACCTTGCGCAGCATCTGCGAGAGGATCAGCTCGATGTGCTTGTCGTTGATGCCGACGCCCTGTGCACGGTAGACGTTCTGGACCTCGTCGAGCATGTACTCCCAGAGGGCTTCCTCACCCTTGATGCGGAGGATGTCGTGCGGGACCAGCGGGCCTTCGGTGAGCGGGTCGCCGGCCTGGACAAAGTCGCCCGAGTGGACGAGCAGCGTCTTGTCGGCCGGGACCTGGTGCTCCTTCTCGATACCCGAGTCGCCGATGACCTTGATGGTGATCTTCGAACCGCGGCGCTTCTCCGTGAGGATCTCGACGCGGCCGGAGATCTCGGCCATGACAGCCGGGTCCTTGGGCTTGCGGGCCTCGAAGATCTCGGTGACCCGGGGGAGACCACCGACGATGTCCTGGCTGCCGGCCGCGGCGCGCGGCTGGCGGGCGAGCATCTGGCCGGCCTTGATCGTCTGGCCGTCCTTGACCTCGAGGCGGGCCTTGGCCGGGAGGTAGTGGAAGTCCAGAACCGTGCCGGCCTCGTCGACGATGTTGATCTGCGGGTGCAGGTCGCCCTTGTGCTCGACGACGACCATGGCCTTGCCGCCGCCGCCGGCGTCTTCCTCGCGGTAGGTCTCGTCGAGCTCGAGGTCGACGAACTTCACGATACCGTCCTTCTCGGCAAGGATCGGGATGCGGTGCGGGTCCCACTTGACCAGGGGGGTGCCGCGCTTGGTCTCGTCGCCCTGCTTGACGAGGATGTACCCGCCGTAGGGGATCTTGTACTTCTCAAGCTCGCGGCCCTGGGCGTCCACGATGGCGATTTCGCCGTTGCGCTTGAGCGAGACCCACACGTCGTGGCCTTCGTCGTCCTTTGACTGCACCTGGGCGCAGTCGCGGAGCTCGACCCGGCCGGCCTGCTGGGCGCGGTACTCGGTTTCCTGGGCGGAACGCTGGCCGATGCCGCCGGTGTGGAAGGTTCGCATCGTGAGCTGCGTACCGGGTTCACCGATCGACTGCGCGGCGATGATGCCCACCGCCATGCCCGGCTCGACGAGCTTGCCGGTCGACATGTCCATGCCGTAGTCGAGCACCGAGCAGCCGGTGCGCGACTCGCTGGTGAGGGGTGAGCGGACCTGGACCTCATCGATACCCATCTCCTCGATCCGCTGGGCGATCTCGGCCGTGACAAGCTGGTTCTCGTCGACGACGATCTCCCCGGTCTTGGGATGGACGATGCGGTTGACGCTGATGCGGCCGAAGATCTGGTCGCGGAGCGGGACGTCGACCTGCTCGCCCTTGTAGATGGCGCGCTTGCGGATGCCGCGGCGCGAGCCGCAGTCGATCTCGCCGATGATCACCGACTGGGCGACGTCGCAGAGCTTGCGGGTCAGGTACCCCGAGTCGGCGGTCTTGAGCGCGGTGTCGGCCAGACCCTTTCGGGCGCCGTGGGTCGAGGAGAAGTACTCAAGGATCGTGAGACCCTCGCGGAAGTTCGACCGGATGGGCGTCTCGATGATCTCGCCCGAGGGCTTGGCCATGAGGCCTCGCATGCCGGCGAGCTGCTGGAGCTGGCTGATGTTGCCGCGGGCGCCCGAGTCTGACATCAGGTAGACGGGGTTGAGGTAGAGCGGGTGCTTCTTGTCGTCGACGGGGGTCTCGTTGCCGTCCTCGTCGCGGCGGTCGGCCTTGAGGGTCGCCTGGAGCGCCTTGGTGACCTGCTCGCGGCAGTGCGACCAGATGTCAAGGAGCTGGTTGTACCGCTCGCGGGCGGTGATGATGCCGCGGTCGAAGTTCTTCTCGACGCGGTCGACGCGCTTCTGCGATTCGTCGAGCAGCGCCTGCTTCTCCTTGGGGATTCGCAGGTCGGTGATGCCGAACGAGAGGCCGGCGAGGGTCGACTGCTTGAAGCCGATCTCCTTCATGCGGTCAAGGAGCGAGATCGTCGCGGCGCGGCCGTTGTAGGCGTAGACGTCGTCGATGACGCGTGCACACCCCTTCTTGCCGAGCGAACAGTTGTAGAAGGGCATCCCGCGCTCGAGGATGTCGGCAAAGAGGCATCGCCCGGCGGTGGTGATGAGGCGGCGGTTGGCCGGCATCTCCTTGGGGGCGGCGCCCTGGTTCTCGACGTATTCATCGAACTCGTCGAGGCGGACGATGATCCGCTCGTGCGGACCGACCGCGCCCATCTCGTAGGCGAGGATCGCCTCGATGCGGTTGCGGAACGAGGGGAGCTTGTGCTCGGGGCGCTCGTCGGCCACCATGGTCGTGATGAAGTACACGCCCATGACGATGTCCTGCGAGGCCGAGATGATCGGCTTGCCGTTGGCCGGCGAGAAGATGTTGTGCGTCGACATCATCAGCACATGCGCTTCGGCCTGGGCCTCGACCGAGAGGGGCAGGTGGACGGCCATCTGGTCGCCGTCGAAGTCGGCGTTGAAGCCCGTGCACACGAGCGGGTGCAGGCGGATGGCGTTGCCTTCGACCAGCACGGGCTCGAAGGCCTGGATGCCCATTCGGTGGAGCGTCGGGGCACGGTTCAGCAGCACCGGGTGCTGGTAGATGACCTCCTCGAGGATGTCCCAGACCTCGGGGTCGCGGCGCTCGAGCATCTTCTTCGCGCTCTTGATCGTGTCGGCGTGGCCGAGTTCCTTGAGCCGGCGGATGATGAAGGGCTGGAAGAGCTCGAGGGCGATCTTCTTGGGAAGGCCGCACTGGTGGAGCTTGAGCTCAGGACCGACGACAATGACCGAACGCGCGGAGTAGTCGACGCGCTTGCCGAGCAGGTTCTCGCGGAAGCGGCCCTGCTTGCCCTTGATCATGTCGGTGAGCGACTTGAGGGGGCGGTTCGATGAACCCAGGACCGGGCGGCGGCAGCGGTTGTTGTCGAAGAGCGCGTCGACCGCCTGCTGGAGCATGCGCTTCTCGTTGCGGATGATGACCTCGGGTGCGTTGAGGTCCATCAGCTTCTTGAGGCGGTTGTTGCGGTTGATGATTCGGCGGTAGAGATCGTTGAGGTCGCTGGTCGCGAAGTTGCCCGACTCAAGCAGCACGAGGGGGCGGAGGTCCGGCGGGATCACGGGGATCACGTCCATCACGAGCCACTGGGGATCGTTCTGGCTGCCGCGGATCTGCTCGATGAGCTTGAGGCGCTTGGAGAAGTCCTTGATCTTCTGCTTGCTCTTGGTGCCCGCAAGATCCTCGCGGATCTTCTTGGCTTCCTCGGAGAGGTCGGTCTTGGCGATGAGTTCGCGTGCGGCGTCCGCACCCATGAGGGCGCGGAAGGCGTTGCCGTACTTCTCGGTCGCGGCGCGGAACTCATCCTCCGTGAGCATCTGCTTGAACTTGAGCTCGGTGTCGCCCGGATCGACGACGACGTAGTCCTGGTAATAGATGACCTTCTCGAGGTCGCTGGTCTTCATGGCCAGGAGCGTGCCGAGGCGGCTGGGCATGCTCTTGAAGAACCAGATGTGGACGATCGGCGAGGCGAGGTTGATGTGGCCCATGCGCTTGCGACGGACGCGCGAGTGGGTCACCTTGACGCCGCAGCGGTCGCAGATGATGCCCTTGTACTTGGTGCCGCGGTACTTGCCGCAGGCGCACTCGTAGTCGCGCTCGGGCCCGAAGATGCGCTCGCAGAAGAGGCCGTCCTTCTCGGGGCGGTACGTGCGGTAGTTGATGGTCTCGGGCTTCTTGACCTCGCCGTAGGACCACGCACGGATGTCGTTGGGCGACGCCAGGGTGACCTTGACGGCGGTGAAGTCGTTCACGCGGTCGTAGACAGTCTCGGCCATGAATTCTGTGCTCCCGCGGCCTCGTGCCGCAAAGCCAGGTTGAAAATCAGGTTCGATCGATCACGCAGGAAACCGGGGTGGGGAAGGGTGGAAAGCCTCGTTACAGCAGGCTCCCGCCCTCGGCCTTCTTCTTCTCGAGCGTGATGTTCATGCCCAGGCCCTTGAGTTCGTTGCAGAGCACGTCGAACGCGACGGGCATGCCTGCCTCGAGCTTGTTGTTGCCCTTGACCATGCTCTCGTAGATCTTGGTCCGGCCCTCGACGTCGTCGGACTTGACGGTGAGGAGTTCCTGGAGGATGTAGGCGGCGCCGTACGCCTCGAGCGCCCACACTTCCATTTCGCCGAAGCGCTGACCACCGGTACGCGCCTTGCCGCCCAGCGGCTGCTGGGTGATGAGCGAGTACGGGCCGGTCGCACGTGCGTGGATCTTGTCGTCGACCAGGTGGTGCAGCTTCAGGAGGTACATGAAGCCGACCGTGGTCTTCTGACGGAAGGGTTCGCCCGTGCGGCCGTCAAAGAGCTGGATCTTGCCCCCGCGCGGCATCCGCGCGAGGAACTCGCGCGGGTGGGGCCAGGTCGCGGTCTTCTCGTAGTTGGCGAGCTTCTCGGCGACGTACCTGTTGGCCTCGTCGACCGCGGCGTGGACCTGGTCCTCGGTCGCGCCGTCGAAGACCGGCGTGACCGCCTGGAAGCCCAGCACCCGGGCGGCCCAGCCAAGGTGCGTCTCGAGGATCTGGCCGACGTTCATTCGGGAGGGAACGCCCAGCGGGTTGAGCAGCACGTCGACAGGCGTGCCGTCCTCCATGAAGGGCATTTCTTCCTCGGGAACGATGCGGGCGATGACGCCCTTGTTGCCGTGGCGGACGGCCATCTTGTCGCCGACCGAGAGCTGACGCTTGGTCGCCAGGTAGACCTTGACCATCTCAAGGACGCCCGTGGGGAGCTCGTCGCCCCGCTTCATGTGCGACACCTTGCGCTGCTTCTCGGTCTCGATGGCGCGGATACGGGGCCAGAACTGCGAATAGAGCAGCTCGGCCTGGGCCTTGGTCTCCTTCGATCCCTTGGCCCACTTGATGTCGAACGTCTTGATCTGCTCGAGGATGACCTCGCGGATGTCCGACGCACCGACGCGCTGGCGCGTGTTGGGGTCGACCATCGGCGTGCCCAGGGCCTCGTTGATGGCGTTGCACATCTGCCGGAAGAGGGCGATGGCCTTGTCGTCCATCTCCTGCTCGTACTGCGCGATGTCCTTCTTGAGCTGCTTCTTCTGCTCCTCGTTCATGTGGAGCCGGCGGCTGAACTTCTTGGCGCCGATGACGACGCCCTCGACGCCCGCCGGGACCTCCAGCGAGTCGTTCTTCACGTCCTCGCCGGCGCGGCCGAAGATCGCGTGCAGCAGCTTCTCCTCGGGGGTCAGTTCGGTCTTGCTCTTGGGGCTGACCTTGCCGACCAGGATGTCGCCGGGGCCGACGCGGGCGCCCAGGCGGATGATCCCCTGCTCGTCGAGATTGCGGAGCATCTTCTCCGAGACGTTGGGGATGTCCCGCGTGAACTCCTCGCGGCCGAGCTTGGTCTCGCGGACCTCCACGTCGAAGGTGTCGATGTGGATGCTCGTGAAGGTGTCGTCCTTCACCAGGCGCTCGTTGATGACGATCGCGTCCTCGAAGTTGTACCCGTCGAAGGTGTTGAACGCGACCAGGACGTTCTTGCCGATGGCAAGCTCGCCCAGGCGGGTGCTGGCGCCGTCGGCCAGGACCTGGCCCTTCTCGACGCGGTCGCCGAGCTTGACGATCGGCTTCTGGTTGAGGCAGGTGCGCTCGTTGAGGCCGACGAACTTGCGCAGGACGTACTCGTCGGAGTTGTCGATGATGATGCGCTGGCCGTCGACCGCGGTGACGATGCCGGGGTTCTTGGCCTTGACCACCATGCCCGAGTTGTGGCCCACGGCGTGCTCGACGCCGGTGGCGACGCAGGGCGGGTCCACCTTGATCAGCGGGACCGCCTGACGCTGCATGTTCGAACCCATGAGGGCGCGGTTGGCGTCGTCGTGCTCGAGGAAGGGGATCAGCGAGGCCGAGATGCCGACGATCTGCTTGGGGCTGATGTCGACAAAGTCGACGTTGTCGGAGCCCGCGCTTGCGAGCTCCCCGTCGACGCGGGCCAGCACCGCCCCCTTCTTGAGCTTGCCCTGTTCGTCCAGCGCGTCGGTCGGGGCCAGGACCGCCTTCATCTCCTCATCCGCACGGAGGTGGACGACCTTGCCGGTGATCGCGCCGCCCTTGACCTCGCGGTACGGCGTCCGGAGGAAGCCGTACTCGTCGATGTTCGAGTAGATGCCCAGCGAGGCGATCAGCCCGATGTTGGTGCCTTCGGGCGTCTCGATCGGGCAGATGCGCCCGTAGTGCGAGATGTGCACGTCGCGGACCTCAAAGCCCGCACGCTTGCGGTTGAGGCCGCCGGGCCCCAGGGCAGACAAGCGCCGCTCGTGAACGAGCGACGAGAGCGGGTTGGTCTGGTCGACGACCTGCGACAGCTCGCTGCGGCCGAAGAAGAAGTCGATGGCCGAGCTGATCGACTTGCTGTTGACCAGGTCGGCGATCTTGGTCAGTTCGTCCGGGCCCTTGACGCTCATGCGCTCCTGGACCGTCCGCTTGAGCTTGAGGAAGCCCTTGCGGAGTTCCTCCACCGCCAGCTCATCGAGTGTGCGGAGGCGGCGGTTGCCCAAGTGGTCGATATCGTCGACCTGCGCGGCCGGACGGTTGGTCTTGGGGTCGAGGCGGTTGGACCGCAGGTCGAGCAGGTACTTGACGACCTGGAGGAAGTCGGTCGAGACGATGCACATGAGGTCTTCGGGCGTGCCCATCTCGAACTTGCGGTTGATGCGGAAGCGGCCGACGCGGCCGAGGCGGTAGCGGTTCTCGTCGAAGAACTTCTCGCGGAACAGCGCTTCAGCCTTGTCGACCTGGGGGGGATTGCCCGGGCGGAGCTTGCTGTAGAGCTTGAGGAGGGCCTGCTTGCCCTCGGTGTCGCCGGGGAACTGCTCGAGCTTCTCTTCGGCGATGGTGTTGAGGATCAGGACGTCGCTGGGGTTCTGGACGACGCGGACCTTCTTGAGGTTGGAAGCGACGATCGTCGCGGCCGAATCGCCGATCTGGCGGCCGACGTGCACGAGCTCCTCGCCCGACTCCTTGTCGATGATCGACTCGGCGGCCCAGTGCTCGGGCTTGACCTGGTCGGCGGGGATCTCCGTCACCTCGTAGAAGATGCCGATGATGGCGTCGGTCGAGGCGACCTTGGCGCCCGCGAGCTCGGCCTTCTCCTGGATCTTCTTCTTGTCTTCGGCCGCGGCGGCGTCGAAGCCCTGTGCACGCAGGACCCGGTCCTTCTCCTCGATGTAGTAGAGGCAGCGCAGGAAGCTGGTCGCCGCCAGCTTGGTGCTCTGGTCGATCCGCATCGCCAGAACATCCTTCTTGGTCACTTCGAGCTCGATCCACGAACCGCGCTCGGGGATGATGCGGGCCGAGTGCAGCGGACGGTCACCCTCGCTCGAGACGATCGAGAAGTCGACGCCGGGAGAGCGGTGGAGTTGGCTGACGATGACGCGCTCGGCGCCGTTCACGATGAACTCGCCGCCGCCCATCATGATGGGGAACTCCCCGAGGTAGATCTCCTCCTCGGGGGTGTCGGGGTGGTTGGTGCGTGAAAGACGGACCGCGACCCGGAACGGGCGGCCGTAGGTCAGGCGCAGTTCGCGGCACTCGTCGGGCGTGTACCGCGGCTCCTCCAGCGTGTAGTGGAGGTACTCGAGCTTGGTCGTTTCGTCGTAGGAAACGATCGGGAAGACTTCACGAAGGAGGGCTTCCAAGCCGACAGTAATGTCGCGGTCGTGAACGCTCTTGCCAAGCTGGAGGAAGCGCTCGTAGCCGGCACTCTGGATTTCGGTCAGGTCCGGGATCGGAATCGCATCGCCACGCTTGGCAAAATCGCGCACCTTCACCGCCGTGGTCGTGGGGGTCGTTGACATCGTGTCCGGTTCCCTCGCGATCGATGGATAGTGTCTCCCTGCGTGCCGTCTGGCATGCACGGAGTCTCGCACCGCGTCGTGTTATTTGAATCGTCGCCGCATTGACACCGCAGCCCGTAACCCGGGACTTTAAATCCCTGAGAAGGGCTAATCAAGAACGCAACAGACCAAATGAGGAAACATCCTCATTGAACCAGCCTCGGTTCTGGCACGCCAGTCGTTACCAGTTCCGGGGCGGATATCGCCGACTCTGGACACCGTTGTCCGGAGCTGGAGGCCCGTACACACAGGAAAAGAGAGGGCCGGTCCTCGACGGACCGGCCCTCCTTGCTTTATTCGCACATCAATCTCTCAGGCGAGCTCGATCGTCGCGCCGGCTTCCTCAAGGGTCTTCTTGAGCTTCTCGGCTTCGGCCTTGTCGAGGCCCTGCTTGACGGGCTTGCCCGGGGCATCGACGAACGCCTTGGCTTCAGCCAGACCCAGGCCGGTCGCCTCGCGGACGACCTTGATGACCGGGATCTTCTTGGCGGGATCGACGGCCTTGAGGACAACGTCAAAGCTGTCCTTGACGGCGGCGGCCGGAGCGGCTGCAGCGCCGCCGGCGGCGGCCATGACGACCGCGCCACCCGAGGCGGCCTCGATGCCGTAGGCGTCCTTGAGGTACTTGCCCAGGTCCACGGCCTCCTTGAGGGTCAGGCCGGCGAGCTTGTCGCCCAGGTCTTTGATCTTCGCATCAACAGCAGTGTCGGACATGGTTCAAACCTTTGCTTCTGCACGGATCCTGTGCTCGGTCGCACAGGATCCGTTCATCATTCATCCAAGAGGGGCCGAACACTCGGCCTTTAACCCTGGGGCCAGTCGGATGTCATGTGTCTCACAAACGACTCGGACAGTGGAAAAAAAACGGCGTGCGCTGGGCTTTTTTCGAAAAACTCGCTCAGGCGACCTTGGTGATCGCCTCGCCCTTCTCGAGCTTGCCCTCGATCGACTTGACCAGGCCGGCGATGTTGCTGCCGGGGCCGACGATCTGAGCCGCGAGCTTGCGGCCGGGCGAGATGAGCAGGGTGACGTTCTGGCCGATGGCCTCGTCCTTGGTCGGGAACTTCGAGAGCTCCTCCACGCCGGCCTTGCCCTTGAAGAGCGTGCCGTCGAGGATGGCGCCCTTGAACTCCAGGGCGGGGTTCTTGGCGACCAGGGCGACAAGCTCGCGTGCAATCTCAACGGCGGAGTTGCCGCCGGTGACAAGTGCACTCGAGCCGATCATCAGGTCGTTGAGGGCCGAGAGGGCCGACTCTCCGAAGGCCTTGCGGGCCAAGGAGTTACGGACCATCGTGACCTTGATGTTCTTCTTGGCAAGGCCAAGGCGGATGCGGTTGTTGTCGACCGCCTTCACGCCGCGGATCGAGACCAGGACGGCGTCCTTGACGTCGCCGATCCGGGCCCCGTACTGCTTCATGATCAGTTCTTTGACGGGCTTTGACATTACTTAGCCTCCACCACGGACGTGAACTTGACGGGAACGCCCGGGGTCATCGCACCGCTCACGACGATGCACTTGACGTACTGGCCCTTGGCGGTGGCGGGACGCGCCTTCTCAAGCGCGGTGACGAAGTGCTCGAGGTTGGCGACCAGGTCGCCTTCGGGGAAGCTCATCTTCCCGATGACGGCGTGGACGTTGCCGCTCTTGTCCGTCCGGTACTCGACCTTGCCGGCCGCGTATTCCTTGACGGCCTGTGCGACGTTGGTCGTCACCGTGCCGGCCTTGGGAGAGGGCATCAGGCCCTTGGGACCCAGGACCTTGCCGAGCTTCGACACGATCCTCATCATGTCGGGAGAGGCGACGGCGACGTCGAAGTCCATCCATCCCTTCTCGATCTCGGCGACGAGTTCTTCCGCGCCGGCCTTGACGGCGCCGTTGGCCAGCGCCTGCGGAGCCACGTCGCTCTGGCAGAACGCGACCACGCGCTTGGTCTTGCCGATGCCCTTGGGGAGGCTGATCGAGCCGCGGAGCGACTGATCGGCCTGTGCAGGATCAAGCCCCAGGTGCATGACGATGTTGACCGTCTGGTCGAACTTCGGAGCCTTGAACTTCTTGAGCGTCGCGACCGCCTCGGCCGGGACGAGCGCCGACGCGGGCTTGAGCGCCGCGTTGGCCTTTGCACGCTTGGTGATTCGCTTTGGCATTGCTATCAGCCCTCCACCGTGACGCCCATGGAACGGGCAGTGCCTTCGATCACCCGCATCGCCGCTTCAACCGATGCGCTGTTGAGGTCGGCCATCTTCGCTTCGGCGATCGCCCGGACCTGTGCCTTGGTGATCTTGCCGACCTTGGCCTTGTTGGGCGTGCCCGAACCCTTCTCCGCCTTGGCCGCGTCCTTGATCAGGACCGATGCCGGGGAGCTCTTGATTTCCAGTTCGAACGTACGGTCGCTGTAGACCGTGACGATGCAGCCGACGACCTTGCCCTTGACGTGCTGGGTCGCGGCGTTGAACTTCTGGATGAACTGGCCGGGGTTGACACCCTTGGAGCCAAGCACCGGACCCAGCGGGGGCGCCGGAGTCGCGGCGCCGCCGGGCGCCATGATCTTGAAAATGTTGGTGACTTCGCGTTTGCCCATGTTTCTCCACCTCCCACCGGTCCCCGGAGACGATTCTCCGGCAAAGTCGCTCCCGGGCAACGGGAACGCGAACGGGTGGTGCTGACGGTTTGACGTGTGACCCCTGCCCACCTCTCGGCAGACCGGGACGTTAAGGGGAGAAGTCTAGACAGCTCACGATCAGGGACAAGTGCATGCACATGCAGCTCGGGAGGAGGATGGTGCCGTTCAAAATCCAAACAGGCACTGGGGACTGGGCATTGGGCACTGGTGACTGGACATCAGCGTGGGAACGTCGGCATCGGGCATCGGGCATCGGGAGAAGTCCCGAACTGCCACGCCTGAGCGGCGTGGCGGCCTCACCTGCTTGGCGTTGCCTTCCCCCAGTGCCCAGTCATCTAGTGCCCAGTTCAGTGCCTCTCCCCTCTCAGCACCCCACCTCAAACGCGTACACGAACGCGTCGAAGTCGTCCGTGTCGACAAAGCCCGTCCCGTCAAAGTCCGCGTCGTCACCGCCCTGCTCAAAGGCCCTGACGAACGCGTCGTAGTCGTCGGTGTCGACAAAGCCCGTCCCGTCAAAGTCCGCTGCACATGCACGGTACTTGATGGTCGAGTAGAACGAGGCGCTCGAAAGCCCGTCGCTTCCCAGCGTGATCAGTGCACCGTTGGGGTCGATCGTCGCTGCACGGCCGCTCGCGTGGTTGGCGGCGCCCGGCGCTGCCGCGCTGTAGATATCGATCCAGTTCTGCGTGCCCGTCGCGTCCACGCAGCGCGTCACCGCGACCGTCGGCCCGCTGAAGTAGATGTAGAAGCCCGTGGAGTACGCGTTGCCCGCCCCATCGATCGCCAGCCCGCGGGATGAACCGCCTGCACGGTTGACCTCAGGCGCGGTGTACGTGTTCACCCATTGCTGCCCGCCATCTGCATCGATTTTCCACATCGCGTGCGATTCATCGCAGTTGACCGTCCCCATGCAGACGGAGCCGGCGACCACCACGCCACCTCCCGGCGCGGCCTCCATGTCATAGATGAACGCGCCGGCATTGGCCGGTCCCTGGTACTCGCTGGCCCAGATCGTCGCGCCGGTCGATGCGTCAAGCTTGAACGTGTTGTAGCCAAGCTTGTTGGCGCCCACGACCGGATTGCCGTCCGCGTCGATGATGACCTTGCTTCCCTGCCCGGGGTCAAATTCATCTCCGAGCACCGTGCTCCAGGCCTTGGTTCCGTCGGCGAGATACTTCACCGCACCGACCGCGTAGATGTTGATCTCTTCGCCCGGGTCCCAACCCACCTGCACCCAGCCGGTCACGTACGAATTGCCGGCGGCGTCGACCGCGATATCCACCGCCGCGTCGTTTATGCCGTCGGGGCTTCCGGCGACGCCATCGTGCGTCCCCCGCCACTCGACCTCGCCCGTCTGACCGTTCACCTTGATCGTCAGCCAGTCGTAATCAACGCCCGACCACGACTGGCCGGTGGCGTAGACGTCACCCGCGGCGTCGATGCCCGCGGCAAGGAGGGCATCGGCGTTGTTTCCAGTTCCGTTGACTCGCGCGGTCCAGAGCTGATCGCCGGTGGCGCCGTCATACTTCACCACGACGTAATCAGAGAATCCGGAGCCGGGGCTGTCAGAAGTGCCCGAGACGATGACGTCGCCGTCGGGGCCCACGAGCACGCTGAACGCCTTGTCGCTGCCGGTCGATTTACCGAGATACCGCGCGTTCCAGAGCTCAGCCCCATCGGGCGAGTACTTCACCGTGGCAAACGCGGCCCCCGTGCCGGTCGCGGATTCACCTGTGACGTAGACATTGCCGAGCGAATCGGTCGTGACGGCGTTGGCGTTGTTGTAAAAGCCGGCGGGGCCGGCGTAGAACGAACGCCACTCCTTGACCGGCGGCGGCGCGGCGTGCACAAGAGTTGCGGCAAGGCCTGCGATGCAGATCGCCATCATCGCGCGGCCTCGGGTATGTCCAAGGTCGTCGCACACGCTCTTTGAATTCATCCGCATCGTGAAACCTCCATGGTGCAGCGCTGCCCCGGAAGCTTCGCCGTGCGTGTCACTATACAGAATTCGGATTCGAACACGAAACGCAGCAAAAGCTGTGAAGCTCATCCGTATACGCGGAATGAACGCCTTTTCATGCGCCGCGGAACATCGCACCTCCGGTCAGTGCTCTGTGGAGCGATCATCGAGCAAAGCCCGACTGCACACGGTCTGCAAGCGTTGCATCGAGGCCCGATGCACGTGCTTCAGCGATCAGCTTCTTCGATTGTGCATCCAGCCCGCGGGTGTCCATGAGCACCGCGGCCATCAGGTACGCCGACGCGGACTTGGTGTTGCGTGCGAATGTCAGCACACGACCCGTCATCTCGCGCAGGTCACCCTCGGTGAATCCCATCGCCTCATATTCCAGCGGGAGCTCGGCCATGGAATCGTTGAGCTCGTACGCACGCAGGAAGGTGTAGGTGGCTTCCTTGGTCTGCCGGTCCGCGGCGAGCGCCATCGCAAGCCAGCGCCACGCGCCCGCGTCGTCGGGGTTGCTGCGCGTGTATTCGCGCAGCACCTTGGCGGCCGAGTCGTAGTTGCCGTTGTGCATCCGCGCCGCGGCCAGTTCGACCAGCGGATCGACCGCGACCTCCGCATCTTGCGCGGACATCGAGTCGGCAGCCTGGGCAGGATCGGTGATCGACGCGGGGTAGAACATCGTCGGGTCGTAGTTGACCCAGCCGCTGCCGTAGACCGGCCCGTAATACCGCACACGGTCGTACCACGTCCACCATCCGCGATCCCAGCCGCAGTGGCGCGGGGGCGTATGGCACCGGCCGACAATGTTCCCGTCATTCCAGGAACTGGAGGAGCCCCACGCCACCCCTTCCATGGGGTACGTGCCGTAGATCGTGCTCCAGTTGGAAGCCGAATCCGATCGGTAGATCGGCGGCTGCGAGCCGAACGTGACCTGGAGGTTGCCCAGGTCAAGATCGCCCGAAACGCCCCCACTGCCGACCGAGAGGGAGCTTCCCTGGCTCTGCGTCGAATAGATCGCCCCCGATGGGCCGATCACCGACACGGTCGAACCGTTCCGGTAGTACCGCGGACGAGGTTCCGGGCAAGGCCAGGGCCGAGGACCGGGCGAAGGTTGGTTGGGAGGACGAACGATCACGGGGCCCCACGTCTCAGGAACGCTGGAACCCGACCGGCCCAAGACATTCGGAAATTTCACCTTCACGCCGCCCAGGCCGCCACCCGTCCGGATGGGACGTTCAAAGCTGCCATTGACCGGCGTGTGCACAGGGTTCGCAGGCCGGGGCTTCACCGGCCCGCGTGTGATCGACACCGGCACGGTTCCCAAGGGCTGCGGCACCGTCGTATAAATGATCGGCTTCCCCGGTTCGATGATCAGGCGCGGAACGGGCTTGGTGTAGGGGCTCTTGGGGGGAACGGGAGCCGGTGAAGGAGCGGGTGCCGGCGCGGGAGGAGCTGGGGCCGGCGTGGGTGAAGGGCGATTGGTGCTTGCCTGACCCCTGGAAATCGATGCGGAGCCGCAGGCGACGAGCAATGCACACAGCGCTGCCGTCCTGGTACGGACCGTCTGGGTCATGGAGAGCATGGATCGCATCTTCGGAAGCCTCCTCGCGTTCACGGCATCTCTGGATGCCACTCGAACTGGCGATTGATCGGCATGGCGGGCTTGCGGGGGGGTTCCCCGGGCCGTTCTGGATCGCCTTGGCGACCTCTTGTACCGGTCTTACCCGCCGAGGGTCTCACAAATGGTACACGATTGTTGCGATCGCGTTCCCGAAGCCATGTGAAACTGGGCGGGATTCGCACGCAGAGGCGCGGGTCTCCAAGTGTTTTCCCTGGCACCCTGTGCACCGCACATCCGATACCCATACTCTGTGCATTCGTATTCTGGTGGGTCACACCCCACGAAGCCGGCACTTTCAGACTTTGGCGAGGGATGGTTCTCGATGGCAACACCCCCACTCCGCGGCTGCACGCACACCTCGACCAAGCACCGCGCGAGCCCGCCTCTCATTCGATGTGCATTCGCCTCGCTGATGGCCTGTGCCTCCCTCGTCCTTCCCGGCTGTTCGTACTTCTCCGGCGAGGGGCCGCTGACCACGCAATCAGTCGATGCTGATTTCGATCTGCTGCTTGAGCCTGGCATCCGTGCGTATCGCTCGACCGACCCCAACACCGCCGACATCTATCTCACGGACCTTCCTCGCGAACTCTGCCAGCCCGGCGCAAGCCTTGGAGAGGCCTCGGGGCAGTTGCTGCACATCCACCTGTTCATCTCTCCCGAGGCGGGTGAAACGCCCATCGAAAGCACGGCCTGCTCGGTCTCGATCCGGCTGGTGGTGATTTCACGCGGACAGGTCGGGGTCTACGGCGGGGGTGGTTTTCTCTACCCCGATTCAGACCTGGGCGATGAGGACTTCGAAGGCTCCATCCGCCGGGGCACGCTCAAGTACATGAACGGCACACCCGGCTTCGCCGATCGCCTTGGGCCTTCTGAACTGAGCGGCGACATCGAAGCGCCCAAGGATGAAGCGGCGGTGCGAATCCTCGCCGCAAGGCTCGATGAACTGCTGGGGATGACACGCAAGCCCGCGCCGTAATCCACGCGGCTGAATGACGGGTCATTACGGGCCGCATGCAATGAAAAACGGGCCCCGCCGCGCGGAGCCCGTCTTCAACATGCACGTGCACTCGATGCGTCGCCGGCTCAGCACCCGGCCTCGAAGGCCTCCACAAAGGCGTCGAAATCGTCGGTGTCGACAAAGCCGGTGAGATCAAAGTCTGCACACTGCTCGCCGGCTTCGAACGCCTCGACAAACGCGTCGAAGTCGTCGGTGTCGGTGAAGCCCGAGCGATCAAAGTCAGAACGGCACTCGTTGATCACCGAGACCGAGATCAGCGAGGGATAGCTCGCGGCGGCGGGGTTCCCCTGGCTCAGCGTGTGCCCGAGCTTCACGCCCCGCGGCGTGCTCGCCGCGATCCGGGCGGCGTCATCAGCGCGGACGCCGATGTCCGCCGAGCCGTATCCGACCGCCTCGAACGTCACGACGTAGAGAGGTGCGTCCGCGCCCAGCCCCTCGGTGAACGAGGTGGTGTACCCATTGACCGAGCCGATCCCAAGGTCGCCCGCATTCCCCGCGGGCGCCTGCAGTGATTCACGCGTGGTCTGGTACGTGCTCATCGGCGTCACCGAGAGGACGCGGACCACGCCCCCGGTGCTCACCGTGACATCGTGGATGAACTGCATGACGCCGTTCTGCTGGCCGGCGGAGTTGTTCGCGCCGCCCGTCACGCGTGCCGAGACGACCATCGTGAAGACGTCGCCGATGTAGAGCGCATCGGCCGTCACGCCGCACGAGAGGTCGAGCGCGGCCGATACCGCGACCGTCGTCGACGCGTTGCTGTTCATCGACACGCCGCTGGCCGCGGGGGTCGTCGAGTCGTAGCGAACACCGACGATGCGGCCGTTGGTGTTGCCCTGGAAGTTCAGCGTCCACTGAAGATCGCTGGGCTCGATCCCGTTGTCGCCGGTGCCGTCAACATCCCACGGACGCGTCTGCAGGGCGGGGTCGCCCTCGTTGGTCTGGGGCGACGTGCCCCACGCGTTGGAGAAGATCCAGTCGGCGTCGCCGAAGACCGAGGCGACTTTGGCGATGTCCTGGCCATCGCACACGCCGTCGCGGTTGACATCACCGGGGATGAACGCAACGGAGAGGGGGTTGACGCGTCCTGCCGCGATCTCGTAGCTGGACGCGGTGAAGCTGTACTCCACGCCCGCCCCATCGGCGAGCCAGCGCGGGACCTGCGTGAGGTACGGCTGTGCCGCGTTGGGATCGGCGTTCGCGGAGTTGTCGTAGTAGAACGGGGGCGAGTTGTTGGGGAAAGACTCGCCGCGGATCCACTGCTCGGTCGCGGTGTCCTGCCAGTTCTTCCCGCCGGGCCCCTCTCCCACCGCGCCCGCGACGGGCGTCCAGCCCGCGCCCTTGGTGCGGTAGTCGACACGCGTCACGGCGTCGGGATTGAGCCCCTGCGGATCATCCAGCGAGTGCACCTTGCGCTGCTTGAATGCGCCCGAAGCGCTCCCCACATCGACTCGGCGGTCATCCGTGTCATACTCCCAGCCCTGGTCGTGCTCGTACGCGAGTTCGTCGACGATCTCAAGATCGTCGGAGACGTCGCCGGGCGTCAGGAAGCCGATCGCGTCGTTGGTGAAACCGCCGTATCCGTCGGGATTGCCGCGGTCGAGTTCTCCATCGCCGAACTGATCGACAAATCCAGGCTCACAGGGAGCACCGAGGCAGTCGGTGGTGTCGTTGCAGGGATTGCCCGCCGCCGAGCCGCCGCTGCACACGTCGCCTTCGACGGGCGTGAGGTACTCCGCATCGTGGTCCACATCCTTGCCCCAGCGCAGTCCCAGCGGGCTCGAAGGATTGGCCTGCGTCACGCCGGGCCGGTTGCGGACCAGCATGATCGTGTTGGAGCCGTCGTTGTTGAGCTTGCCCGGCGTGTCGAGCAGGCCGTTCCAGATCGTGTTCCAGCGCTGGAAGTTCGTGTCCGTCAGCAGCGTCGGATACGACGATGATGCGCCGATCCCGATCACCAGGATCCCGTTGGCCCCGAGCGAGAGCCCGTCAAGGCTGAAAAACTCGTCGATCTCCTGGTCTGCCGGACCTCCGGCGCCCAGAGAATCAAGCCGGTAGTGCTTGGTCTGCGTGCCGTTCATGACCGCGACCGCATACCCGTCGAGCTTGCGGAACGGCGTCCCGTGGATCTCGATGAACTCGCGCGTGTCATCGTTGGCGCTCCCGGGAGGATTGAAGAAGACCTCGTTCAGGAAGACCTGCCCGTGTGCACTCCCGCACACCGCGACCAGAACACCCGCCGACAACACGCGACCAACTCCCATTCCCATGGCTCAACTCCTGTTTGAATGCGTGACACGCCGATCATGCACACCAGACCGGATGGACCGGCCACGCACCCGGCGCCCGCGGGGCCGGAGCGTCTACAACCCGGTGTGGACATCTCTCTCTATTCCTGTGCGTTCCAAAGCCGGCCCGACGACAGGTGCCCGCCGAAGACCTTTCCCTCAAGATCGGGGTAGCGGTAATCAGACTGCGTCGCAGCCCACCCGAACTCGCCGTTGCGGTCCGTGTCGGCGAACGACGCCACGTGGCCGTCGGCCATCACAAAGTTGCCGTAAACCTTGTCGTGCTTCTTGTCCCCGCCGATCAGCGCCGCCTTCCCGTGTGCAGGACCAAAGTCGGCGTAGCTCTGCCTGCCCCACATGCCCGGAAGCTGCGCGGGCCCGTCGCTCACGCTCTTGACGGTGCGGTAGCGCTCGCCAAGCAGGTTCACCGTCTCGCCCTCATCGGTCCGTGCATCGGCGAAGAGCGGCACATACGCGGGCGCGATGTTCGTCAGGTACTTGTCGCGGAGCGGGCCGATGACGCCGGAGATCCGCTTGGGATCGAGGTTCATGTTGCGGACATCACGCACTTCGGTGTACGCCATGTACCACGACTGGGTGTAGTTGCTGTTGTACCCGCGCTTGATGAGGTCGAGAATCCCCTGCTCGGTGTAGGTCACGTACCCCTTGTCGTTGGCCCGCTTGGGATCGAGGTTCTGGTTCAGGCCGCCGGGGTTGGTCGGGCAGAGCATCGTCCCCGGCTTGCCGTACCCCCCGTTGACCATGTCGGCGGTCCAGCCCGCCTCCTCAAGAGAGCCGTACCCCGAGCGCTTGCGGTTATCCATCGGCCCCGAGCAGTAGATTGTCTTGTTATCGGTCGCGTACGAGAGCGACGCCGTGGCGATCGAACGCTGGTTGGCGGCACACCTGGTCTGCCGCGCCACATCACGCGCTCCCGCGAGGCTCGGGACCAGGATCCCGATCAACAGCGCGATGATCGCGATCACCACCAGAAGTTCGATGAGCGTGAACGCCCGCACATGGACTGTGCGGCATCCCGAGAACGGGGTCTTCATCATTTCTGAACACTCTTCCCGCAAAGGGGCCCGCGAGAACTTTCCGCCGCATGATCGCCGAAAAACCCGCAAAAGAGGCCTGTTTGTGCCGAGCATCAAACGAGCGATCACGATACACCGCACGCCCTCGGGACTCTCGCCGGGACTGGAAGCGTTGCATCAAGACTGCGTTCAAATTGCGCTCAGAAGGATCACGCGTGTTGAGATTGCATGAATCCCATCCGCACTTGTGTGCGTATCGCTTGAACCAGCGCGGACGGCCGTTAGTCTCCCCGCCGTCCATCGGGAACGGTCGTTTCCGGCCGCGGGAATTTTCGATGGTGTGCACTCCGCCGCACACCTCCCGCTCCGTCGTTCTCGATGACCACTGAGCAACCGCACGAGGAGAAGGACATGAAGATCATCCTGGCCATCGCCGCCGCCGCCCTTGCCGCACAGACCGCGAACGCCGGCATCCGCATCAGCGAGTGGATGTACGCCGGCAACAACGGCGAATTCATCGAGATCGTCAACATCGGCGGTTCGTCCGTCGACCTCACCGGCTGGTCCTTCGATGATGACAGCCGCACCGCCGGCACCGTCGATCTCTCCAGCCTCGGCACCCTCGCCCCC
>DATGXW010000097.1:0-11057 GCA_035298585.1 Phycisphaerales bacterium
CAAACGTCCGGCGCATCCGGTGGTCCGCGCCGATGATGTTGTCGAGGCTGAACTTGCCGTCCAGCCGCCGCCGCAGGACCTGGTTCTCGGCGAGCAGGGCCTGCTGCTTGAGTGCACGTCCAACCGCCATCCGAAGCTCATCATCCACCAGGGGCTTGGTCAGAAAATCCGAGGCGCCCTGCCTCAGCGACGCGACCGCCGACTCGATCGTGCCGTACCCCGTCAGCATGATGACGACCGTCCCGCGATAGCGCTTCTGGATCTCGGTGAGCAGCGCCATCCCGTCCATCCCCGGCATCGACATGTCGGAGATGACAAGGTTGAACGGCGCGCCCGACGGAGAGGCCAGCTCGGCCTTGGCCATCGCGGCAAGCGCTTCGGGCGCGTGGAGCGCGGTGGTCGGCTGGTACCCCTCGCCTGCGAGGAATTCCGCAATGGACTCCGCGACGATCGGGTCGTCGTCTACCACCAGGATCCGGGCTGGCTGGCTGGTTGTCATCGAATCCGTTCCTTCTCCCCTTCTCTCCGGCGATCACGCCGCGTCGGTGTCCGTCCGCTGGCGGCCGATCATCGTGTCGAGATCGCGCCCCTGCTCGGGCATGACGATCCGCAGGATCGCGCCGGGCCGACGCACATCGACGAGCCTCCCAGGCTCGCTCGCCCCCCGCCCCAGAAGCTGGATCGTCCCCCCCGCATCACGAACCAGGCTCGACGCCAGCGAAAGCCCGATCCCCGAACCCGTGGGCTTGGTCGTGAACCCCGGCTCAAAGACGCGCTGGGGCGAATCCGTCTCCGGCGGACCGATGCCGTCGTCGCGAATCTCGACAATGAACGTCCCCGCCACCGCCCCGGGCTGCACCGAAAGATCGATCCGGCCGCCGGGCGTCGAATGCTGCGCAAGCTCGATCGACTCGATCGCGTTGCGAAGCCCGTTGAGGACCACGGCGTACAACGCTCCCGCGGGCGTTGCGCGCACCGCCGGGGCCACGTCAACATGGATCGTGATCCCGCGGTCACCCGCCTCCGGGCCCACCACCCGCGCCGCGTGCGTCATCGCGTCGTGCAGCCCCACCGGCTGCGCCTCGGTCAAGAGCTTCGAACCCAGGGGAAGCCCCGCGCTCTGCATCGCCGCGTGCACAAGGTCGGCCATGCGCTCAAGAGCGCCCCGCGCTGTCTCGATCTGCCAGCTCGCCTGGTCCAGCGCATCCTCGGCCGGCAGATCCTCCCCCTGCTCGGGATTGCGGGCCTGGTCGATCGTCCGGTGTGCAAGCCCCAGCCACCGCAGCGATCCATCCAGCAGGTTCGACAGCTCATGGACAAGCACGGTGAACCGCTCGAGCGCCTCGGGCGCGTGCGAAGGATTCGGCGGGTGCGGGAACGAGCCCGACGACCCTCCATCATGACCAGACGGCTCCCGGCGCTGCGGGTTGGGTACGGAGTTGCCTTCCATCAACATCGACATCGAGCAACCACATGAGCGACTCAAGGGATGTTGACAAAAATCCACGGACTTCCCGGACGATCGTGTTGCGTCCGGTCACCATTGCACAAACAGAATACAAATACCCGCACACGCCCCAGACGCGATCTCTCAACCAGCCTTCTTCATCGGCAACTTGAAGAGCGTCACGCTGCACGGGGCGAGGTGAAGACTCGAAGACTGGTCGACCTCGTACGCCTCGATTCGGATCGCCTGGGGTGATCCAGGGTCGTTGAAGGCCATCGGGTCGGGTGAAGCGATGCGATAACACTTGACGGGCCCGGGGGACCACCGGGCATGCTCAATGGTCACCGGGACATCGAGCGCCCTGGTCGTCGGGTTCACCACGGCGAGCGTCAGAGTTGAGCCGTCTGTGCTCCACGCGGCGAGTGCGTCGAGGAGTTCACCCGCCTGCGTCCTGACCGGCGTGTCGCCCAGGTGATGCCGGTACAGCTTGAGGACAAGCCCGGTCGACTCGAGCGCCGCCGCGGTGTCGGTGGTCTTGATCGCGCCGATCACGTTCACGGTCTGCGCATAGTTGGCCATGAAGTAGATGTCGCTGTTGCGGGCAAACTCGTGGAGCGCGGCGGCGACGCCCAGCGCATCCTTCATGGAGTACCGGGTGCCCAGTTCCCCGAAGATGTGCGGGCCGTACCAGTAGTTCCATTCATCCTGCACGATCCGGATGTCGCGCCCCTTGAGGGATTCAAGCTCGCGGCGGTATTTGCGGTGCTCCTGGGCGATAGCGGCGAGCGAATCGGACGCCTGCTTCACGTGCGCGACCAGTCCCGGGCGGTCCTGCCAGTAGACGTGCTCGGAGATGTGCTCCATGTGATCCGCCGCGTCGCGGAGCATCGTCCGGCTCCACGGGCCGGCCGCGCCCACGCCAATCGTGATGATGGAGGGATCAACCTTGCGGAGCGCATCGACAAATTCCTTGTGTCGCGCGACATACTGCCCAAGCGGGATGTGGCCGAGCTGCCAGTCGCCGTACATCTCGTTGCCGATGCCCCAGAACTTCACGCCCCAGGGAGCATCCTGGCCGTTGGATGCGCGGAGCCTGCCCATGGGCGAACCCGGATCGCCGTTGACGTACTCGAGTTCATCGGCCGCGTTCTTGACGCTTCCAAGGCCGGTGTTGATCGCGATGTAGGGCTCGGTCCCGAGCAGTTTCACCAGCGTCATGAACTCGTGGATGCCCACGTCGTTGTGCTCAATCCCCGTCCACGCCGGGTTCTTGCGGGGAGGCCTGCGGTCGCGGTCGCCGATGCCGTCGCGCCAATCGTACCCCGAGACGAAGTTGCCGCCCGGCCAGCGGTAGACCGGCGCATCAAGCTCCTTGAGCAGCGCGAGCGTATCGCGCCGGAAGCCTTCCACGTTGTCGGCGGGCATCAGCGACACCGTGCCGACCTTCACGTGCCCCTTGCCGGAAGCCGAGATCGACAGCGAGGCCGGTTCATCAGCCTTGGCGTCGGCGGGGATGGAGAATCGAAACTCGTGACGTGCGTACGCGCCACCGACGCCGGTGATATGGACCTCCTGCACACCAGGAGCCCAAGCTGGGGCGCTGAGGCGGATGGTCACGTCGCCGACCGGGCCCTCTCCAGAGAGCCACGCGTAACCCACATACTCTCCCCCAGCTCGCACGCCGATATCACCCTGCACGATCCCACCCCCGGTTCCATCCCCGGCGAGCGTGATCACCGGGGTGTGCACACCCACAAAGGGAGAGTCGGTCGACATCGTGACCGAGCCCGAGCCGATGTGCCTCCACGGGGAACTTTCACTTCCGACCGCGTCGCAGAACTTGCGGTCCTCGAGCATCTCCGCCCAGATGCCCCCGTAGATACATCGTCCCATGTGCTCGATGAACTGTCCGTAGATGTACTTGCTGATCGGCGCTGCCACCTTCGCTGCGTCGACCGTGATCGACGGAGCGGGGATGGCCCCGCGTGCAACAAGCACCAGTCGGATGTCGTCGTAACTCGCCGCGCCCGACGCCTGGCCCCACCCTCCGAAGAGGCAGTTGATCATGACCGAGTCGTTGTACCCGGTCTGAAAATCGATGGAGACGTCGGTCCAGTCGTTGTCACCGGTCAAGGCACGCGTCTGAGCCCCCTGGACGCCGTGGACGTTGAGCAGAGCTCCCTTCCCGCCGTGGAGCGTCTTGACGCCCGCGGTGCGGATTCGTCCAGAGAGCCTGTAGGTCGACTGCATCTCGACGGGCACGGTCGTGGACCATGCGAGATCGCCGCCCGCATCCGAGGAGATCACGACGTGTGCATTCTCACCCCCCGATGCCGCGTACTTCGTCTGGCCTTCTCCCGACCAGGCCGATCGATTCCACGCGACCGGCCCCTCCTTGGAAGAAGCCTCAAAATCCCCGTTGCGGATCACCGATGCACCCGGCTGGGGAACGGCATGTGCGTCCGGCGGGAGTGCATTGTGGGCCTTGGGAATCTCCTTCTTGGCGGGGGTCTCGATCACCTCCACGAATCCGGCGTCGATGTACTGGCCGCCCCCGGTCTGGGTGCACACG
The DNA here is from genome assembly GCA_035298585.1 of Phycisphaerales bacterium. Taxonomy (GTDB): domain Bacteria; phylum Planctomycetota; class Phycisphaerae; order Phycisphaerales; family UBA1924; genus JAEUJB01. The sequence continues at coordinate 4,020 of DATGXW010000097.1, forward strand.
ACCGCCAGCGTGTTCTCACCGACCTTGAGTGCAGCGCGGGCTTCGGGCGCGATCGCAAAGTCCTCGTAGTCGGTGGTGTAACCGGGGGCCTTCAGCGCAAGGACACCGTTGATGTAGATCTCGCAGTCCTCATCGTGATGAACGCGAAGCTGCAGGGCTGGGGATGGAGACTTGTCGAGCGTGAAGGTCTTTCGGAGCCAGATGGACTTTCCAGCCCACTGCGTGCCGACGTGTGCATTGGGCGTTCCGGTGGTTCCGAAGCCGCCCTTGCCGGCCTTCCATGCGGCGTCGTCAAACGAAGTAGTCATCCACCCATCCGCGGGCGTGTCGTAGGTGTACTTCCATTCTGAAGCCTGGGTTCTGGCGGTCGGGACGACGACGTTGACCGTGGGCGGGGGCGGCACGCGCGAGAAGTCGCCGCGGTTGACCGCCGCGATGCGCTCGACGTCGGTCTTGATGACAGCGCGGTCGTAGGTGAGCAGCCCGTTGGCCTCGACCTCGACGTCGGTGATCTGCGTGTAGACCACCGCCGAGAGTCCCTTGCTCTCCTTCAGTGCGTGCACATCCCGCATGTACTGCTCGTACGTGCGGGTCAACTGCGCCGCGTCGCGCATGCCCTTGTATCCCCAGTGGTCCTTCTTCCAGAGGTGGCCCGGAACGGGCAGGCCCAGCCCGCCGTACTCACCCAGCACCGCGGCGCGCGCGGGCTCGGGGTCGGGGGAGCCGGGCTCGGGATACTTGTGCCAGTCGTGGACATCACCCACGCCGCGGTCCGCCCAGCCGCTGGTCGCGTTCACCAGCCGGGAGGGGTCCAGTTCCTTCGTCCATTTGGCGATCCGGGCGGTGTCGTACTGCCCCCAGCCTTCATTGAAGGGAACCCACATGATGATCGATGGGTGGTTGCGCAGCGCGTGGATCATGGCCTTGAGCTCTCGCTCATAGTGGCCCGCCGACTCCTTGCTGCGCTTGGCGTCGGGGTCGCCGGGGCCGATGTAGGGTCCAGCGCTTGGCATGTCCTGCCAGACCAGGAGCCCGAGCTTGTCGGCCCAGTAGTACCACCGCGCCGGCTCGACCTTGACGTGCTTGCGCGTCATGTTGAAGCCAAGCTGCTTGGTGATCTCGATGTCGTACCGGAGGGCTTCATCGGTGGGAGCGGTGTAGAGCCCGTCGGGCCAGAAGCCCTGGTCGAGCGGTCCGACCTGGAAGTAGGGTTCACCGTTGAGCGTCAGGACCGTGCGGCCCTTGGAGTCCTTGCCCAGACCCACCGCACGCATCCCCGCGTAGCTCTTGATGACGTCGATCGTCTCGCCGCCGCGGATGTGCTCGATCTCGATCTCGTAGAGAAAAGGATCCTCGGGGGACCACAGCCGCGGCTTGCCGGGCTTGAGAACAAACGGAGTCCCCGGACGAGAGGTGTGCTCCTGGACGGTCTTGCCGTCGGCCTTGACGCGCACCTTCACGCTGTCGCCATCCCCGCCATCACCCTCCATCTGGTCGACGCGGACCTTGAAGACACCCATCGCAAGGTCGGGCTCGATGTGGTACCCCGCCAGCCCCGCCGCGGGAACAGGCTCGATCCACACCGTCTGCCAGATGCCCGTGGTGGGCGTGTACCAGATGCCGTGCGGGTTCTTGATCTGCTTGCCGCGGGGCTGCTCCTCGGCGCCGTTGGTCGGGTCGTAGACGCCGACGATGATCTCCTGGACACCGCCGGGCGTGACCATCGGCGTGATGTCGAAGCTGAATGGGTCGTACCCCCCCTGGTGTTCACCAACCTTCTGACCGTTGATGTACACCTCGGCCTGCCAATCGACCGCGCCGAAGTTGAGCTGGATGTGCTGACCTTCCCACCCGGCGGGGATCTCGAACGTACGCCGATACCAGAGCCGCTCATGGAACTCCGCGACGCCCGAGAGTGCAGACTCGACCGCAAACGGCACCACGATCGTGCGCTTGAGCTCCTTGCCTGCTGGCGCGGGCTCACCCTTGCGCGCCGGGGCCCACTGCCACGGGCCGTTGAGATTGAGCCAGCGCTGACGCTCAAAGTGCGGGCGCGGGTACTCGGGGAGGGGCGACTGCGGGTTCACGTCGGCGGCCCAGCGGGTCCTCAAGGCGTGTGCAGAGGGTACTTGCCCCTGTCCAAAGGCCGAGAATCCCGGCGCCATGGCGACCGCAAGTCCGAATACGATCCAGAACCTGTTCATGCGGAGAATCTCCATCCGTCCGGGCTTGCAACGCCCGTGGTGCCCTCTTAATCTACATGAAGTTCAATATGTATGTCCACCCCTCCGATCTTCGACTCGCCAACACCCGCCGTGTCTACCGCGCCCTGCTCGCCGCAGGTCGCAGTTCGCGTGCGGACCTTGCACGCCGAACCGGCCTCTCGGCTGTCACCACCGGGAAGGTCGTCGACCAGCTCATCGATGCCGGGCTCCTGGAGGAAGTCGAGGCCGATCAGCCCGAGGCATCCCGGCAAAGCGGCGGCTGGGCCCAGCCGCCGGTGATGGGCCGTCCGCCTCGCGTTGTCACGCTCTCAACCAAGCTCCGGTTCGTGGCCGTGGAGCTGGGCGCACGCGAGTGCACAGTCGGCGCGATCACGCTCGCGGGCGAGTTCATCCCCGGCTCCCGCCAGGTGGTTGCTTCCCCGAAGAAGGCTGAGACCTTCATCGAGCAGGTCAAAGGCCTTCGGAACTCGATCTGCGCTGACCAGCCGCTGGCGGTCCTGGTCAGCGTCCCGGGCGTGCTCGATGAGCGTGAAAAGAGGGTCCTGTTCTCACCCAACCTCCGCTGGACCGAATCGGCTGAGCTGCTCCCCGCCCTGGGTGCGATCTGGGGTTCGCCGGTGGTCGCGGTGCAGGAAGTTCAGGCCCTGGCCCTGGGCCACCAGGCGGCGGGCCAGGCTCCCGAATCGTTCCTGATGATTGAATTCACCGACGGCGTGGGGGGTGCGGTCGTCACGCGCGGCCGACTGCTGGAAAGTCCTTTCCCCTTGAGCGGCGAGATCGGGCACATCCGGGTTCCGACCGTGAGCCGACGGTGCGGCTGCGGCAACGAGGGATGTCTCGAGACCCTCGCCGGCCGTCCGGGCCTCCTGGACGCCTACCGGCAATTCGTCAAGAAGCCCAAGGCGACCTTCGGAGATCTCACCGAGCACGTCAGGGCCAAGGGGGTCGAGGCGTGGCTCAAGGAGATCATCGAGGCGACGGGCATTGTCGTCGCGGGCGCGGTCAATCTCCTGGGACTGCGCGAGGTGGTGACCGTGGGCGAGTTGACGGATATGCACACGGAAGTCATCAAGATGATCGAGGACAGCGTGCGGCGGCATGCACTGTGCTCGCGTTTCACGACGGTCAATTGCACGGCGGCGCCGCGTCGGCGGATCCTGGGCCTTGTCGCCGCGGCGACCGATCGCGTCCTGCTCCCCGAGCCTTCATTGGTGGCGACCAGGGTCGCGGGCTGACCCGCGCCGGTGGAACTGCTGCGGGCGGCGGTGTGCACATGAAGCGATCTGGGATTTGATACCCGCCCGGCGACCGCCGGGCGGACGTTCTATTGTGCATCACCTCGCCCGCCTCCCTGATCGCCGGCGGGGAAGGATGGAGCCGCCGAGTGCCGTCGAAAAAGCCTGCGATGTGGTTCATCATCGTGACCCTGCTCCTGGACGTCCTGGGTTTCGGGCTCCTGATCCCCGTCGCGCCGAGCCTGATCCGCAAGCTCGAAGGGGGCGACATCTCCGAGGCGGCGCCGTACGTCGGGGCTCTGACGGCGCTGTACGCCCTGATGCAGTTCTTCTGCGCGCCGGTGCTGGGCGCACTCTCGGACCACTACGGGAGGCGGCCGGTTCTCCTGGTGGCGCTCTTTGGCTCGGGGGTTGACTACTTCGCGATGGCCTTCTCACCGAACCTGTGGTTCCTGTTCATCACGCGGGCGATCAACGGCATGTCGGGGGCGAGCTTCAGCGTTGCCAACGCGTACATCGCAGATGTGACGGATCCCAAGGACCGTGCCAAGGCCTTCGGCATGGTCGGCGCGGCATTCGGGCTGGGGTTCATGCTTGGCCCACTGCTCGGCGGGTTCCTGGGCAAGATAGACATCCATTACCCCTTCTACGCCGCGGGTGCGATCACGCTCATCAACTGGGTGTACGGCTATTTCGTGCTTCCCGAGTCGCTCGCCCCCGAGAATCGCGCGACGTTCACGCTGCGGCGGGCCAACCCCATCGCGGTCTTTCAGGGGCTTGGCAAGTACCCCCACGTGGTGGAACTGGCGTTTGCATTCCTGTTCGTCAATCTCGCCCAATTCGGGCTGCACTCGACCTGGGCGCTCTACACCGAGAACCGCTACGGGTGGAAGCCCCAGGACATCGGGTTTTCGCTCTTCCTGGTAGGGCTGGGCGCGGTGATCGTGCAAGGCGGCTTGGCGGGGAAGATCATCAAGGCGATCGGCGAGCGGCGTGCACTCCTGATCGGCCTTGCGATCGGCATCTTCGCCTTCGCCGGTTACGGCGCGGCGAGTGAAGGGTGGATGATCTACACCATCCTGTGCATCGCCGCGCTGGGGGGCATCGCACAGCCCGCGAGCCAGTCGTTGATCACGCGGACCGTCCGGCCCGACGAACAGGGACGGACTCAGGGCGCGATCAGCGCCATCCAGACGCTCGCGCAGATCTTCGGCCCCCTGATCGCTTCCAACGTCTTCTCATTCTTCATTTCGCCGCGTGCGCCCGCAAAAGTGCCGGGCGCGTCCTTTTACCTGGGCTCGCTCTTTTGTACGATTGGACTCGTGCTGGCCTTCCTGGCGGTGCGGCGCCATTCGGGCGAGGCGCTGGCCGACACGCCGCCGGCCGCTTCTCCTGCACACGGATCCTCTGCTGACTGATCCTCCACGCGTCCGTCACGTCCTGCCACGCCCTGTCACGCCCCGTCACGCCCCGTCACGTGGGAAGGGAAATTCCGATGAATCGCGTTCTTCAGGCCGCTGTTTTCGTCTCGTGCATGGCTCTGGCCGCCTTCGGCGGCGCCGCGATGAATCAGCCGCAGTCGCCCGCCAAGCCTGCCCCGCCCGCCGCGCCAGGGGGCATCGACAAGAAGGCCTTCATGGCCGCGATCGATCGAGCCGGCGGCCCCGCGCCCGAGCACGCCTTCCTCGAACCGATGGTGGGCGAGTTTGACTGCGAGGTCTCGATGTGGCCCCGCCCGGGGGCGGAACCGATCAAGGCCAAGGCGACGAGCAGGGGAGCGTGGATCCTGGGGAAGCGCTTTGTCCAGCTTGAGAACACCGCGCCGGCGGACGAAGACCTCAAGGTCGACACGATGCAGATCCTCGGGTACGACAAGAGGACCGCGCGATACTTCAACTGGGGGATTGACTCGACCAACACCTACTGCCTGCTGGCGCGGGGCATGCGTGACGCGAGTGACGGGACGTTCACGCTCCTGGGGCGGGATGAAGTGCCCGGCCGCAAGCACACGTCGTTCAAGCAGGTCATCCGCGTCCAGGATGAGAACCACTTCTCGGTCGAGGTGCTGGTCCAAGCGCCCAACGCCGCCGGATCAGACGTCGAAGGCTGGTTCCAGACGGTCAAGATCGAATACACGCGCAAGCCCGCGGCGAAGTGAATCGACCCGGGAATCCATGAAAAAGGGGGCGGACGCCGGCGTCCGCCCCCCATTGCTCTACACGCCTGACCATCAAGGCACGATCGGAAGCAGAATATATGAACCACGCCGGGCGTCGTGGTGGATCACCTGCGTCGCGGGCTGGGTCCTGGTCTCGAATCCCAGCCGTTCGCCGGTGTTGGGGTTCGCATCCCACTGCGGGAAGGAACTGCTCGAGATCTCGACACGGATCCGCTCGCCGGGCTGGAAGGCCTGGCAGGTCGTCCACATGTCGATCGAATATTCGAGTGATTCGCCGGGCGTGATGAGCCGGGGTGAATCCATGCCTTCGCGGAAACGCGCCCGGACGATCCCGTCGCACAGCCGCTGGCTGGTGCCGTCAGCTCGGACAATGCACAGGCGGGCGGTAAAGTCGGTATCGGGGACGTTGGTCGTCGCCCACAAAGAGGCGCGGATCGGGCCGCAGACTTCGACCGTGGCCGTCATGGGTTCGGATGTGTAAACCAGGACGTCGTCGCGCTTCTCGACCTGGCGGTAGTCATCGGGCCCGCCGACCTGCGAGAAGCTCGCGTCGGTGATGAACGGGACCGGGTCGAGGGGGTTGTAGGTGTACGTGTCGGTGTCCGACGCGTCGAACGAGAGCGCCTCGGTGGAAGATGGCTCGACCGGCGAAAGCACGCCGTCCCCCGCCGAGGTATTGGCGTGCCCGCGCGAGTGCAGGTAATACCGCGTGAACTTCGTGCGCGGGATGGGCCAGCCATCCTCCTCGCGCCACTGGTTGGTTCCCATCACGAAGATCCGAACCGGCTTTTCGTTCTCGATGCCGTTCTGCACGCCCTTGAGCCAGCGGTCAAACCACCGCATCAGCAGCGCGTCCATGTCGATCACCGCCGTGGGTCCGAATTCGATGTTCCCGATCTTCGTCGAGCTGTTGGCCGCGTGCGGCCATGCGCCCATCAGGAGCTTCTGCCTCGCGGCCACCGTCGGCGCGGCACGGGTCGACGAAAGCACATAGTTGGTCACCGTGCTGATCTGTTCATCGTCGTACCACCCCGAGATGTGCAGCGCCGGCACGCCGAGCTTCTCCAGCTTGTTCTGGTACCTGGCCTCTTCCCACCAGCTTGAGAGCTGCGCATGCTCGATCATCGAGTTCCAGAAGGGAAGGTCGATCCCCGCCGCGTCGTCGAGCGTGATCAGCGGGCGGTGCTTGAAGACCTCCGCCCAGTTGTTCGCCGCCGAGCTCTGGTTCAGCCGCCCCGCGGTGTACTGATACCAGCTCACGCAGATCGGGCCGGGAAGCCCCGTGGGGCCCATGCACAGCCCGTCGACGAATGGGTCAGGACAGGCGACCGTCGGGGCGATGCACGCCAGGGATGGCGGCTGACGGACCGCCGCCGCGAGCTGGACGTACCCGCCGTAC
>DATGXW010000098.1:0-4786 GCA_035298585.1 Phycisphaerales bacterium
GGTCGCACACCACGGCTTGCCGGGGGTCCGGCGCCCGCGGGTCCGATTCCAGAGGCGACCGCCGCATCCCCAGCTGACGATGGGACCCTCACCAAGGGCTCTGCCGCACCCGGCTGGTCGCTGCTCGATCCCGACGGTAAGCAGGTGAATCTCCGCGACTTTGCGGGCAAGGTCGTTGTGATGGACTTCTGGGGCTCGTGGTGTCCACCCTGCCGGGCCGCGATGCCCTCCATCCAGCGGATCCACGAGAAGTTCAAGGACAAGGATGTCGTGGTCATTGGCCTCAACTGGGAGCGCAGCCCGACCGCCGACCCTCACAAGTACATGGCCGATAACGGGTTCACCTACAAGCTCGTGCTCAACGCAGACCAGATCGCCGACACGTACCGCATCCGCGGCTGGCCGACCTTCTACATTGTCGGCCGCGCGGGAGAGATCGTGTGGAGCGGCGTGGGGTTCTCACCCGCGGCCGCGGCCGAGCACGAGCGCATGATGACCGAAGCGATCGAGGCCGCGCTCAACGACGACCTGTGATGGCGCACGCTGTCATGCTGGAGGGCGCGGGTCAGGCGGTCCTGACCTCGGCCTTCAAACCCGACTTTGCCAGGCCGATCAACGATTCGATCTGCGGGTCGACCTCTTCGCGGCGGAGGGTCTTGGCGGGATCGCGGAACCACAGCCGGAGCGTGAGCGACTTGCGCCCCGAGCCGAGTTGCTTGCCCCGGTACGCACCGACATACGCGAGGCGTTCAAACTTCGCGAGGTTGGCCGAGGCGACCAGCGTCTCGACCGACTCCCAGCGGGTCTCCTCGTCGACGATGAGCGTCAGGTCGCGCTCGACGGCCGGGAACTCGGGGAGGGTCGAGACCTTGGCCTTGGGAGGGAAGTAGTTCAGCAGCGACTCGAGCTTCAACTCGGCGACGGCGACCGGCGTCTCCAGGCCGTACTGCGCGAGTGCAGCATGCGAGATGAGCCCCAGGCACCCGACCGGCTGGCCGTTCACGAGCACCTCGCCCCACGCCTGTCCATCGCCGGCCGAGAAGGCCGGGGCGGCGGGGTTGATGGAAATCGTCGCGGCGGCGCCGGCCATCGCACGGACGGCGGATTCCACCACGCCGCGCAGGGTGCGCAGTCCCGATTGAAGTTCATCGAAGGAACGCTTTCCCGCCGCGCTGCCGGGGATATCCATCAACAAGGTGAGTGCACGTCCCTGGACCACCTCGCCCCGGGCCGGTGGCGTGAACGACTTGTTCTGTGCGGCGGGGTTGGCGGTCGCCGCGGGCCTTTGCGCGAATGTGGAGGCGATCTCAAAGAGCCTGACGCCGCCGGGAACATGGACCGCGCCGTCCTGGTTCTTGCGACGGCACGAGAGCAGGCTGGGGATCAGGCTCGGGCGCAGCGTGGGTTCAGCGCCGCGTCGGTCATCATCGACGCCGATCGTCGCGTGGCCCGCGGGCAGGAACTCCTCGGCCTGCGAGGGACGCACAAAACTGAAGGTCACCGTCTCAAAGAAGCCCATGCCTGCCAGGAGCTGGGTCAACTCCCGCTGTGCACGCTCGGTGTTCTGGGGAGGACGGATCGCAACCGCGACCTTGGGCGTGACGGGGATCTGGTCAAGGCCGCGGATACGCGCCACTTCTTCGATGAGGTCCACTTCCCGCGTCAGGTCGGGACGCCAGTGCGGCGGTGTGCACGAGAGCGACTCACCCGCCCGACCGATCGGCCCGACCTCGATCGAGAGACCCTGCATGATCCGGGCGATCTCCTCGGTCGGCACCTGGACACCCAGCAGCGATGAAACGCGCGAAGGACGCAGCGGGATGGGGTGCGTCGTCGGCAGCGCGTTGCCCGCCGTCACCACGCCTTCACAGAGCTGGCCGCCGGCGATCTCGAGGATGATCGAGGCGAGCCTTCGGGAGGCAAAGTCCAGGGAGCGTGCATCGACGATGCGTTCATAGCGATAGCTCGCGTCGGTCCGCAGCCCGTGCCGTCGCGCCGACCTGCGCACCGCGACGGGCGCCCAGGTGGCAACCTCGAGCACCAGGTCGGTGGTGGCGGGGGTGACCTCCGCGTCGTGGCCGCCCATGACGCCCGCAAGACCCTGTGCACGTGCACCATCGGCGACCACCAGGTCGTCGGTGGAAAGATCGCGCGACTTGCCGTCGAGGGTTGTGAGCTTCTCGCCGGCAAGCGCCATGCGGATGATGATCTTGCCGCCGCCGAGCTTGCCCATGTCGAAGGCATGGCTGGGATTGCCCAGTTCGAAGTTGACGTAGTTGGTCGCGTCGACGACGTTGCTGATGGAACGCTGGCCCACGGCCTCGAGCGCTTCGCGGAGCCACGCGGGGCTGGGCCCGATCTTGACGCCCCTCAGGATGCGGATCGTGAACAACGGGCAGAGATCAGGGCGCGTGTTATCAAGCGTGACCAGGTCGTGGGCGCGGCCGATCCCCGCGGCCGGGGCCGGGAGGTCAGCCTTGGGCAGGACCAGCGTCCGACCCGTGCGGGCCGCCACTTCGCGGGCCAGTCCCACGTGCGACAGGCAGTCGCCGCGGTTGCTGGTGATCTCAACGTCGAGGCGGACATCGCCGCCGGGGAGCGTTTCGCGGGTCTCGATGGGAAACCCCACGTGCATCAGGACCTGCTCGGCCTCATCGGCAGTCAGGTTGGCGGGGGAAAGGTACTTGTTGAGCCAGGCGATGCTGATGTTCATGGGGGGTAAAGCATAGATCGATGCACAGGGTCCGGAAGGGGGTGTACGGGGGGCGTCGGGATGTCCCGATGGACGTTACAGTGGGCCGTGTCCAACGTGGTACCCGTAACCTTTGTCATCCCTTGCTTCAACTACGGCCGTTTTGTCGGCGAGGCTGTCGCATCGGCCCTTGCGCAGGCGGGGGCGGATGTACAGGTCGTGATCGTCGACGACGGCTCGACGGACGGCTCGACGCCCGAGGCCTGCGACCGGCTGGCTTCCGACCGGGTCCGGGTGATTCATCAGCACAATGCAGGCCCGGGTGCTGCCCGCAACGCGGGGGCGAGGCTGGCCGAGACTGAGTTCATCGTTTTCCTGGATGCCGACGACACGCTGGATCCGACCTTTGTGGCGAAACTGCACACGGCGATGGTGGAGGATCCCTCCGGCGGCGGGCCGGTCTCCCACGCCTATTGCCAGGAGGTGCTCACCGACCAGGCACACGGGACGTGGAAAGTCCCCGCCTGGGACCCGATGCTGCTCCTGGTGACCAATCTGCACCCGATCACGACGCTGCTTCGCCGCACATGCTTCGAAGAGGTGGGGGGCTTTGATGAATCACTGGGGGGCCACTACGAGGACTGGGATCTGTGGCTGAAGCTCTCCGAGAAGGGGTACCGCGGTGTAAGGGTGCGCGAGCCGCTCTTCTTCTGGCGGAGGCACAGCCACGACACCATGGTGATGCGGGCGGTGCAGACGCACGATCAGACGTTTGCGAAGATCGTCGATCGGCACCGCGATTCGTACGAGCGTCATGCACTTGACCTGGTCAAGCTCTCCAACGGGATGCTGCGGAAGTTTGACTGCAACTGGCTCGATGAATCGGGGATGCCGGTCCCGCTGCTGTACCTGCAGGGTTTGTACCCCAAGCTCCAGGAGGCGACACGGCGGATTGGCGTGCTGGAGGTTGAGTTGGCCGCGTCACAGGCAGAGCGGGCCCGGGGCGAAGAGGCGATCCGCAGGGACTACGAGTCGTACATGGTCGTCCGACTCCACCGCGCCTGGCATCGCATGATCGTGAGGCTGCCGGGCCCGATCGCGGCTGTCCCGAGGATGCTTGGCAGGATCGCTCGCTCGGCGGTGCGTGCGTTCGCGGGCGGGAAATAAGGCGATGACGCACGAGACGAAGATCATCAAGGGCGAGTGGCTGACGCTCGCGGGGGAACTCGCGGCGAGTTCGATCGATTTTCTGTACGTTGATCCGCCGTTCAACACGGGAAAGAAGCAGGAAACGCCCCCAGCCGCCGGGCGCGCGGGCCGGTTCGTCCGCGCCTCGTACGCCGACGCGTGGCCGACGACCGCGGCGTACGTCGAGTGGCTGCGTCAACGCGTCAGCGCGACGATCCCGGCGATGAAGCCTTCGGCGACCGTGGCGGTCCATTGCGATCAACGCACCAGCCACCGGGTCCGCGTGATGCTTGAAGATCTGCTGGGTGAGGACAATTTCGTGAATCACCTGATCTGGAGCTACGGCCTGGGGGGGTCCTCGCCGCGGCGCTTTGCACGCAAGCACGACGACATCCTCGTCTACGCGATCGACTGCCGGCGGTACTACTTTCAGCCGCCGATGGTCCCCGCCACGAGCCACCGGCTGCGGGGCACGCTCAAGAAGGCGACCGACGTGCTTGCCATCCCATCGCTCAACAACATGGCCGCCGAACGCACGGGCTATCCCACGCAAAAGCCGCTCGAGCTCCTCCGGCTGCTCGTGAGCGCCTTTGCTCCGGCGGGCGGAACGGTGCTCGACCCCTGCTGCGGGAGCGGCACGAGCCTGCTCGCCGCACGGGAACTGGGCCGGGCGGCGATCGGGTTTGACATCAGCCCGGCGGCGATCCGGACCACGCGGGCGCGCCTCAAGCTGGGTGGATGAGGCGGCGAGGAGCGTTCGGGCCGCCCAGCAGCCTCACGGCGCGAGGGGCGGCGAGTGGGGCGATCTCCCGAGGGCCTACCATCGAGCCGGATGCGTCGTCTGCTCCAGCTTTACAACAACCGAATCGTGAACGTCAACGTGAACGTTCTCGCCGCGGGGATTCT
>DATGXW010000099.1:0-2061 GCA_035298585.1 Phycisphaerales bacterium
TGGCGCCTGTGGGCAGCGGAGCGCGCCCCCGACCACGGTTTCGGAGGTGACCACAGAAGGGTGATCCCCTCACCTGTCGATCTCCCTAGCTGATCTCAGTGCAAGATCGGCCTGGAAGTGAAGGAGCGTGATCGTTCTCGACGGAACGTCACCTCGAGCCCGGCCGACACGCCGTCGCAAGGACGCGGTACCTCCATCACTGTCCGTGGCCGATCCGTTACGCTGGCGCGCGCAGTACCCGGCATCATCTACCGAGCGCGCGAGGTTCCCATGGCCGACGGCGACCTGTACCTGCCCCACCTCTCCCTCACGTTCGGGGGCTCCTTCTGGGGCTCCGAGATCTGGCAGATGGGACTCCGCCTCAGTGCCGGGGTGTACGACACCCCAACGCTCAGGTTCGACTTCTGCGAGGCCAAGCTCGACGACGTCGCCACCGACGTGACCTCCTGGTTCGCCCACAACAACTCGGGCACGAGCAAGCAGGCGCACCTGGACTGGGTCAAGTTCAACCCCATCGGTGCTGACGGGAAGTACGAGAACAAGGCGACGACCTTGTCCAAGCGGATCGTGAGCAGCCCGACCGGCGGAGACTTCCCGTACAGCGGGAGCGGCACTCTCCCCCCGCAGGTGGCCCTGGTGCTCTCGCTGCGCACGGGCAACCGTGGCCCGCGCGAGGCATGGGGCCACGTCTACATGCCGTGCCAGTCCCTCCAGTTGGACGGCAGCAAGCCGACGCTGAGCACCAACGCGATCAACAACGTAGCGGCGAAGTTCGCCGAGTTCGTGAACGCGCTGAACAACTGGCCAGGGATCGATCCCCTCGATGGCCCGGTCGTGTCCGTCGTGAGCAAGTACAGCGACTACACCGACAAGCGAACCGGCGTGCACAAGACGTTCCAGGCGGCCATCACGCCCGTAACCGACGTGTGGGTGGGGGACAAGTACGACACGCACAGGTCCCGCGCGAACAAGATCAGTCAGACGTACTCTAAGGTCGCGCTGGAGTCGTAGACCCCATGCACGGCCGCCGCAGCCGACCCCTGGTGGACGCTCCGAGAGGCGCCCATCGGTCCCCCACGCTGCGACGGTTACGCCGCTCGGGCGGCATCGGTGACCACAGCCTCACGCCGTCCGAGCGGTGGCCGATGGGCACGCCGTGGACTGGCGTGTTCGGCTCATCGACGCGGTCGCCGCGGTGGCGGTGGCTTCTCTCCCCCTGCTCCTCGCACGAGGCCGCGGTGCCCGGTGGAGTCGCCGAGCTCCTGGCGCTCCTCGACGGCGCGGCCGGGGGCCAGCTCGACGGTGACGCACACCGGCGGCCAGCGTCCGGCAAGTGGCCGGCAGGCCCACTCCATGCAGTTGGGGGCAGCGTCCGGGGCCTGGCCGCCCCTGACGCTGTCTCGCTCCCTCACGGCCGCCTCGACGGCGCGCCTACCCGAAGTGATCGGGCACTCACGGCAGGATGGGGCGAAGATGTTCGAGCGCCCCTCCTGACGGGGAGAGGCGCTCACGGACCCGATCACCAGCCTGAACCTGGAGTCGAACCCATGTACGACCTTACGCGCACCAACCTGGACTCGCTGCTCGCTCTCGTCGACACGCTGGAGTCCTCCGCCTTCCGATGGGGCTCGATCTGCTCCGACCCTGCCGCCGACCAGGTCGCGTGGGATGAGGGGCTCCAGATCCTTCGGAACGCGCGCCACGCTCTCCGCAGGGCCATCGGCATGGCGTGGGCCGTGGGCATGACCGGTGGACCGCTCACGCCGATCCATGACCGGCTGACCCACCTCGACTGTGATCTCAGGTACTCGCCCATCGGCGGGATCTCGATCTGCGACGCTCACGGCGCGTACGTACTCACGGACGGCTCTCCCGCCGTCGTCACTGCCTGACCCCTCACGCCCCGCCAGCGGGCCGTACGCGGCCCCCTGGCGGTCTCCATGGCGGAGGGGCCGTCAGAGCGGCCCACGTGCCGTACCCCGCCCGGCTGACCCCCGGGTAAACACCCGTCGCAGGGGGACAGTCCCCTGCCGGGATGGACTCCGGCGCACTAGGGCGGAT
>DATGXW010000100.1:0-12479 GCA_035298585.1 Phycisphaerales bacterium
GTCGTCACCTTCGATGCGAAATGTGGTCCGGTCATCATGATGCTCCAACAGCAGACAGCAGACAGCAGACAGCAGACAGCAGACAGCGGACTGCGAAACGAGATTTGCGGACGGTCGATGCAGATATCGGGGGCGATCAGCCCTGCTCGAAGGCTTCGACGAAGGCGTCGAAATCGTCGGTGTCAACAAAGCCGGTGCCGTCAAAGTCGGCCAGTTCGTCGCCCGCCTCAAAGGCCTCGACAAAGTCGCTGAAGTCTTCGAGGTCGATGAACCCGTCCCCGTTGAAGTCGGCGGGCCTGCGCGGACAGCCGAGCATCGTCACCGCGATGTCGTCGATCGCGGCCTCCACCACCGAGCCGCTCCCCAGGTCGCGGGCCACAAAGCGGAGCTTCATCTGCGAGGTGGGCGTGACGTAATCGGCGATTCGGAAGCTCCGGACGGCCCAGGCGCTGAGGTTTTCAGAGACATCCTCGAGCTGGGTCCAGGTCGCGCCGTTGTCGTTGGAAATCAGGATGGGCATCGAGTCGGCGTTTGGCGCGGAACCCTGGTTGTTTGAGTACCAGCGTGCGTAACTGACGACGGCGTCGGTCCCGACGAAATCGCGGATGTCCTCGATGGCGCTGAAGGTCGGGCTGGTGAGCGTCGTGACGCCGCCGTCGACGTCGTAGGTGCCCACGCCCGAGCCCGAGCGACCATCGGTCACCCAGCAGCGCGTGCCGGAGGGTGAATGGTCATCGCCGGGCTGTGCACTGGTCGCCTGCGGGTCCATAAGTCCCCAGATGCCGGCGGTGGCGTTGTCGCCGGACGCGCCGACGACCCAGCCGGTGGCGGCTTCGCACGCGTCGCTGAAGAGCGTCTGCGAGGCAAAGGCGACGGCCTGGTGGAATTCCGCCGGAGCATTGGCGGGTGAGCGACCGATGCCGCCCGAGCTTCCGGCGGCTTCGAAGTAGTACTGCACAAAGTCGTTGCAGGCTCCGTCGGGGAGGGTCGCACGGTAGTTATCGCCCCCGAGGCTTGTCAGCGGGAGGGCGGTAAAGGACATCGAGGGATCGGTTCGGACATAGAGGTTCGCTGACCCCGCCTGGATCGAACCCTCGCGCGAGATGATCGTGACGTCGATGGTGTTGGCGCCGCCGATCTCAAGCTGCGTCGGGAGCGGCCGCGGGAAAGAGAACTGGACGGGGTAGGCGATGTACTCGGTGAGTGCACGGACGGCGAGCATGGTCTCCTGCGCGGTGGGGATGATCTGCTCGGGAGGGAGGATAAAGCCGAACTCTCCGGTGTCGCGGAGCTCCCAGCCCCAGCCCAGGATCCCGCGCGACCCGTAGGTCCAGTCGGAGGAGCCGCCGCTGGCGGGGTAGATGGTGGTGTAGGTGGGTCCTGCCTCGTACTGCGTGCCGTAGAGACTCTCAATCTGGGTTTCGAGAACGCTGTTGATGCGGGTGAATTTGGCCGCGTCGGGGGGAAGCGTGGCGGTGTAGCCGTAGGGTGAGAGGATGAGCTGCGAATAGCTGTGGAAATCGATGTGTGCCCGGATCTGGTTATTGGCGGTGATGAAGTCGCGCATCACCTGCGTTTCGGGCTCGGAAAAGGCCGAGGGCCCGCGGTACGTGTCGTTGCCGGGATCGGTGCTGGCCCCCTCGCCACCCCATCCGAAGCCCCAGTTGCGGTTGAGGTCGACGCCGAAGGTGCCGCCGGCGTTGGCGCGACGGTTCTTGCGCCACATTCGGTTGTTCGTCCACGTGTACTCGTACCCGTCGGGGTTCATGACCGGGACGATGATCACCTCCACGTTCTGCAGCATCGAGGTGATCCAGGGTTCAACGCCGTAGCCGTTGACAAGCTGGTCGGCGATGTACATGACCGTCATGGGCGTGATCCACTCGCGGGCATGCTGGCCGCCGTGGTAGATCACCGCCGGCCGGGGATTGCCGGGAGGGTTGCCCGGGGCCGTGATGCGTATGGCTCGCAAGGGCCGACCCTGGAGGCTCAGGCCGATGTTCTGAACGGCGGCGACCGCCGGCTTGGAGGCGGCCAGCGAGTCGGCGTAGGCGTTGATGTCGGCGAGCGGCTTGAAGTCGTCGAACCATGTGCGTCCGCGCTGGGCTTGCCCGGCATCGTTCAAGAGGAGCCGCGTGCGGATCCGGCGCGACTCGGCGTCGATGAGCGCCTGGACATCGGGGGCGATCACCGTGTGTGGTATCCCCAGGTCGGTCAGCGCCTGAAGCTTGCCGGGCGCGAGCAGGATGTCGAAGGCGCCGACGCCGGAGGATTCACTCAGGAGTGAATCCATCAGCGACGTCACCGCGAGAAGTTGGCGAGGGGAATTCACGCTCACGCGGACCGAGGCGTAGCCGTCAAACCGCGTGACATCGGGATCTCCCGCGCGGGCGGCGGGCTGCGCGAGCGAGGTCGAGGCCAGGGCAAGGCTGGCAACCAGGGCGGGAAGACCGGTTCGCATGCGGCAACTCCGTGCCCACGAGGGAAGGCAGGGTGACGGGACGCTGGCCGCGTATTGTGCCAGAATCGGAGTCGATCCGCCAAGAGAATATCGGATGAGACGTGGTAGGCTGGCGAATCTATGGACCGGGAACGAATCCGGCTCCCCATATGTGCATTTGAGTCGTGGCCTCAAGCCAAGGAGCACGAAGATGCTGGGTGGAAGTCTGGGGCGGTACGGATGTGCGTTGGTGGCGTCGGCGGGTCTGTGCGTGGGCGAGTGTGCACATGGACAGGCGACGGCGATCGACGCACCCGTGCGGGAGCGGGGCGAAGCTCCTTCGGCGACCTTTGGCACCTTTGAAAGCGCGGCGGTGGCGGCGGATCACCCGGTCGCCTCGGTGGCGGGGGCTGAAGTGCTGCGCATGGGCGGCAACGCGGTTGACGCGGCGGTGGCGGTGAGCTTTGCACTCTCGGTCGTGCGGCCCGAATCCTGCGGCATCGGCGGGGGCGGGTTCATGCTCATTCACCTCAAGAACGATCCCCGGTATGGGACGATGACGACCGCACTGAACTACCGGGAGATGTGCCCTGGAGCGATCGGGAGAGATTTTTACACCAGGCCCGAAAACTCGGGTGCGGACGCTTCAACACGCGGCGGCAAAGCGGTCGCGGTGCCGGGGACGGTGGCGGGGCTGCTGTATGCACATGAGAAGTATGGAAGGTTGAGCCGGGAAAAGGTGATGGCGCCGGCAATCCGGGCGGCGCGTGATGGGTTTGCGGTGGATGTGCACATGGTGGAGAGTGTGCAGAGTGCACAGCGGCTGATCGAGAAGCAAGCGGGTCGGCGGGAACGATTCGGGGGATTGTGGACGCGGATCTGCAAGGATGGTGCGCTCAGGGTTGGAGATGTGTTGACGCTGGAGGGGCAGGCCAAGGCGCTTGAGTTGATTGCCAAACGCGGCGCGGGGGTGTTCTACTTCGGTGAACTGGGCGAGGCGATGGTGGACTGTGTGCATGCGGATGGGGGCGTTCTGACCATGGCGGACCTGGGCGCGTACCGGGTGGTTGAAGTTCAACCGCTGGAGGTGACCTACCGGGGGCGGAAGGTCTATTGCATGCCTCCGCCCTCTTCGGGGGGAATTGCACTGGCGCAGACGCTGGGCATCCTGGAGCGGCGGACTCCGTCGCTCGACACCTTCAAGGCGGGGAGTGCGGATGCGATTCACCTGGAGGCGGAGGCGATGAAGCACGCCTTTGCGGATCGCGCCCGGTGGCTGGGAGATCCGGACTTTGCGGCGATCCCGGTGGAGCGGCTGCTGTCGCACCGGTATCTCGCGGCCCGAGCTTCACAGATCGACATGACTCGAACACGGGCCCTGGAGAGCTACGGGACAAGCCCGGGATCTCGCGAAGGAATCGTGGAAGATGGGGGCACCAGCCACTTCAGCGTGATCGACTCGGATGGAAGTGCGGTGGCGTGCACGGAGACGATCAATCTCGAGTTTGGTTCAATGCTGGTCGTCGATGGGTTTGATTTTCCGCTCAACAACCAGATGGATGACTTCCTGACGCGGCCGGGTGAGCCCAACGCGTTCGGGCTCACGCAGTCGGAGCGGAACCTGCCCGAACCGGGCAAGAGACCCTTGTCGAGCATGTCCCCCACCATCGTGCTGGATCCGGATGGGAATGTCGAGATCGTGGTCGGGGCGTCGGGGGGACCGAGGATCATCAGCGCCACGGTGCAGGCAGCGCTGAACGTGATGGCGTTTGGGATGGATGCGAAGGAAGCAACGGGCTCGGGGCGTGTGCACACGCAATGGATGCCCGAGACGCTGTGGCTGGAGAAGGACCTGCAGGATGAAGGGGTGATGGAGGAGTTGAAGCGTCGCGGGCACGTGCTGGGAACAAAGGCTCCGCAGGCGGCCTGCCAGATCCTGCGAAGGACGGCACGGGGGATTGAGGCGGCGTGTGACCCGAGGAAGGGTGGATCGCCGGCGGGGTATTGAGGGATCGGCCAGGAGCGGACGATGTACATTCTCCTGCGGGATGTAGAGCCACTGGACGCACAGCGGATCGCGTCGTACCTCCTGGCGGAGGGTGTGATCGCGGCGCCGGTGCACGACATGACCGCGATGGGATACAACGCCCGCCCGACGAGCCGGGTGATGCTGCTGGATGGCCGCGACAAGGAGCTTGCGGCGCGGCTGGTCGCGGAGCTGGAGCAATTGCCGCGCACGCCGGCCTTGGAAGGCGGCGAGGATGAGCCCGACCTTTCCCAACTGGATCGGGCGATGGTGGTGCGGTGTGACTCGTGCAGCGCGGAGATGCGGGCGAATGCCGGGCACGCGGCATGTCCCGTGTGCAGCGCGGAGGTCGACATCGCGGACCTGGTCGTGCAGCAGCACGGGCCAGAAGCGCTCGAGGCGTGCTATCCGCGGGAGGATTCGATCGTTGTCAAGCCCGGGTCGGGTGTGCCGTGCCTGAAGTGCGGGTACTGGCTGGCGGGCCTGGGCGTGGTCGGGGTGTGTCCTGAGTGCTCGACAACGTACGACAAGAAACGGACGGTGGAGATGTTCCTGCGGCGGCTCTCGCAGGGGAGGTACATGGCCGATCCGGGAACGACGTGAGAACGCTGGACACGCCGGAGCGGAAAGAAGCGGTTGGGATCATCGCCGCCCATTCAGGGCTTGATTTCCTCACCGCCTGAATCCACGTTTTCCTTGGTGTAGAGCCGGGTTCCCAGGATGATCTTGCGCGGGACTTCGCTTCCCTTGCCGGTGAGGATCTTGACGGCGGATTCGACCGCGCGGTCCGCGCCGTTGGGGTACTCGAAGGTTGCGTGGAGGATGCCCTTGCGGACGGCTTCGATGCCCTCATGGGGGAGCGCATCGACCCCGACGAAGATCATCTCCTTTTCACGGCCCGCATCGCGAGCGGCGTTGTAGGCCGCGATGGCGGCGGGGTCGTTGGCGCCGTAGACGAGGTTGATCGAGCCCTTGCGTGGGTTGCGGGAGAGGGCGGCCTGCATCTTCTCACGGGCGATATCAGAGAGCCATTCCATGTCGGCGTCGTAGACGATCTTGATGCTGGTGCCATCGAGGGCCTTGCGGAAGGGTTCGGAGCGGTCCGCTGAGGGCTGGCTCGACGTGAGGCCCTTGAGCTCCACGACGTTGCCCTTGCCCTTGAGCTTCTCGACCACCCACTTACCCACCTGGGCGCCGATGAGCCGGTTGTCAGCGCCGATGAAGGTGGTGTACTTCTCACCCTTGACCGCGCGATCGAGGATGATGATTGGGATGCCGGCGTCGAAGGCCTCGGCGATGGCGGGCGTGAGGCTGTCGTCCTTGGGAGAGATGATGATCAGGTCGACGCGCGCGTTGATGAACTCCTTGACATGGGCCATCTGCCGCGAGGCCTCGTTCTGCGCGTCTTTCATCTGGAGATCGAGCTTGACGGGCGTCTGGCCCGCCGCGTCGGCGGCTTCGCGGCCCTGCTTCTGGGACTGCCTGAGGCACTGCGCCTCGATGTCCTTGTCCATCTGCTCGCGCCAGGGTTCACCGCGGTTGCACTGGCTGTAGCCGATGGTGAACTTGCGCGCGGCGGGCTGCGCGAAAGCGGGTGTGCACAGCAGGGCGAGGGCCGTCAGGGTGGCGAGGCAGGAGCGTCGGCTTGGCATGTGCATGGTCGGATGCCTCCAGGCAATCAAGGCGGAGATCGGTGTACGCGAACCCGGCTCAGAGGCACTGTACCACGAAACATGCACACCCGGGCCGCGGATTCCCCGGGCGGAATACCCGTCGCCCGCGGGAACGGAGCACGACGATCACGAGCGCTCAGCGCGGCGAAAGCCCTGGACCAGGACGGCCAGGACGATGATGCCGCCGGTGATCATGAGCTGCTGGGGCGTGCCGACGTTGTTGAGATCGAGGATCTTGCGCAGGTACCCGATCGTCAGGACGCCCAGGAAGGTGAGCATCACGCCGCCGCGGCCCCCCGCGAGGGATGTGCCGCCGATGACGACCATGGCGATGGCCGTCAGCTCGTACCCCACGCCGCCGTCGGGATTTCCCTGGCGTTCGAGGGTGCAAAAGAGGAGCCCGGCAAGGGCGGAGCACACGCCGCAGAAGGTGTAAGCGATGAGCTTGACGGCCCGGACAGGAACGCCCGCGTAGCGTGCGGCCTGCTCGTTGCCGCCCACTGCATAGAGGCGAACCCCCAGAGAATGAAACCGCAGCAGCACAAGCGTGATCGCGGCGACGACGAGGAAGATGGGGACGTGGATCGAGACCGCGGCGTAGGGGACGATCTCCGACGCCGGATCCTCCGGGTTGAGAAGGCCGGTTGTGAGCGTCAGGCGCGTGTTGAGCTGTTCGATGAGATCGGGGTAAGGGAACTTCTGGATCTTGACGCCGTCGGTGAGCCACTTGGCAAGGCCGCGCGCGGCGGCCATGACCGCAAGCGTCGCGACAAAGGGCTGGATGCGGGCAAAGGCGATGAGCAGGCCCGAGACAAACCCCGTGCCAGCGCCGACCAGGAGCACGAGCGGGATCGCCAGCGCCGCGTGCAACGGCGGCTCTCGCTTCATGACCAGGAGCGCAAAGCAGACGGCGGTCAGCGCGACGACCGAGCCGACGGCAAGGTCGATGCCGCCGGTGATGATGACCACGGTGAGCCCGCAGGCGAGGACCCCCATCGCCGCGTTCTGGCTCCAGGTGTCGGCGTGGGTGGCGAGTTCAAAGAAGACGCCGTCGGCGTTGAAGAAGGCCCCGATCAGGAGCATGAGGGCAAGTGCACACGCGGCGGCGAGGATGTCGCGCGACGGACGAAGCCTGCGGAAGGGTGGGGCCATCGGGCGTGCGACTCCCTGTTCGGCCGCGTGTGCGATGGGGACGCGTTACTTGGCGGGCGTGACGACCACGCAATCAAGCCCGAAGAACCAGCGGTTGCCTTGCATTTTGGGATTCCCGCCGACGGCCTCGGCACGGACGATGAACTTGCCGTTGACGGGCTCAAAGACACCCAGCTCGATGGGGCCCGAGGGAGCGGCGACGCCCTGCTGCCCGCTGTACATGTCGATGCGGGTCCCGGCCGCACCCGCGGCCGGCTTGCCGTTGACCGAGATCTTGATGTCCGCGTAGTCCCAGCTCCTGGTCGCGTACAGGACAAGCTTGTGCGGCCCCGCGCCGGGAGACGCGATCTCGAGTTCGACGGCCGATCCGGCTTCAGAGCCCTGCACCCAGAGCTGGCCCTCGTTGCTCCACTTGCCGCGGCCAAAGCCGATCATCTCCTGGGGAACCGCCGTGGCCTTCACGGCGGTCCGGACCACCGCCTGCTCGCACTCGACAGCCCCTTCGATCCGGAAGGGCGGGGGCGGGGGCGGGAGCTTGGGGACGCCGATGGCGGCCTGCTCGGGCTCGGGCTTGCGGTTGTCGCTCGCACCCGGAAGTGCGTAATAAAAGGTGGAAACCGCGTAGGTCACCTTGCATTCCACCCAGTGCCAGATCTCCATGTCGGTCTTGAGGCTCTTGTTGAAGGGAATCGCGTCGAGCGTGCGCGTCCGGAAGACGGTCGCGTAGCCCCGGGTGTTGTTGAGGGGCTCACCGTCGCTTCGGGGTTGTGCATGGAATGCGTGCTGGAACTTCTTGGGGCTCGACCACGCGTAGCCGTAGTAGTCCTCGGTGCCCGTACCAAAGTGGGAAGGGAACTCTTCGCCGTCCACATAGATCTTCTCATCTCCCTCCCCCCACCACTCGGGGACGGGGTTCAGGATGGTCAGGCAGTCGCCCACGTAGACGCCCTTGCCCTTGATGTCGATGTAGTTCCAGTCCGACATGGGGCGCGTGGGAATGTTCTGCTGCTGGCGCCAGCGGGCATGGAAGTGCATCGACCGCTCATCCCAATCCCACGACGCGGTGCGGTGGGCGACGTTCAGCGTCACCGGCGCATCACCGATGTTCTCGATCTTCACGCTCGCGTGCTGGCGGTAGGGCATCGTCCAGCGGCAGATGAGCTGGTTGGTGCCCTTGACGGCGTTGTACCAGGAGTCGAACTGGTTCATGCCGACGCCGGTGAAGAAGAAGTCGCCCAGCGGGCACCAGACCGTTTCTTCACCATCGAATGTCATCCGGATGATCGTCGTGCGGAGGGCCTTTTCAAGGTCCTCGGCCTGGAGACTGACCCAGACGCGGGAGACTGCGGCGGGTCCGATGGGGAGCTCGGCGGCGTTGCTCTCACCGGGATTAAGTCGACCCTGCATCAGCGGCTGCGCTTCGGAGGCGCTCTTGGGGGGCGTCTGGAGTTCGGTCTGCGTCACGGAGATGCTGGGCGCGAACTCCTCGAGATCCTTCATCGAGAAGCTCTTGATGACGGTGCCGGGCTCGTACGCCCGGTGATTGATGATGAAGTAGAAGTTGCCCTCGTCGCTCGTGACCTTGCATCCCTTGGCGTAAGGAATGGGGAGGTAAAGGTTGCAGCCGTTGGAGGAGATGGTCGAAAGCGGAGCCTCGACCTTCCACTTCCCCGAAAGCACATCCTTCATGGGTGCTTCGATGACGGGCGTCGGATTCCCATCAAGGTAGATGCGCAGCGTCCCGGCGGGGTTGGCGGACCAGAAGCGGGTGATGGCGCCCGGTCCCTGGGTGTCCATCATCACGTACTCGGTGCGGCCTTGGTTCTGCTCGGTCCTGAGGTACATCCCGCGATCGGCGTTGGCGAACCACGCGTCGTGGTCCGCCGGCGACTTCGAAGCGCGGTCGTAGCTCGAATCCTGCTTTTGGACGTAGGACGGGAGAGGGAAGCGGGCGATGGCGTCGCGGTCGAGCATTTCCTCGAGCAGTGTCCGGGTCGTGATCGCGGCATCCTGTGCGGGCTGGGGGGCCGACGTCACGGGCGTATCAGCGCCCCTGGTTTCATCCACCATCGCAGGGAACACGGTGCAGCACGCGGCAACCACAGTCAAGAGACGCGACACGCTCTTCATGGAGATCTCCTCGGGGACATGCGGAGTTTAATGCACCGAGCGCCCCCGTGCACGGATCGGGCGGGTATCCAGCATTCCATATCGCGGAGACTCGCAACCGGACCTCGCCGCACGGATCGGCGGGACAGTTGCGGGCGATCCGGCAGGGTTACACTCGGTACGTGAATCCACCTGTCAGCACACGCCCGCAAGAAGATCCGGCCGGGAGCGATCCATCGCTCGAACGCACACAGATTCTGGGGATCGGATCGTTCCTGGCCGCCTCGTGGACATGGTGCATCGGGATGTTCCTGCCCGTCCTGCTCTACCGCGACCTGGGGGTGTGGTCGTTCCTGGTCTTTGCTGTTCCCAACTGCGTGGGCGCTGCTTTGATGGGGTATGTGCTCCGCCGGCCCGGGGCGAGCGAGCAGATGGTGCGGGCACACACCGCCGCGTGCGTGTGGTTCAGCCGGGTGACGGTCGCCTTCCACGCCTTTTTCCTGATGTGGATCGTGGGGCGGGAGGGCTCGGCAGCGCCGGTCATCCTCGGATTTCTCGTCAATATCGCGGTCAACCTGCTCTCGACGAGGCTCGGGTGGACGGGGTGGGCTCCGGCCGTCTTGACGTACCTTACGAGCATCGCGTGTGCGTGCGTGATGGCCTTGTCGGGGGGACTCATGGCACATCCGGCAACGCCGCCGATTCTTCCCGCGACGGACCTGCTCTGGCTGGCCCCCGTGTGCATCTTCGGGTTTCTGTTCTGCCCGTACCTTGATCTGACATTTCATGCCGCACGCAGGACACTGCCCGGGGCCGCAGGAACGCGAGCATTTGTCCTGGGCTTTGGCGGACTCTTCTTTGCGATGATCATCCTGACGCTGGCGTACGCGGGGATGTTCCTCCGTGCAGATCCAACGTTTGGCCTGGGCGGTCACGTGGCGGCGGGTGAGATCCAAAGGATTTTCGGGTTGGCGGCGGTGTCGGGCCTCTTTGTGCACATAGCGTCGCAGGCGGCGTTCACGATGCATGCACACCTGGGGATGGTGTCCCGGACGAAGTCGGGAAGCACATGGCGGATGGACCCGGTCTCACTGGCGTGCGTGATCCTGCCGATGCTGCTGGGGCTTGCCGCGCCCTCGCTTCCAGACTTTGGAGGCAGGTATGCGCTGGCGGGATCGATGTCGGGCGGGGAAACGATCTACCGCTCGTTCATGGCGTTTTACGGGCTGGTGTTCCCGGCGTACGTGTGGATCTGCGTCTTACCGGCGTGGAACGCCAGGCCCACGCGCGGGCAAGTGCTCGCGTTTGCTGCGGCGGTGGGCATCGCGACGCCCATGTTCTACATGGGGTTCATCGAACGGCAGATGGTGTGGCTCGGTCCGGGGCTTGGCGTGGTGCTGACAGCGCGGCTCTTTGCGGGTCTGGGCGGCAAGCGCGCAGCAATCGAAACACCCGGGGAGTGAGAGATGCAGGACCCAGAGGGTACGAGGGCCGCCATCCAGCGATCCGTCCTTGCACATCCGGCGCTGGCGTGCATCCTGCTCAGCGCGCTGTGGGCGGTTGCGACGCTCCCCGGACTGAACGCGGTGGGACTGATCAACTGGCAGGAGTCGGCACGAGCGCTGGTTGCACAGCGGATGCACACGTCGGGGGATTGGATCGTTCCGACGATCGCCGATCAGCCCTACCTCGCCAAGCCGCCGATGCTGTACTGGGCGGAGTTGACGCTGTGCAGGCTGACGGGGCGGCCCCCGGGCGAAGCGGAGCTCCGCTCGACGGTCGCTCTCGCCGGGCTTACCGGCGTGCTGCTGACGTACTTTGCGGGAAGATCGATCCTGTGCGCGGGGGTTGATCGCGGGGGTGTGCGTTCGAGCGCTGAATCTTCTGATGAACTAAATGCGATCGCGGCGCTTTGGGCCGGGATTTTTCTTGCCACGGGCATCCTGTACGTCCGTTCATCGCGGATCGGAGAGCTTGACATCCTGCTTGCGCCCTGGACGGTCGGGGCGATCTGGGGATGCACATGGGCGTGGGTGCGGGAGGATGCCGGGCTTGCCCGTCGCATGCTGGCGATCGTTCTTGCGTCGGTGTGCTGCGCGGGGGCAGCGCTGACCAAGGGGCCGCCCGCGCTGCTCTCGATCGGGCTTGGAATCGTGGGCGGGATCGGGCTTTGGACCGCGTGGGAATGCGCTCCCAGGCCGCGAGCCGGACGGACAACGGTGGCGGCGATGCTGTGCGGATGTGCGTTGATGGCCGCGGGCGCCTGGGTGAACCGCGATGCACTGGGGTCGGTGCGTGCGTGGCTGGGGATTGTCCTCCTGGGATGCACGGGGTGTGCAGCGGGATTGATGACGCCCCTGTTTCAGAGGGGCTCACTTTCGCGGGTGCTGGAGGCCGTCTGGAAGTCAGGAATCGTGCCTGCGCTCGCGACCGGCGTGCTTGGACTCTGGGCCTGGAGCCGCGCGGTCGAGGCTCGGCTGGGCGCGGAGGTGATCGCCAGGACCGCCAGCCAGGAGGCGTCGGACAACCTCAGGGCGCTGAGCTTTGAATCTCCGATCCAGAACCTGGAGGCGGCGGTGTACGCGGTCGGAGTGGGATCGATCGCATGCATCGCCGCGCTCACGTGGCTCGTGACGCAGCCCCCGCGGATTTCACGGAGCTGGTGGGTGCTGCTTGCCTGGCTCGTGCTGGGGCTCGCGTTCTTCAGCCTTGCGGGCCGGGGAACGGGGAGATACCTGACGCCGTTGTGGCCCGCCGTCGCGCTCCTGGGCGGAGTCTGGATCACGCGCGCGACGCGAGATTTTGCCGGGGGGATCGCGATTGCGCGAGGGGCCTTCATCCTTGTGTGCATCATCGCCTGCACACAGGCGTACTGGTACAGCGCTGTCTCGCCAGCAAAGGAAGCAGAGCGATCCTCGCGCGGCTTGATGCGCGAACTCCTCGCGCCCGAGCACGGCGTGGATCGATCCCGGCTGGCGGCGATCGACTTCTGGGTGGGCTCGCTCGATTTTTACGCGGGGCATCATGTGCTGCCGGTCATCGACATCGGGCCCTGGATCGACTTCCCGCACGAAGAGAC
>DATGXW010000101.1:0-25370 GCA_035298585.1 Phycisphaerales bacterium
TTTCGCGGTTGGGTGAGGCGACCGAGCCGCAATCGAGGTGATCGCGCCCGATGACGATCGGAGCGCTCACCTTGCCGGTGCGGACGAGTTCGTTGAAGATGAGGCCGGCCTTGTCGCGCTCTTTGTAGCCGAGCCAGCAGATGCGGGCGGGGAGACCCTGAAAAGCGACGCGGTCGCGGGCCATGGTGAGCCAGCGCTTGAGGCCTTCGTTGTCGGGGAAGGCTTCGAGAAGTGCGCGGTCGGTCGTGTAGATGTCCTGGGGATCGCCGGAGAGCGCGACCCAGCGGAATGGGCCGCGGCCTTCGCAGAACTGGGGGCGGATGAAGGCGGGAACGAAGCCGGGGAAGCTGAAGGCGTCCTTGAAGCCGTAGTCGAATGCACGCTGGCGGATGTTGTTGCCGTAATCGAAGGTGACGGCGCCGCGGCGCTGGAGCTCGACCATCTGGCGGACGTGGAGTTCCATCGTGGCCAGGGCGCGGTCTTCGTAGTCCTTGGGAAAGCGCCTACGCATCACCTCGGCTTCTTCGACGGTCATTTCGCTGGGAACATAGTGAAGTGCATCGTGTGCACTGGTCTGGTCGGTGAGCGCGTCGGGGGTGATATCGCGCTCGAGCAGGCGGCCGAGGAGCTCGGTGGCGTTGCAGTGAACGCCGATCGAGATGGCCTGCATGTCCTGCGCAGCGCGGACGGCGGCGTCGATGGCGTTGTCGACACCGTCGACAATCTTGTCGAGATAGCGGTCCTTGACGCGGCGGGCGAGGCGGGAGTGGTCGACATCGGCGATGAGGCAGGTGCCGCCGTTCATGGTGACGGCCAGGGGCTGGGCGCCGCCCATGCCTCCGCAGCCGGCGGTAACGCACAGGTGGCCGCGGAGATCGCCGCCGAAGTGGCGGCGGGCGAGTTCGCCGAAGGTTTCGTAGGTGCCCTGGAGGATGCCCTGGGTGCCGATGTAGATCCAGGACCCGGCGGTCATCTGGCCGTACATCATCAGACCCTTGGCGGCGAGGGCGTCGAAATGGTGCTGCGTGGCCCAGTGCGGGACAAGGTTGCTGTTGGCGATGAGGACGCGCGGGGCGTCGGTGTGCGTGCGGACGACGCCGACGGGCTTGCCGGACTGGACGAGGAGTGTTTCGTCGGCCTTGAGGCGCTTGAGGGTGGCGATGATGGCGTCGAATGCTTCCCAGGAGCGGGCGGCCTGGCCGCGGCCGCCGTAGACGACAAGATCCTCGGGGCGTTCGGCGACCTCGGGGTCGAGGTTGTTCATGAGCATGCGCATGGCGGCCTCGATGGGCCATGATGCACAGGTAAGTTCGGGGCCACGTGGGGCGCGGATGGTGCGAGGTACAGACGTGGATGGGTTGGTACGGGGATGGGAAGCCGATCGGCGCGGCTTGGTCTTGACGCGGGTCATGGGTGTCCCTTCGTGCACACGGGGTTCATGCACACCTTTGCGGGGGCACATGAGAAGGCGTGTGCCGCCGCAATCGCTCCTTCGTGCTTCAACATCGGCACGAACGAGCCCTCCCATCGATCAAGGGTGAGCCTACCGCGCGGAAGTTGTGCGAACAAGTGGAGTGGGCGATGAAAAAAACTTGCGGCGGTGAGGGAATATGTGAAGTGGTGGGGGAGTTGGGCCGTGTGCGTGACACGGAGCCATAGGGCAATAGCGCACAGAGTCGAAGATGAAGTGGAAGAGATGGAGCGTTGTGCGGTGAGCGAGTGATGCATGCCCCTGCCCCAGAGCAGACAGGAGCAGGCTGCCCGGCGCACAGGAGAGAGACACGTGCGCCGCAGGGCTGCCGGCGAAGGGTTCAGGTGCGGGAGAGCTGGCCTGTGGAGATCAATGTGCGGATGGCTTCGATGTCGGGTGCGGGGGACCGGTCGTCGGTGAGCCTGGGGACGCGCTCGCGGATGCGTTGGTGGAGTTGTTCGAGCCTGGCGCCGGTCTTGAGAGGGCGGTGGTATTCGAGGCCCTGGGCTGCACAGAGGAATTCGATCGCGACGACGGAGGTGGCAAGGTCGAGCGCGCGGCGCGCCTTGGCGGCAGCGCGGGGGCCGAAGGAGTTGTAATCCTCGATGCCGGCGCTGGTCGAGATGTTGGCGGGGGAGGCGGGGGTGGTGAGCGTGATGATCTCGTTGCAGGCGGCGGCGGCGGTGTACTGGGCGATCATGAGGCCTGAGTTGAGGGCGGGCGTGGAGGTGAGGTAGTGCGGAAGCTCGCTTTCCTTTTCGAACGCCGAGAGGAGCCAGAAGGTCCTGCGCTCGGAGATGCCGGCGATGTGCGAGATCGCGATCGAGAGGACATCCAGGGGGATCGCGATCGGCATGCCGTGGAAGTTGCCTGCGGAGACGATCGCGGCGGGGGAGCTCGGGGTGGCGGGGAAGACGAGCGGGTTGTCGGTGACGGCGGCGAGTTCGTGGGAGACGGCGGTGTTTATGTAAAGCAGCGTGTCGTGTGCAGCGCCCAGGACGGCGGGTGCACACCGGAAGGAGTAGGGATCCTGGACACGCGGGTCGTCGACGCGGTGCGAGGGGAGGATCTGGCTGTGCTCAAGCCAGTCGCGCATGAGGGCGGCGACGCGGGCGGGGCCGGGATGGACGCGGTGGTGGTAGACGCGCGTGTCGAGGAAGGTGTCCGTGGCGCGTGCGGCGTCGATCGACATGCAGCAGGCGGCGACGGCGGCGTCGTGGAGCGTGAGTGAGCGGGTGATGAGCAGGGCGGCCTGCGCGGCCATGAGGTGCGTGCCGTTGATCATCGCCAGGCCTTCCTTGGCCTGGAGCGAGAGGGGGGGGATGCCGGCGCGGGCGAGTGCGTCGGCGGCGGGCTCGACGCCCGACGGGGTGAGGACGTGCCCTTCGCCGATGGCGGCGAGGGCGATGTGCGCGAGGGGGGCGAGGTCGCCCGAGGCGCCGACCGAGCCTGTCTCCGGGACGGCGGGGGTGACCTGTGCGTTGAGCATGTCGAGGATCGTCTGGGCGACGACGGGGCGAGCGCCCGAAGCGCCGCGGCCGAGCGAGGCGGCCAGGAGGAGCATCATTCCGCGGACGATCTCGGCGGGGAGCGGTGCGCCGACGCCGGCGGCGTGGGAGCGGATGAGGTTTCGCTGGAGTGCCGCGACATCACTGTCGCTGATGCGCTTGCGGGCGAGGGAGCCAAAGCCGGTGTTGATCCCGTAGTGGGCCTTGCCATCGGTGAGGCAGGCTTCGACGACGGCGCGGGAGGCTTCCATGCGGGCGAGTGCGTCGGGCGGGAGGGTGGCGTGTGCGTTGCTGCACACGATCGCGTGGAAGTGGTCAAGACCCAGGCCGCGTGCGGGATCGAGGGCGATGGTGGTGGTCATATGTGGCGAGTATTGGGCGGGAGGGGCATGGGAACCACTCAGGAGCGTGTGCGTGGAGTAGTCCTGTGAAGATCCTGATGAGGGGCGTGGTGAGGGGAACGTGATTGCCGGGGATAGAGGGTTGCGTTAGGCTTGGCGAGATGTGCCGGGTGTGCGGCGGCAAGGAATGGCTTGGGTTGGGCGAGGTTGGGTGGGCCGGGCGGGGAGTGCGGGCATGTCTGAGCGAAACGCACAGGTGGGCAAGAGTGCTTCGAGCGGGTTCACCCTGATCGAGCTGTTGGTGGTGGTGGCGGTGATAGCGATCCTGATCGGGATTTTGCTGCCAGCCCTTGGGAAGGCGCGGGAAGGCGCACGGCAGCTCAAATGCGGGGTTCAGCTTGGTCAGATCGCGAGCCTGGTGTCGCAGTACGGGAGTGATTACAAGGATTTTTTCCCGCCGCACCGTTCGCCGGGGTTCAACAACCTCGACGCGGAATGGTGGTGGGGAACGCTGATCTACACGAATTACCAGGATCGCGGGCTGCTGACGGCGGCGCAGGCGATGAAGGATGAAGCACACAAGTCGCTGTTCCAGTGTCCATCGACGAAGTACCGGAGGACGGACAATAACTACGCGTGGTCGTGGGGGTTTACTGCACACCGGGTGGGGTACGGGTACAACGCCTTCTGGCTGGGTTTCAGCCCGTACACGATGGCGGACTCAAGAGCGACGGATGCGTGGTGGGCAAATCGTGACGGGCGGGCGCTTGGGACGCGTCCCTCGTTCCAGATTGCACAGGTGGTGAGTCCGAGCATGTGCCTGTTCACGGCGGACACCAACCCCAAGCCCGATGGGAAATGGTCTTCGACGTTGTGGTTCCCCTACATCGAGGCGGCGAGCGAGGGGGTGAACATCCGCCACGGCGGGACGGGGAACACGGTGTACGTGGATGGCCACTACGAGCCCAGGCGGCACGATGAAATCAACCACTCGGTGAAGTGGCGGCGTCGGTGGGACCCGACGCTGCGGTGAGGGAGCGGGTGGTGGAGAGCAGACAGCAGTGAGCTAGCGGCAGACAGCAGAGAGCGGGGCGGGCAGAGTGTGTTCGAAAGGGGCTGGGATTCCAGGGCGAGCTAGACAGGCAAAGTCCGATAATATGCGTTATGTAAAACAGAACAGGGTCAGGATGGCCTGGAAGGGGTTTGCGATGGGTACGGCGACGGGGATGGGCGGACGCGGAGGTTGGCGGTGTGCAGGGCGGATGATCGGGGTCTTGGTGGCCGTGTGCATGCTCGGGACGCGGGATGCACATGGACAGGGGTCGATGGCGTTCAGCTTTGCGAGCAGCCAGACGTTCGAGGCGACGCTGACGCAGGCGGAGTTGAACGTGTTCATCCGCGTGCTCAAGCTCAAGCCCGACGAGGTGGAAGTGATGGAGTCGCTGTACGAGGGGTACGCGGAGACGGTGCGGCGGGAGGGAGCGAAGGTCCGCGAGCAGATGTACGAGGCGATCGATGAGTCTGAGATGTACGTCGACCCGGGGAAGCTCCAGCCGATGCAGAAGGAGATCGAGGCGTGGAACAAGCGGTCGGAGAAGCTCCGGGACGGGCTGCTCGAAGACATCAAGGCGTTTTTGAACCGTGAGCAGGAGGGGCGCTGGCCGATCGTCGAGCGGGAGCTTCGACGGATGCGGATGTCGGGGGGGCGGCTGACCGGTGAGGACCTGGACGTGGTGAAGCTGGTGTCGGGCTTGAAGCTCGAGCCGATGCCCAAGGACGTCGAGGAGTCGCTCGATCGGTACAGCCTGGACCTGGACCGGCTGCTCTTGCAGCGGAAGGCGTTCATCGAGGAGAACGAGGGGAAGTTTCACGAGCTTGTGAAGAACGACCCGGCGGCGGCGGAGATCATGTTCAAGGATGCCCTGCGGATCAGGATCGCGATGCGGGATCTGAATGAGCGGACTGTACAGCAGATCGCGGAGTTGCTTGAAGGTGAGAAGCGGGCGCAGCTCCTGGCGGAGCTTGACAAGCAGGACGCCGAGCAGGTGGACCTCAAGACGCGGGGGCAGGCGCAGATCGAGGCGGCACTGAAGCTCGAGGACATCACCCCCAAGGAGAAGGAGGCGGTGGAGGAACTCAAGAGTGCATACGAATCGCAGGTGGCGGCGTGGAAGAAGCAGATGCGCGAGGCCAACCGGCGGTACGAGGAAGAGATGATGCCGTACAAGCTGGCGGTCGGGCTCGGGCGCGAGAAACCGCAGGATGACTCAGACTATTACTCGCAGTGGAGGCTCCCCGAGGGGCATCCGGTGCAGAAGCTGCGGATGCAGCGGTACGAGATGGACAAAGAGGCGAGGCGGAAGCTGCACACCATCCTCGGGGCGGACCTGCGTGCGAAGCTCCCCCTGGGTCGCCAGGAGTATGCGGTGTTCAACGACCGGCGGCCGGGTGGGCTTTGAGAAGTTGGCGGAGCTACAGGGGGCGAGGTCGTCAGAGCGTGCGCGCGAAGTAGAGCGTGTCCTCCATGGGGTCGTCGTTGTAGCGTTCGGTGGGAACAAATCCCAGCGAGCGGTAGAGGCCCTGCGCGGGGAGCATGTCGCCGGAGGTGTCGAGCTTGATCTGGCGGTGGCCGATGGCGCGTGCATCCTCGATCAGTTGGGAGGCGATCGCACGTGCAACCCCCCTGCCGCGACAGGCGGGGATGACGTACATGCGTTTGAGTTCGGCGACGAGTGGCTCGATCTCGCGGATGGCGGCACATCCGACAGGCGTGCCGTCGGCGGCAAGGGCGACGTACATCCTTCCGCGGGGCGGAGCGTACTTGCCGGGAAGTTCGGCCATTTCCGCGTCAAAGCCCTGGAAACAGAGGGAGAAGGGGAGGGAGTTCTGATACTCGATGCACAGGGCGCGGAAGGCGTCGATGAGGGGGGGCGTGTCGGCGAGGTGGAGGGTGAACTCGGGCATGCCCAGGATGGTTGCAGGGCCGGGTGGATGGGGAAAGTGCGGGGTGTTGCGAATGAGGGGCGTGAGACGATACATACGGTGTGGACACGGGGCGTGGAAGCCCGGTGTCCACAAGGAGTGTGCACGTGGCGATGAAGACTCGAGCGATGGGCGTGGCGTACGCGGTGCTGGTGCTGACGGCGGGGCTTGCGACGGGGCAGAATGAGGTGAAGCCGGGGAAGGAAACGCACACACCGCTGAAGAAGTCGGCGCCGGCTTCCCCTGCGCCAACGTCGCCGGGCAACTCCCCCACTCTTCCCCCCACCCCCACCACTTCCACGGAAACGCCGGCGGCCAGGCCCGCCAAGGGTGTGACGCTGAAGGTTGGCGATGCTGCGCCGGCCTTCAAGGCGGATGCGTGGGTGAAGGGTGATGAGGTGAAGTCGTTCGAGAAGGGGAAGGTGTACGTCGTTTCATTCTGGGCGACATGGTGCCGGTGGTGCACGGAGTCGGTGCCCAAGCTCAACGCGGCCCAGTCGTCGAGCGATGATGTGGTGGTGATCGGGATGGCGGGGGCGGAGCGGTTGCCCAGCGCGGGGCCCGACACGCGCAAGTCGATGGTGGAGACGGCGGTGAAGGAGCTTGGGAACGGGCTCAAGTACCGCGTGGCCTTTGAGGCGGATCGGGAGATGGTGTCGTCGTGGATGGAGGCGGCGGGCCAGGACCGGCTGCCGACGGCGTTCATCGTGGATGGCGAGGGGAAGATCGCCTGGATCGGGCATCCGATGGGGATCGAGGAGCCGCTCGCGGGCGTGGTGGCGGCAAACGAGAAGATGAAGAAGGAAGCCAAGAAGGCGGCGGGGAAGAAGGGGAAGAAGAAGTAAATGTGCACAGCCGCACAGGGCACAGCGGCACATCAAGGCAGAATACGAAGAGAAGAACTTGCCGCGGATTGCAAGGATGGACGCGGATGAAGGCAGGGGAAGAGGGAACAGACAGAGGCATTTTCTGATCTGCGTTGATCAGCGTGTATCTGCGGCTGGCTTTGTATGAGCAGCAGAGCAGGACGCCCCGAGTTGGAGAGAGCAGATCAGAAAATGAAGACGGGGCCTGGAAACGCCCGGCCCCGTAGAGAAGGCGCAGTAGAGATCAGGCCTGGAGTGCAGTCAGGCAGCGGTCGATGATGGTGTCGAGTGAGATGACCTCACCCTTGGACTGGGTGTCCTTGCGGAGCTTGAACTCGACGCCCCCTGCATCGAGAGCCTTGTCGCCGACGGTGATGCGGACGGGGATGCCGACGAGATCCGCATCCTTGAACTTGACGCCGGGGCGTTCATCGCGGTCGTCAATGAGCACATCGACGCCCCTGCCGACGAGCTGGCAGGCGAGCTTGCCGGCGGCGTCGCGCTGACGCTGGTCGTCGGGCTTCATCAGGACGATGAGAACGTGGTAGGGGGCGATGGCCGCGGGCCAGATGATGCCGTCGGCGTCGTGGGACATCTCGACGCACGCGGCCATGGTGCGGCTGACGCCAATGCCGTAGCACCCCATGATGACGCTCTTGCGTGCGTTGTCCTGGGGGTCGAGGAGTTGGAGGCCCATGGCGTCGGAGTACTTGGTGCCGAGCTTGAAGATGTGGCCGACCTCGATCCCCTTGGCGGTGATGAGGGTGGAACCTGCTGCACGGGGCGAGGGATCGCCAGCCATGGCGTTGCGGACATCCCCCACTTTCACGCGGGATGCATCGTCAAGCACTGCACCAAGCTCGCGGCGCCAGTTGAAGTGCTTGACGTGGTGGTCGGGCTTGTCTGCGCCAGATGCCCAGAAGCCGCCGTGGCTGGCGTCGGCATCGATGAGGAGCAGGACACCGGGGACGGTGTTGACGACGCGGGGCGAGACGTAGCCGACGGCGAATCCGGCCTTCTTTGCCTCATCGATGTTTGCAAGCTCCACGGGGCCGCCGGCGAGGGACTTGACCTTGCCTTCGTTCACTTCGTGGTCGCCGCGCACGACCGCGACGATCCACGTGGGACGGCCCGCAGCGTCGCCCTTGGGCGTGAACACAATCGTCTTGAGCATCCGGTCGGGCTTGACCTTCATGAACTTGCCGACCTCCTCGATGCCCGGGAGGTTGGGTGTGTGCACCTCGGTGAGTTCCCCGGTCGCAGGCTCCTGGAAGGTGCCGCGCGGACGCTCGCCGATCTCGCACTTCTCCACGTTGGCGGCGTAGCCAGTCGCGGGGCACTTGAGGATCGTGTCTTCACCGCTGGCGCAGTTGACCATGAACTCGTGGCTGGCGCTGCCGCCGATGGGTCCTGATTCCGCTTCAACGGCGGAGTAGTCGAGCCCGCAGCGCGAGAAGATGTTGGAATAGGCCTTGTACATCGCGTCGTAGGCTTCGTTGAGGCCGCCCTTGCCCTCGATGTGCGTGTGGAAGGAGTACGCATCCTTCATGATGAATTCGCGGCAGCGGAGGAGGCCCGCGCGCGGGCGGGCTTCGTCGCGGAACTTGGTCTGGATCTGGTAGAGGTTGAGGGGGAGCGTCTTGTAGCTGCTGACGCAGCCGATCATGAGCTGGGTGATGACCTCTTCGTGCGTGGGCGCGAGTGCGTTGTTCCGGCCCTTGCGGTCGACCAGGCGGAAGAGGTTGTCGCCGTAATCCTCGTGGCGCTTGGTGCCTTCGAAGAGTTCGAAGGGCTCAAGTGCGGGCATGAGCATCTCGCTCGCGCCGGCGGAATCCATTTCATCGCGGACGATGTCGGAGATCTTGCGGAGGGTGCGCCAGGCAAGGGGGAGGTAGTCGTAGATCCCCGCGCCGACCTGGCGGATGAAGCCGCCGCGGTGCAAAAGGATGTGGCTGGGGGTCTCGGCGTCGTTGGGGGCTTCGCGGGTGGTCGGGATGAGCGTGCGCGACCAGAAGTGCGAGACGCCGGTGCGGACGGAGGAGATCGATTGCTTTGGGGAGGTCGTTTCGGACATACGGGGGGCAGGGTAGGAGCGGGGAAAGGGGTGTGCAGGAGGAGAAGGCATCCAGGCGGCGAGGCGTGCGGTATCGCGGGCGACAGACAGATAGAGGCGCGTGATGCCTGCCCCCGCCTCAAAGCAGGCAGGAGCAGGGCAGCCGGCCTGATATGGAGTTGATTACTGGAGTTCGATTTCGGCGACGCGCCGCCAGCGGCGGCGGGCCTCGGCGTGCTTGCGGATGTCTTCGCGGAGGCCGGCGGGGTTGGGGACCGCGCGGAGCGTGATTTCGGGGTTCCGCTCATCGCTGGTCTGGAGCCAGACGGTGCCGACGCCCAGGAGTCGTTCGATGAAGCTCTGGCGGACGGCCGAGTCGTTCATGCGGTAGAGCTCGACCTCTTCGATCGAGCGGGCGACGATGCCGGTTTCCAGGCGGAGTCGCTGATTGGTAAGGACGTACCTGGTGGTGCGTGTGCGGAGGTAGTGGTAGATCGCAAAGGGGATCGGGATGATGAGGATGCACCCGACGTACCACCCGAAGTTGGTCCACTGGCTGGGGTTGCCTTCCCAGACAGGCTCTTCCGGGGTATCGGGGAGGGTGCCGCGGAGGCCCATCGTGCCGACGCCGCTCGCGGGGGGGCGTGCGGCCGGGTCTGACTCGATCTCGGATCCCAGGACCTGGACGCCGATGCGGGTGGCGATCTCCTCAGCCTCCTTGGCGGAGGAGGCCTCGATGACCTTCTGGACGGTCTGGCCGTTGGAGGCGTTCTTTCCGTGGACGATGTAGCGGCTTGCCATGGTGGAGTTGCTCCGAAGCGGGCCGGGAAGGTTTCAGGGTGAGAGCCTCCCGCCGGGACGTGGATGGTATCGAACCGACTACCATCGGGGCATCATGTCGGATATGCACACCACGATTCCTGAACTTCCCAAGGCCTACAAGCCCTCGGACCACGAAGACCGCATCCGCGAACGCTGGAACGCCGCCAAGGCCTTCCACGCCGACCCTGCACGGGTCCTGTCGGGGGAGGCGGAGCCGTACTGCGTGGTGATTCCGCCGCCGAACGTGACGGCGGCGCTGCACTTGGGGCACGCGCTGAACAACACGCTGCAGGATGTGCTCGTGCGCTCTCACCGGATGATGGGGTACGAGGCCCTGTGGATGCCGGGGACGGACCACGCCGGGATCGCGACGCAGGCGGTGGTCGAGAAGCGCCTGCGGAAGGAAGGGAAGCTCAAGGGTGCGCTCAAGCAGGCGTACTCGCGGGACGCCTTTGTGGCGGAAGTGCAGTCGTTCAAGGATGAGTACGAGGCGGTGATCACGGGTCAGCTCAAGAAGATGGGGTGCTCGTGCGACTGGGACCGCCAGCGTTTCACGATGGACGACACGTGTGCACGCGCCGTCCGCGAGGCGTTTTTCCGGCTGTTTCAGGATGGGCTGATCTACCGCGGCAAGCGGCTGGTGAACTGGGACCCAGCGCTGCAGACGGCGGTGGCGGATGATGAGTGCTATGACGAGGAGGTGGATGCGGCGTTTTACTACCTGCGGTATCCGCTTGTGCGAGAGGGCAGGCAAGAAGGCACCAAGGCATCGAGGCATCAAGGCAGCGAGGGCGAAGGCAAGGAAGATGCGCAGCCGGTGACTTGGGAGGAGCTTGCGCGCCGCGGGTATCCGGGGGCGGATGGGCAGAATCCCGATGAGCCCGCGTGGATCACGGTGGCGACGACGCGGCCGGAGACGTACCTGGGCGACTCGGCGGTGGCGGTGAATCCGCATGATCCGCGGGCCAAGGCGCTGCGCGGGCTGTTCGTGGAGTTGCCGCTGGTGGGCCGCGTGATTCCGATTCTTGAGGACAGCTATGTGGTGCTGCCCAAGGAGATGGCGCGGAACGAAGAAGAGGCGGCGGACCCCAAGGCGCAGTTTGCGACGGGGTTCTTGAAGGTGACGCCCGCACATGATGGGAACGACTATGAGATCGGGCGGAGGCACTCGGTCGAGGGTGCGATGCAGGAGTGGTCGAGTGCGCGCGGGAAGCCGGTGCTGATCAACATGCTGTCGCCGGATGGACGGGTGTCGGACAAGCACGGGTGGAGCGATGTGGGTGATGCACACCTGTTTGTGGGGATGAAGCGTGAGGAAGCGCGGACGAAGGTGGTGGAAGAGTTCAAGGCGCGGGGGCTGCTTGAGAAGGTGACGCCGTACCGCCACAGCGTGAAGCACTCAGATCGCAGCAAGGCGGTGATCGAGCCGTACTTGAGCGATCAGTGGTACGTGAAGGTGACGGATGAGAGGTTGGCGGGAGCGGCGAACAGGGCTCTTGGTTCTTCTACGGGATCTCGTGGCACAGGTGTCCCACCTGTGTCTAGG
This sequence comes from Phycisphaerales bacterium, assembly GCA_035298585.1. GTDB lineage: Bacteria > Planctomycetota > Phycisphaerae > Phycisphaerales > UBA1924 > JAEUJB01. Next base: position 11,590 of record DATGXW010000101.1, read on the forward strand.
GAAGGCATCAAGGCAGGGAGGCACCAAGGCAGCGAGTCAGGGGATGGGGCGCTCGCGTTTCATCCGGAGCGGTACGCCAAGACGTACGAGCAGTGGCATGATGGGATCCGGGACTGGTGCATTTCAAGGCAGCTTTGGTGGGGACACCGGATTCCGGTGTGGTATCTCGACAATTTGATGAAAGCTGCATTTACAAGAGACGGAGGCATCCACGCAGAATCCGTCCGTAACCAAATGAGGCAATGGCTCGACGAAGGTCGAATCGCTAACAAATTGGCTCCGCACAAGTCTCTCTGGGATTTGAACTCTACGGAGTTTGCGATGGAGTTCGAACGCACTCAGCACGCTTTGGTGTGTTGTGTTCGAGATCCTGAAGGTGCTGATCGTGACATTGTGCAGTACTTAGAGCACTGGGATGCCGTCCAGGACCCCGACGTCCTCGACACCTGGTTCTCCTCCGGCCTCTGGCCCATGTCCACGATGGGCTGGCCCAATCCCGAGCAGGCCGCGAAAGAGACGGGGATTTCTGATTTCCCCAAGCTGCTGGAAGCCTTCAACCCGACCAGCACGCTGTGCACCGCACGCGAGATCATCACGCTGTGGGTTTCGCGCATGGTGATGTTCAACCGGTACTTCATGGGTGAAGGCAAGGGCAACGGCCCCGTGCCGTTCCGCGATGTGTTCGTGCACGCGGTGATCCAGGATGGTGAAGGCCGGAAGATGTCAAAGTCGCTCGGCAACGGCGTCGATCCCCTCGACATCATCGCCACGCACGGCGCGGATGCGATGCGGTTCACCGTGTGCAGCATGGCCACCAACACCCAGGACGTTCGTCTGCCGGTGAAAAAGGATCCCCAGGGCCGCAACACCTCGGACAAGTTTGATGCGGGGCGGAACTTCTGCAACAAGCTGTGGAACGCAGCACGCTTCGCGGTTGGGATCATCACGGCCGCCCCGAACGGCAAGGATTCCCACGCCGGCGCTGTGAAGCAGTCGGAACTGACGCTGATCGACCGGTGGATGCTCTCGCGGCTTGAGAACGCCGCGCGGGAGATCAACCAGTCGATCAAGAACTTTGAGTTTGCAGGCTATGCGCAGACGATCTACTCGCTCCTCTGGAACGACTTCTGCGACTGGTACCTCGAGGGGATCAAGCCGACGGTGGCGGAGAATCCCGCGCAGCGTGCGGTGCTGCGCGGGGTGCTGGACGCGATCCTGCGGCTGCTGCACCCGATCGCGCCCTATGTGACGGAAGCGGTGTACGAGACGGTCAAGCTGCTGCCGGTGCACGAGGTGGAGGGGCTTGAGTTGACGCCTCCGCGCAAGGGTGAACTTCTCTGCACGGCGGGGTGGCCGCGGGTGTCGCCCTCGCTTCGGGATGAGGAGGCGGAGAAGGAGTTTGTGCACATGCAGGGGTTCATCACGGCGATCCGCGAAGTGCGGGCGATGCACAACGTCGCGCCCAAGCGGAAGATCGTGCTGCACATGCCCGGGCACGTCGCGGCGGCGTGGGAATCGCAGGGCGTGCTGCTCTCGACACTGGCGGGTCTTGAGCGGATGACGACCCAGGGCGCGGATGGTGTGCACACGGTCTTCACGTTCGAAGGTCGCGAGTACGCGGCGAGCAACCTGGCGGACGCGTCGACGGTGGACGCTGGGGCGGAGGTGGAGCGTCTCAAGAAGGTGATCGCGGACTGTGAAAAGGTGATGCAGACGCTGGAAGGCCGGCTCGCCAACCCGGGGTATGCACAGAAGGCCCCGCCCAAGATGGTGCAGGAAACCAAGGACCAGCTCGCCAAGGCGATCGCGGACCGTTCGGCGGCGGCGGATGCGTTGAAGAAGCTGGGCGGGTGAGAGGGCCAAAGCAGGGGTCCTGAGAGAAGAAGCCCGTGAGGCCTGCCGCGTTCAGAGCGGCAGAGGAGCGCACCCGAGCGGAACGGCGGTATGCTGTGCGGGGCAAAGGAGTGTCACGCGTGCAGGATCTGCTGCGGATGGGTGTGCGGGTGGGCGCGATCGCCGCGGGGGCCGGCGCGGGGGCGTGCCTGTTCCTTGCCGGGTGCAGCGAGGCGGGGAGCGCCAGGAACGCGGAGAACTCCCCCACCGCCATCGCCTCTCCGGGTGCTTCGCCCGCCGAGCTTTCCGCGCCCGCACTGCCCGCGCAGCTTGTCTTGAGCACCGAGGCGTGGACCTTTGCGGGCAAGCCGGGCAAGGTGATCACGACGCCTTCGTACCGGATCTTCACGACGGCGGACTGGCCGTGGATGATCGATTCGATGCCGCGTTTCCTGGAAACCGCACTCGGGTATTACTCGACAGCGCTTGGTCCCCTGCCGCGACCGACGCGTGCGATGGACACGTACCTGATGGCCAACCGGCCGCAGTGGCTTGACCTGTGCAGGTCGGTGCTGGGGCCGGATGATCGGTCGTTCGAGCAGATCCAGCGCGGGGGGGTGACGCTGGGGGGACGTGCACTGCTCTACAACGTGGGGCCGCGGGACACGTTTGCGCTGGTTGCACACGAGGGGTGGCACCAGTACACGCAGACGGTGCTGAAGGATCCGCTGCCGGTGTGGCTGGAGGAAGGAATCGCGACGTACATGGAGGGGTACCGCTGGAACCGCCAGCGCACGGCGACGCAGTTCGAGCCCTGGCGGAACTTCGAGCGGTTTGAGGCGCTGCGGCGGGCGTCGGACCGGGGAAGGCTGCTCTCGCTGCAGGAACTGGTGAACACGACGCCGCAGGATGAGCTGGCGCGGAGTGATGAACGGGCGCTGACGTACTACGCCCAGGTGTGGGCGCTTGTGCACTTTCTCCGCGAGGGTGAATCAGGCAAGTACGCCGAGCCCTTGGCGGATGCCCTGATGGATGCATCCAGGAGCCGATTGACGCACCATCTGGAGCGGACGCTGGGCGGTCAGGCAGCGCGGAGCCACATGATGCGCCGCCGCGGGCCGCAGTTGATCCAGGCGTACTGCACGGCGGATCTTGCGATGGCGGACCAGGAGTACGCGGCGTTCATCTCGCAGGTTGTCAAGCCCGGCGCTGCGCAGGCGATCGCAGAAGGCAGGTCGCCGCTGGCGAAATAGACTCCGGCGGCAAGGGGAGGGGATTCGATGATATTTCCGTATACCGTGGACGTTCCGATGGAACGCCGGCCGTTTGCCAACTGGCTCCTCATCGCGGGGACAATCCTCGGGACGATGATGTACTGGGGGAGCGAGAGCTATGAGCACATCTTTGTGCTATACCGAGGCGAGGATTTTTCAGCGCTGCAGCTCGTGGGTTCATTGATAGGCCACGCGAACCTCGGGCACCTGATCGGGAACATGGTCGCGCTCTTTGTCTTCGGCAACGCGATCAACGCGAAGCTGGGCCATGTCCTGTTCCTGCTCTTCTACGCCGCCGTGGGCGTGATCGAGGGGCTGGTCTGGCTCGCGGTCGGAACGGGTCCTGCGACGCTCGGGGCGTCGGGGGCCATCATGGGGGTGATCGGGGCGTTCCTGGTGATGTACCCGCGCAACGACATCTCGGTCTTCTACTGGTTCACGTTGATGTACGCGGGGAGCTTTGAGATCTCGGCGTACTGGGTGATCCTGTGCTACGTCGGGCTTGATATCTGGGGGCTGGTGACCAGCGGCAATGGCGCGGTGAATTACATTGCACACGTGGCGGGGGCGGCGGCGGGGTTTGCGATCATGTGGGGGCTGCTCGCGACGCGGGTGATCACGTCAGATTCTGATGAGATGAGCCTCCCTGAGATTCTCAAGGAGAACAGCCGGTCAAAGAAGCCAACGTCGGGCAAGAGGCATGTCGCAGGCGGGCGAAAATCTTCGGCCGGGGCGAGCGAGGACTGGATGAACTTCCCCGCCCCCAGCGATGCCCCCCCATCACCCCCATCACCCCCATCCGCATCAACAGGTCATGCGCCCCGCCCGGCGAAGGGGCCGCGCGCCTCGGGTCGGGGGTGATCGGAGCCTTCACGAAGAATGATCGCGCCCCCCCCTCGCTGGATGGGTTCACGCCTCGTTCCGGCGGGGCTCTGCGAATACGATCGTCGACATGTTTGCCACGATCGATGAAGTGCTGGCCGATCTTCGCGCTGGGCGGATGGTGATCCTCACCGACGATGAGGACCGGGAGAATGAGGGTGACCTCGTGCTCCCGGCCCAGTTTGTCACGCCCGAGGCGGTGACGTTTCTGCTCTCGGTGGCGCGGGGGTATATGTGCCTTTCCATGACCGAAGCCGACTGCGAACGGCTCGCCCTGACGCCCCAGGCGGCAGTGAATACCTCCGCACGCGGGACCGCCTTCACGGTCTCGATCGATGGTCATCCCCGGCACGGGTTCTCGACCGGCGTTTCCGCCAAGGAGCGCGCACGGACGATCCAGATGGCGATCGATCCGAGCTTCAGCGCGGAGGACTTTGTCAGGCCCGGCCACATCAATCCGCTGCGGTCGCGGGATGGCGGCGTGCTGGTGCGCATCGGGCAGACGGAAGGGTCGGTCGACCTGTGCCGGCTGGCGGGGCTCTATCCCGCGGCGATCATCATCGAGATCATGGGCGATGATGGCGAGATGGCGCGGCTTCCGCAGCTTGAGATCCTGGCCCGCATGCACGGGATCAGGATGTGCAGTGTCCGCCAGATCATCGAGCATCGGCTCGCGCGTGGGACGCACGTGCAGCGGTTGTCCCCCGAGGGGGGGCGGAAGATCCGCACGGCGGAGGGTGAGTTCACGCTCTTTGCTTTCCGATCGGTTGGAGATGCGCTGCCGCACCTGGCGCTGACGGTGGGCGGCGTGGGGCAGGTGGCGGACGACGGGACGCCGTCGGAGACGCCCGAGCCCACGCTGGTGCGTGTGCATCGGCGCGATCTACTTGGCGATATCTTTCTTGATCTGGATTCCTCGGCCGCTGGCGCGACGGGATGCACACTGCGTGAGAGCATGCGGATGATCCAGCGCGAAGGCCGTGGCGCGATCGTGTACCTGCGTCCGCAGTGGTCGGGGGAGGGGTGGCGGCAGCAGCTCCAGACGCCCTTCGAAACGAGCGATGAGGACCGGCCGCACAAGTCGGTGCCTTCGACGATGGTCGAGTACGGCACCGGGAGCCAGATTCTTCGGCTCCTGGGGCTGAGCAAGCTCCGGCTGATCACCAACAGCCAGGCGGAGTATCCGAAGCTGGACGCGTTTGGGCTCGAGATCGTGGAGCGGGTGCCGGTGGCAGGGGGTTCGTGAAGTACCCCCGAGGGGTCCTTCAGGCACGGACCGGGAAGTTCCATGGGTGTGCTCTCCGTGTGCGGAGATCGGGTACTCTTGCACACCATGATGCTGACGCTTCTGGCCGGTCTGGCCGCCACAGTCCTGATGAACACGCAGCCCGCCGAGACGACGGGTGTCCAGCCTGCACAGCCCGCCCAGGAGGCGGCCAAGGCCGAACCCACGTTCAAGGTGCTGGTCTTCTCGAAGACCGCGGGGTTCCGTCACGACTCGATCCCCGAGGGGATCGCGGCGATCCGCGGGCTTGGAGAGAAGCACGGATTCAGCGTCGAGGCCACGGAGGATTCGGCGTACTTCACCGCCGAAAAGCTCGAACCCTTCAGCGTGGTGATCTTCCTGAGCACCACGGGTGATGTCCTCGACAAGGAGCAGGAAGGGGCTTTCGAGGCTTTCATCGCCAAGGGACGCGGGTACGTGGGGATCCATGCGGCCTCGGATACGGAGTACGAATGGCCGTGGTACGGGACGCTGGTGGGCGCGTATTTCAAGTCGCACCCGCAGATCCAGGAGGCTGTGATCAACGTCGAGGATCGAAGCCACCCCTCGACCCACCACCTGACGGAAAAGTGGAAGCGGCGGGATGAGTGGTACAACTTCCACCAGAGCCCGCGCCCCCGTGTGCAGGTGCTCGCGTCGCTCGATGAGACCAGTTACAAGGGTGGCGAAAACGGGGATGACCACCCGATCGCGTGGTGCCACGAGGTGGGCGGCGGGCGGTCGTGGTACACCGGCGGCGGGCACACCAAGGAAAGCTTCCAGGAGGCGGAGTTCCTGGAACACATGGCGGGCGGCATCCTGTGGGCGGCGGGGAAGGCCGAGAAGACCGAGGTGAAGAAGGATGCGGCGGGGGCGGAGCATCCGACGGCGGTGCAGTGATCACGGGCGGCCGTGAAGTCCGCGGAGCCGACGTCGTACTTCTCAGACGGTTGATGGACAGTGCAGCGATCAACCTTCCGCGGGCATGAGCCTTCCCACCATCGTCGGCCGGATCGGGAAGGCTTCGTAGGTTGACCGCAGGTCGTTGAGCGTCACGGCGTTGATCCGTTCGAGTTCCTGCTCCAGGGGCTTGTATTCGCCCAGGTGGAGCCAGAGCCGGCCCAGGCGGTGCATGCGGTCGTGCGGGCGCTCGCCCCCGATCGTCGCGGCCGTGGCGAATTTGTTCCGCAGGCGGACCAGGTCGTCCTCGGTGATCGAATCGATGAACGCGTCGAGTTCCTTCTGGACGGTCGACCAGATCTCGTCGGCACGCGCGGGATCGCCGGAGGCGTAGATCAGGTACTCGCCGGTGCCGTCGCGCGCATCGAAGGAAGCCTGTGCCTCCTCGGCGATGCCGGTTTCGATGATCGACCAGTGGAGCCGGCTGTTGTCGCTGGCGCCGAAGATCTGGGCGAGCAGCGCGGCGGCGTAGCGGCGGTCATCCTCGATGGCGGGGCCGGGGGCGATGGCGATCTGGTAGTAGCGGCTGACCTTGGCATCGCGGAGGAGGAAGTCGCCGCGCTGGGCCGGGGGGCGTGCCGAATCGCGGAGAGCGCCCGTGCGCTCCCAGGATCCGCACATGGACTCGATCTGGCGCACGGCGGCGTCGAAATCGAGCTTTCCGGCCAGTGCGACGACGGTGTTGTCGGCCGAGTAGCGATCGCGGAAGTAGCCCATCATCTGGTCGCGGGCGAGCGCGGTGATGGTCTCGGGGGTTCCGAGAACGCGCTGGCCGAGGCGGTGCTCCCCGTAGTATCGCTGGACGGCCTCTTCGTAGAGGATCCAGAAGGGGTTGTCGCGGTACATCGCGATCTCTTCGAGGATCACGCCCTTCTCGGTGTCAAAGTCGGACTGACGCAGGGCGGGGCGGAGCATCCGGGCGAGCATCTCGTTGATGCGGGGCAGATGCTCGGGGAGGCACTGCCCGTAGAAGCAGGTCATCTCCGAGGTGGTATACGCGTTGTTCTTCGCGCCAAGATCGTCAAACGCCCGGTTGATGTCGTCGGCGGTGAGGTCGGCGGTCCCCTTGAACATCATGTGCTCAAGAAAATGGCTGACCCCCATCACGGCCGGGTCTTCATCACGGGCGCCGGTCTTCACGAAGTACCCGGCGGCGGCCGTGTGTGCCGAGGGGTCGACCTCCGCGATGACGGTGAGTCCGTTGGCCAGTCGTGCGTGCTCGAATCGGAAAGACATGGGGCCTGCCTGGGAAAGCGGGGTCAGGGAGCACTCGTCCGGTATGCGTGGTCCGGCGCTGGTTCACGCAACAGACTTCGGCGCAGGACCCGGCAGACTTCAGCCGGATCAGGAGCCGAGCATACGCACGAGGAAACGGCCACTCCCTGACAGCCCACTTCGGCGAGTCGGGAGACGTTTTCCGGCCCGATACCTCCGATGGCCAGGTGCGGCGTCCGAGAGGTCGCCGGGTCGGCGAGATACGCAGTAAGGTAGTCACGTCCGACGATGGTTGGCTTGTGTTTGGTTTTGGTCTCAAACATGGGCCCCACGCCGCAGACGTCAGCCCCATCCAGGCACGCCCGGTGTGCATCTTCCATGCACCCGGTCGAGACCCCCACCATCAACGCCACGCCGGCGAGCCTCCTGACCTCCAAGATGTGCAGATCCTGCTGGCCGACGTGCACACCATCTGCACAGGCGAGCATCGCGATGTCGGGGCGGTCGTTGATGAAGATGGTGACGCCCGCGGGACGGGCGATCGCCACCAGCGTGCGCGCGCGGCGCAGAAGCTCGCCGCCATCGATGGATTTTTCGCGGAGCTGAAGGCAGTCCGCGCCGCCCTCGATCGCGCGCTGGGCAACCTGCGTCCATGGCATGTGCGTACAGAGGTGTTCAGAGAGAAGAACGCACAGGGACCATTGGCGGGCACGGCCGGTTCCAAGTGCCAGCGCGATGCGTTTGTGGAGTTCGTAGAGGTCGTAGCGGGCTTGCTCGGCGGTCCTGGCGGCGGCGATGCAGCCCGCGAGCTTGGCGGATTCTTCAATGACGCGGATCGCCTCCGCGGCCCTGCCGGCGGCGGAGGAGATGACCGCGCTGAGGTTTTCGCGTCGGAGTTCACCGGGCGTAGAGAGGGGCACGCCGACATCGCCGGGGGTGTCTCTGGAGGCAAGAAGGCCCAAGGCGTCGAACGCGGGGTTCGATCCGCCGAGTTGGGCGATGACATCGCGGAGGGCGTGGCGCAGGCTTTTACAGCGGGCGCAGAGGTCTTGCGAGCTGAGGATGAACCTTGCGACATCTTCGAGGAGCCGGAGGCCCTCGGAGGCACGGTTGAGGTTGGCGTCGATCAGTCGCGCAATGTGCATCTGGCGGCTGGAGCGTAGCAGCAGCTCGCACTGGATGTCCCGGGTGCATTCAGCCTGTGATCCAGGCGATCAGGAGGCTGAGCATGGCCAGCGAGAGGAGGCCGATGGCTGCACATGTGCCGATGGTCCAGGCGATCCCGGGGGGAGCTTGAGGTGGGCGGACGAGCGAGAGCGTGGGAAGGTCTGAGTTGGCGGAAGTGCGGACATCGTCCTGGACGATGGCGATGACGAGGTTGGCATCGAAGGGACGCATCCCCTGGCGGGTGGCGGAGTCGATGAGCTGGCGGCGTCGGGAGGGGGGTAGGATCGCCGCCCGGCCACCTTCGAGAGCGTGGCGGACTTGCTGGGCGAAGATCCAGCGCGCGTCGTCGCCGGAGAGGTTGGCAGCGCGGACGTTGGCCTGAGCCACGTTGTGTGCACGCTCGCGCGCGGCGGTGTTGCGTTCACGCAACGTCGTGACGGACGGCGACGCGGCGGCGTTGACCAGCCGCAACACGCGGCCACCTTCGGTTCTTGCAATGGCGGGATCCATGACCGATGGAACTTAGTGCACACGGTGTGCCAGCCGATGGCATATGACAGCCACTCCACATGGAGTGACGGGAAATCCCCCGACATTTTCGGGGCTTGGCCGGTGTACACTGCGGCGGATACTGCGCCGTGCGGGTCATGCCCCGAAGGGGCAGCGCGAGGTTGAAAGGGAACTTCAGGATGAGCGAGGCGGCACAACAGGCTGGGTTGGAGGACACGTCGGGCCAGACGGCGGGAAAGGCCGTGGAGCCGATCGTGACTGCACATGGGCCGGAGAAGGTGATCGGCTTGCTTCGTGCACTCTCTCAGAAGGGGAAATTGCCGGGTTTTGAGGAGGTTGCGGGCGGGTTTCGTGTTCGCGCCTTTGGTGAACCGTTTGATCACTGGCTGACGGGCGCGTTCTCGAACGTGGGTGAGGGAACACGGATCGATTTCACGCTCAAGGCGGCGGCGAAGATGCCGCTGGTGTTCCTGGTGGTGTCGATCCTGACGGTGCAGCCTGGGATGTGGCTGACGCATTCGATGCTGTCGACGTATTTTCCGTGGTACGGGGCAAACATTCAGACGTGGTGGTGGTATGTGCCGCTGTGCATTGTGCCGCTGCCGTGGATGCTGTGGCGGATGTGGAGGAAGAGCACGATCTCCGCGCAGGTGCACGGGGCGGAGCAGCGTGAGAAGATCGCGGGCGTGGTTGGCGCAGGGGAGCAGCCGGGGGCCGTTGCAGGAAGCGTGTGATGCCTGCCCCCAGTCTCAGAGCAGACACGATCAGGACACCCGAGCAGGAGGCATGAGGCAGTTGTGGATTGAACGCGAGATCCTGGGGTGGTGCGTGGAGGCGCTGGGCGCTGCGTCGGCGGCGATTGAGCTTGAGCAAGCGCCCAAGGGGATTGATTCGAAGGATGAGAAGTGGATGCAGGGGGAACTTGCGGATGCACTTGCGTCGCGGGTGGTGGTGGTGCGCGAGCGGGTGTTTCCGCACATGCGGCGCGCGGGGGCGCGGCTGAGCCAGCGGGAGAAGTGTGATCTTGTGCTTTTGCCGGAGGGTTGCACACGGCTTGAGGAAGACCGCCAGATCAAGGCGACCTCCGCGGGCGTGCCGGATCAGGCGGGGCTTTTCACACAGACTCCGCTGGAAGCGCCCCAGGAACGAGTGGCCGGGGCGCAGGATGCGTTCTGGCTTGAAGTGAAGGTGCTGGGGCAGTTTGAATACCGCCGGGGCGTGCCGACGCCGAACCGGCAGTATTCGACGCAGCTTGTCAAAGCCGTGTGCGATGATCTCCAGAAGCTGGTGGATGATCCCCTGGTGATGCACGGGGGGGTGCTGGTGGTCGTCTTCTGCGCAGATGAGCATGTGGCAGCGCACGACATGGGGATCGCGCTCAATCGCGGGGTGGACCGTGGTCTGACGCCGACGGGGGCGGTTCACGGCGGGTTTGCGATCCCGGACCGGATCGGCAACCGCTGGTGCTCGGTGTGGCTCATGCCGGTCTCGCGTGCGTGAGGCCGGCGACTTGTTCGATCGCGTCGGCAGCGCCCGAGGAGGCGTTGAGGCCACGGAAGCGCGTGATGATCCGGGCGAGTTCGCGGCTCTGCAGCTCCATCGCGGAAGGGTCGCGGAGGAGCGCGGCGGCCTGGTCTGCGATGTCGTCTCCATCGCCGAAATAAGGGACGTGCTCGGGGACGATGCGTTTGCCGGCGATGAGGTTGGGGAGCGTGAAGAACTCGGCCTTGAGCAGCCAGGAGCCGATCAGCTTGAACATGACCTTGCTGGTCTTGTACAGGATGATCATGGGCTTGTTCTGCTTGGCGATCTGGAGCGTGACGGTGCCGCTGACGACCAGGGCGAGGTCGGTCCAGCGGACCACCGCGTCGGTCTGGCCGCAGACGCAGCCCAGTGAATCGGGCCAGCCGCCGAATTCCCTTGCCTTGCTGCGCAGCACGGCTTCGACGCCGGGCGTGGTCGCGGCGACCATGCCCGACATCCCCGGGAACTGCGATTCAATCCTGCGGTAGGCCTGCAGCAGGATGCCCCAGTTGCGGTCGATTTCCTTGGGGCGCGAACCGGGCATGAGGGCGATTTTGGGCGAACCTTGTGGAAAGAGGTCGGCCTGCTGGTCGAGCTGGGTGGGGTTGAGCTTGTGGTCAAAGAGCATGTGCCCGATGTAGCGGGCGGGGATGCGCCGCTCTTTGAACCAGGGTTCCTCGAACGGAAGAATGCACAGGACCAGGTCGCTGATCTGGCGAAGCTTGTCCGCCCGCCAGGGGCCCCATGCCCAGAACTGCGGCGCGACGAGGTTGACGACCTTGACGCCGTGGCGTTTGGCGATCGCCGCCAATGGGGTGTTGGCGGCGGGGGAATCGACCGGGACATGGACGAGCAGGGGTTGGCGCTGGACGAACTCCTTGACCCGCTTATTGACCTGCAGGTGCTCGATGATCTTGCCCATGCCGGGGATGCCCATGACGGCGTCCTGGCCGGTGTGCTCGATGATGATCGCGCCTGCACGCTCCATCTTCGGACCGCCCCAGGCGTAGACCGGGACGGTGGGATGGCGGCGGCGGAGTTCGGCGATCACGGTGGCGGCGTGGTCATCGCCGCTTGGTTCGAAGGCGGTGAAGAGGAACCCGGGCGGGCCAGGCACGGCCGGCGGGCCTGGGACCTGGATGGCCACGGCGGAGGAATTGGTGATCGACGATCCGGTCACGGTGGGCAGGACTCAAGCAAGCCCGGGGGGGTGAGTCAAATCCCCCGCCGGTGAATCCCGGTGAAACTCGTGGACCGGCGGCATTCAGAACCCCGCTTCGGCGAACCACTCCGAGGGCTTCTGCTCCAGGGCCCCGGCGATCGCGACCATGGATTCGATGCTTGGGAGGTGTGCACCTCGCTCGATCGAGCTGAGCTGGCTCACGCTGACGCCGGAGTTTTCCGAAAGGTCCTTGAGGGTCCAGTTGCGGTCAATGCGGGCGAGGCGGATGCGCCGGCCCAGCTCGTGGCGGAGGCGGTCCTGGGGGCGCTCTCCGAGTCCAAAGGCGCGCGTCGCCTGGGTGAGCACCTTCTGCAGTTCGCCGAGACTGAAGGGCTTGGCGAGGTAGTCAAAGACATCCTGCTTGAAGGTCTGGCGCATGCTGTCGAGGCTGGGGTAGCCGGTGACGACGATGACGCACATCTTGGGCCAGCGGCGGCGGATCTCCTGCAGGACCTCCTCGCCCGAAAAGTGGCCCATCTTGATGTCGAGCAGGACGAGGTCGGGGAGGCGTTCCTCGCAGGTCTGGTAGAACTCCTCGGGCGTCGCGCAGGTCCTGACCTCGTGGCCGTCGCCTTCGAGCACAGCGCGGACATACTGGCGGAAATCCGGGTCATCGTCGAGTGCGACGATCGAGAGCGGCGGGGCCTGTTGTGCGTTGGATTCGGTGCTCTCAGTCGTCACGTGCATCTCCGGTCGATCGCGTGGCAAGGCTAGGCGAACTTTGAGGATGGGGAACGGCGTGACCAGATGGCGCGGCGGCGGGAGGCTCCGAGGTTGGGAGCGAGGTCGGGGCGGTCATCGGAAGCATGATCTCAAACTCAGCGCCCATCGCGTCGGGCCTGTTGCGAGCGAGGATGACGCCGCCATGCTCGCGGACGATGCCCTCGCTGACGGCCAGGCCCAGGCCGGTGCCCTTGGAGTCAAGACGGGTGGATGTGAAGGGCTCAAAGAGCCGGGGAAGAATGGCGGGATCGATGCCCGGGCCGTTGTCGCGGATGGTGATGCTGACCCAGGGCGCGCCGTCGCGTTCCTTTTCGTCGGCAAGGAGCTCGATCGTGGGCGGCTCGCGGCGCGTGCGGTCGCCCGCAGGCTCTTTGGTGCGGAGCGCATCCACGCCGTTTCGGATCAGGTTGACAAAGACCTGGACCATGCGCGGCGCGTCGCAATCGATCACGAGCGAGAGGGGGATTCGGTCCTCGATCGCGACATCGCCCGACTGGCGGTCGAGCCTCACAAGCGTGATCGCCTCTTCGACGACGTAGCGGATGGTGACCGGAGCGCTCCGAGGGGGACGGACGCGTGCAAAGTCAAGAAGGCTCTCCCCCAGCCGCTCCAGCCGCCCCACCACCCGCGCCATGAGCTCGGCGGTCGGAACGTCGACGCCCCGGGCCGGATCGCGGGCGAGCTTCTCGACCAGGCCCTTGAGGACAGCAAGAGGCGTGTTGAGTTCGTGTGCAATCCCCGCCGACATCATGCCCAGGCTGGCGAGCCGGTCGGCGTCGGCGAGGTTCTTGCGGGTGCTCTCAAGGAGATGGTTCTTGCGCTTGAGATCGGTGGCGGCGACGCCGAGGTCTTCCAGGGCCTGGGCCAGGCGCTGCTGGTGCTCCCTGACCATCACGATCGCCTGGTTGCGGGAACGCATGATCTCGCCAAGCTCATCCTGCGGGATGAACCGCGGATCGATGACCTCCTCGGCGGTCCGGCCTTCGCGCACGGCAAGGTCGGCGGCGAGCATCCGGCGGATGGGGGCGTAGACGTGACGCGGTAGTATGAAGAGTTCGAGCGCCAGCGCGACCAGTGCGTAGACGGCCAGCAGTGCAGCGCCGACCAGGAGGTAGAGCTGAAAGACCGCCGAGCGAGCCGACTCGATGCGTCCTTCGGCCAGGACGAAGTTGCCCTCAACGCCGCGGAGGCCGGGGAGGAAGACGAC